>CAYFQK010000008.1:0-30736 GCA_964345255.1 uncultured Bacteroidales bacterium | reverse complement strand
GGTTATTAAAACGATCAAAAGCAACGCCCGGGATAATCATTAACTCAATCTTTTCACTTTGCCGAAAGTTCTCTCCTGCAGGCTCCATAATGCCGTAGCTTTCTCCTTTCCTCAAACTTTCAGGTCCTGAATAAACTTTTAAATCAAGGAGCTCGCCATTAACCGCAGGTAATATAATTTGCTTTGCATGATACCATTTTTTAATAAAGTCGTGTGTATGTACTTCGTCCTTCATTGACCAGTAAAGCATTATGGTTTGTGCCGATCGAAACGTATCGTCTTTCTCCAGCTTGTCCCAAATGACCTGCGATCGCCGTATCTTTTCATTGAAGGAGACCGTTCTTTTTCGCTCTTTGATGAGCTTGCGCAGCCTATCCTTGGTTATCATTTGATAATAAGCTTTCTGTTCTCTACAGTTCCGTCTTTATATGTGGCCCTTAGGAGGTAAACCCCTCTATCAAGAGTAAAGGTGGTTGATGAATGCATTTGGCGGGATATAATTCTACGTCCGCTCATATCATGAATGCCAATTAATGCATGCTGCGACGGGGAGATTGTTACTGTGATTCTTCCGGTGTTTGATGGATTGGGATAGGCTGTTAATTGTTTTTGAGTAATAAATTGTTCCGGCCGCCCGGTAAGGGTTCCGAAGAATCTTTCATACAGGGATGTTTTAACAAACTGAATGGTAGTATCCATATACATCTCATGCTGATCTTCTCCTGCCACAGGGTCATAGGGCACGTGACCGGCCCCGTTGAAGGTATAAAAATCATGGGCAACGTTTACGTTCTCTGAGCGAATATCGATTACCCCTGATCCATGCACTTCATATACTTGTATGCCGAATAATTCGACATAGCCCGTTTCGTAGGGTACGGTTCCGTCATCAGTGCCATGCATAGAAACGTGCGGTGTGTCTTCTTCCTCAATCCAGACCGTGTCGCCAATAGCCCCACTTAGATTAACGGCAAGGTCAATATCGCTGGAATATCCCGGATTTCCACTATTTCCGGGGATCCCTCCCAGTTCTTCAATGTTGTCTACTTCTTCGGGAATTTCCTCCAACTGATCGAGGTAGGCGGTATGAAGTCCCATAAAAGCACCGGCTGAGCTGCCACCCGCGAAAATATAGTTGGTATCAATGCGGTAGAGATTATCCGTATCGGCATCTTGTCTGAAAAAACGTACGGCTGCCCGCATGTCATGCGTGCCTCTTAAAGCGGCATATAAAAATTCGGTTTCGCCGTTTCCTGCCAGCACATTGAAATAATTCACACCCAGACGGTAGTTGATGCTGGCGGTAACGTAGCCCATTTCGGCGAATTCGGTACATAATATTTGCATGGAAGGATTTAGCTTATCGCCATACAGAAAACTGCCTCCATGAGCGAAAATGATGAGCGGCCTTTCTTCGGCTACATCACCCGCTGGTTCATAAACATCCAAATACAAATCCTGATTGGATCCATTCCAGTTATCATTGTTTCCGTATAATATATCACTTGTGGTTTCAACGCTGAACAGCGAATCAAGATATCGCGTTTGTGAGTATGCAATTACGGGAAATAACAGTATTAAAAGTAATCTGGTTTTCATGGTATCAAACATTTCCGGTACAAACCTAACAGGCTTGTACCGGAATCGTTTAATCTGAGCAATTAATAAATTCTGACTTTGTAGGGCAGCCGCGCTTGCGGACCTTCCATGCTGTATATCTCTCTCAGATATTCATAATACGTATAGAGTGGCCCCAGCTCTTTTTTAACACTTTCGGCTGTCATGGATTTTTTGCGTCCCGTAAGTTCATCAATAAATGCCTCCAGGGGTTCTTTTTTCTCCGGATATTTGATCAGGCGGTAGTCGTCTTCAACGCCTGCTTTTTCTGCAGCTGCTTTGATAGCAGCCATCATGCCCCCGTTTTGGTCCACTAGCCCATTTTCTTTGGCATCAGCGCCGCTCCATACTCTTCCCTGGCCTATCTCATCCACGGCGTCAACACTCATGTCTCTTCCTTCGGCTACTTTTTGTGTAAAGGTGGAGTAGATGTCTTCAATGTTGCTTTTTAAAACCTTCCTTTCGAAATCTGTCAGGGGCCTGTTGATAGAGATATATCCTGCATTTTCGTTAGTTTTAACATTATCGAAAGTAAGCCCGAGTTTGTCATTAAGCAATCCTTTCATGTTGGGTATAATCCCAAATACTCCTATTGAGCCGGTTAATGTGGTTGGGTTGGCAAAAATGGAATCGGCAGCACATGAAACATAGTATCCGCCTGATGCCGCCAGGTCTCCCATCGATACGATAAAGGGCTTTTCCTTGGCAGCAAGCTTTGTTTCCCGCCATATTACATCACTGGCCAAAGCGCTTCCGCCTGGTGAGTTGACCCTCAAAACAACGGCATCAATGGTGGTGTCTTTTCTTACTTTTCGAATGAGGCGTGAAACTTTGTCTGAGTCGATGGTCAGGCTGTTACCGCCTTCTCCCGATTGAATCTGCCCCTGGGCGAAAACCACAGCAATCTTATTCCTGGGAAGGGTTTCCCTCAGCTTCTCCACAATGGCATCCTGGTATTTTTTAAGACTCACCATTTCAATATCATCGACTTCTGATTTATTCAAGCGATTTTTAAAGTATTCAAGTATTTGATCTTCATACATCAGCTTATCTGCAAAATTTTGCTTTAGCGCCTCGCGGGCATCAGTTACCATTAGCTTATCGGCAATGTGGTTTAATTCCTTTTCCGATATACCCCTACTAGCGGATATGCTGCTTACCATTTCGCCCCAGATTGAATTGATATATTTTGATGTTTGTTCACGGTTAGCCTCACTCATGTGATCCATTACAAAAGGTTCTACCGCACTTTTAAAGGTTCCATGGCGCACTACCTGGGCTTCTACATCAATTTTATCCAGCATGTTTTTGAAAAACATAATTTCTGCATTTAGCCCTTTAAAGTCGATCATTCCCTCCGGATGAAGAAATATTGTATCTGCTACACTTGCCAAATAATAAGTCTTCTGGCTGTAATTCTCGGCATAGCTTACTATAAACTTTCCACTCTCCTTGAATTCTTCCAATGCATGACGAATTTCCTGTACGGATGCCATTCCCGGTCCAAGGCTTGTTAAATCCAGGTAAATCCCTTTGATTTTGTCATCCTGCCGGGCCTTGTCAATATTCTCCAAAATGTCGATGAGGCCAATCGGTTTTTCCATTAAAGAGGAAAAATTCATGAAATTAGGCTGTGAAACTCCCCGGTCATTGATAGGATAATTCAAATTCATTTTCAGAACAGAGCCTTCAGAGACCAGAACAGTTTTACTTTCTGTGAAAGAAAGTGTAGATGAAATGATTCCAAATACAATGAGGAGTATAACCACAAATGTGATTAAGAAACCTAAAGCGGACGCGAAAGTAAATTTAAAAAATTGTTTCATGTGTTAAAATATTTTGATTTTTTTAAGAGTCAAATGATATCCAAAATTATTTGTTTTTACGAATATTAACAACAGGATGTTGACATATTTTTACCCGAAGCTATTAATTAAAGGTTAAATTGTCCATCTTTGTATGGATAAGTAATGTTTTAACGAAAAAGATTACAGGTTGAAAGCGATGCGCCCTTTATTAAAAGAAAATTTCCCATACTATCGCATACTAAGATGGAGTATTTTAATTCTCTTTTTAATGGTAGCTGACCGCATATCCTATTCATCCTACATTACAAACACCTTTAGCAGCCAATACTATTCATCAGCCTGCGATTACCCGAAAGCTTATGCAAGCCACTTTTCTGCAGATAGTACCTACTTTAATGAATTTATTCAATATTTAGAACAAGTATCCCGCGAAATTGGAAGCCCCGCTGATGATAACGTTTTTTCTCATTTTCCTGAATATAAATTGCTAAGCGTTTATGAAGATGATTCTGTTCACCGGCTGCTTTTACCTGCTTTTATAACTCAACGATACCCTGTCGAATTCCGGGATAAACCATTGATGAGTGGTGCCCTTTCCGTGTTTATGCCGGTTGAGAAGAACGGGAAAAAACCAAAATCAGGGAAGAAAAATGTAGAATCACGGAAGAAGAAAAATTCTCTAAGAATCATGGGAGATGGCGTTCTGGATAAAGAGAAACTTAAGGACTTTTTAATGGCTCATAATGATTCGATAGACACTTCTTATGTGGAAAAGCTTGTAAAGATTTATATTGAAGAAGCAGCCCGGGAAGGGGTGAACCATGATGTGGCATTTGTGCAGATGTGTCATGAAACAGATTTTTTAAAATACACGGGAGTGGTTAAACCAAAACAAAATAATTTTTGTGGTTTGGGCACGGTAAACGACGACACCCCGGGAGAATACTTTGAAACCGCGGAAAAAGGTATCAGGGCTCACATCCAGCATCTGAAAGCTTATGCTTCAAAGCAGGACCTTAAGCATGCTCTTGTGGATAATCGTTTTTATTTTGTAAAGAGAGGGATAGCTCCGGTGGTGGAAAAATTAACAGGCCGGTGGGCTACCGACCCCGATTATGACCGGAAGATTAAAAAGTTATTTAAGCGCCTTGAGGCCCACACAGGAAGACAACTGACCAGACTTTCAATTTAGTCCGTACATTCTTTCCATTTCTTAGTAGCCTGTTGTAATTTTGCGACCTAAATTTTTTGGCAATGAAAGAAGCGTATTTGTTACTGGGCGGTAATCTGGGCGATAGAGAACAATATTTACACCGTGCCATAAGTAAAATAAGTGAGCGCTGCGGAGAGGTGATCCGCATGTCATCGATATACGAATCTCAACCCTGGGGATTTGAAGACAATAATGATTTCCTTAACCAGGTCATTGTCATAAAAACAGGGTTTGACCCTCATAATTTGCTGAAGGAGGTACTGAGAATTGAAGAATCGATGGGGCGTGAGAGGGTTCCCGGCGTGATGGTTTCGCGAAATATAGATATTGATATTCTTTTTTATGGCCAGCATATAGTTGAGGAAGCCGACTTAATAATCCCTCATCCAAAGCTACAGGAACGTCGTTTTACACTTATGCCATTGCTGGAGATAGCGCCGGAACTTGAGCACCCGGTGTTGAAGAAATCGATGCGGGAACTTTACAGGGAGTGTCCTGATGAACTGAGGGTTAGCTCTTATTTCGATCGTTCATTACTACCAAAATATTAGGAATGGCCTATAATTTTATTGCTATAGAGGGGAATATTGGTGCAGGTAAGAGCACACTGGCCGGTATGCTTGCATCCGACTATGATGCCAGGCTGGTTAACGAGCAGTTTGAGGATAATTCTTTTTTACCGAAATTTTATAAAAACCCCGAAAAATATGCCTTCCCACTCGAACTTTCATTCCTGGCTGAGCGCTATCAGCAGATGAAAGATATTTTGAGCGGAGGAGATTTGTTTCATAATTTTATAGTTGCCGATTATTTTATAGCCAAGTCGCTGGTATTTGCACAAAAAACACTTCAGCAAGATGAATTTGCCCTTTACTCCAGGTTGTATAAAATTATTAACACGACATTACCGTCGCCCGACCTCGTGGTTTATTTATATATGGGCATTGATAAGCTTCAGGAAAATATAAGGAGGAGAGGGCGCAGTTATGAACAGGCTATCCCTGATGATTATCTCCGGAAGATACAGGAAAGCTATTTTGAGTTTATGCAGCAGCGCGAGGACCTGAGGATTGTTATCGTGGATATGAGTCATGTGGATTTTGTGGAGAATCCTGAAGATTACGAGAAATTGCGGGAAATAATTATCCATTCCTCCTATGAAAAAGGGATTCATCGCATAAAGCCATAAAAAAAGCTGCCCATCTGATGGACAGCTTTTTTTATATATAGTAAAAATGAGGTTATTTAACTATCTCTTTAAACTTACTATCATTGAAATACTCAATGAATTCTTCGTCTTCAGCAGCTTCTGCTTTTAGTGATGAATCCATATCAGTTGCTTTTTCCAGATGATTCATAACCATGTCTTTATTGTCTTTACGGGCACCTACTACAGCCAGCAGATAATGTGTTCTGCCATCGGCATCAGCACATTTAAGCGTTGATTCAGCATCATTCAGCTGGTCATTCATAATCTGTGCAAGGGCCAGGTTATAATCACAGGAAGCATTACCAAACAGGTTAAGCGCTTTGTCAAAGTCACCCTTGATGATGTGGGCAATACCCAGGTTGTAATTCGCTTTAACGCCTTCTTTTTGAGCTTTTTCAAAAAGCTCAACCGCCTTATCGAAGTCACCTTCTTTAGAAGCGAGAACACCCATGTTCTTATTAACTACACCGGCAATCTTATCGCCTTTATTGGCATTTTTCAGGCTCTTCTTAGCTTTCCTCAACTCGCCTTTCAGCAGCAGTACGGCTCCTTTATTATTATGGGCTCTAACACATTTGGGGTGGTTATCGATAACCGTATTATAAATATCAAGCTTCTTATCGAGGTCATCATACATTGTAGCTGCATAGAGCATCTCGTTAAGCTCCAGTTTATCCGGGTCAGACATAACTAAATCTTTCATCTCGCTGTCGGTAAACTTGGGCTCGTAGCTATTTACTGTAAATTCTACTCTCCTTAATGGAGGGAGAATCTTTTCAGCTACTTCTTCGTAAACCATAGCCATATTTCTGATTTCCTGTTCTCTTTTCTTGAGGTTTGGCTGTGAGCGAACAACGTTAAGAATGGTATTTTTCTCTTTTATATCGCTTTCTTTAACGGCTTCCATAAAACCATTCCAGTCTTCTCCACGTGGCTGTACATCAAGCTTCACGTCATCAGCGCTTTCAAATCCGACTTTGCTGTCTTCTTCTTCAGCTATTTTGTTGAGCTCATTGGTGATATACTTCTTACCCGTTTCTGCGCGATCAACGGCAAGTTCTTCATTAAAATCGAGTTCTCCCTCGGGAGAAGCCCATGCGTTCAACTCAATATTTTTAAGTTTCCAACCTTTTCTGACGAAATCTTTTAATTCTGCCAGTTTTTCTTTGGTATTCTTTTCCTTGTTCAGGTCAAGCCACCAATTGAGGTTGGCGAAGTTCTGAGCAAAATAGATGCTGGCATCCTCCGAGACGATAGTTTCTTTCTCGTACATATGCGGAGCCATAGCCACATTTTCTGTGTGCTTTATTTTGGTACTTGTAATGATAATACCATCCGCAAGTTGTGTGGTACCGAGCGTTTCTGATTGCCCTTTCAGTGAAGCTACAGGAGAGGCAACTAATGTAGCATTCTCCATGCCTTTTTTGTATTCAAATGCTGTAGCATAGGTAAAGGAGCCACCTTCTTTTTTGCTTATCTCGGTGCCTTCTCCTTTAGCCTTTTCACCTTTCAGCTTAAATGGAGTAAGTTCTTTTTCACCTTCTTCATATTTGAGTACTGGTTGAACTTCTACAACAGCTTTAGGATGGAAATATTTTTCGGGAATGTAGCCTTTTACTTCCACTTCCACACTTCCTCCTTTGTTTTCCAATACTTCAGGAGTGACGGTATAATCTACCTTTTCATAATCTTTGATCATCTGGTTTAACCCGCAACTACTTAATAATGCGGTAATTAAGATCAAGCCAATAACTTTAAAATGTCTCATTTGGTTTTTATTTTTTTTGTTAACAATCCGATTGGGCGAATATATGAAAAATTCTGTTTTCATAAAAATCAAATTATGCCTATAGGTTTATAAAAAGAGCTAAAATTCAGTTAAAATCTTTTAATAAACCTATATATCATGCGATCATTTCACCAGGCTTTTAAAGTCCGGGGCATCAAAATAATTTATAAATTCTTTATCGCTTTTAGCTTTTTCTTTGTAAGCCTTGTCAATTTTGATCGCTTTAACAAGGTGTTCAAACATCATAGACTTATTCTCCTTTCTGGCGGCTGCAACAGCCATCAGATAATTTTTTTGTGCACTTTCAGGCACACACTCAAGAGTAGATATGGCTTTATCCACATCCTCAGAAACCATGTGAGCAAGTGCCACATTATAATCGCAATCTTTATACTGCATCAGCTCCAGGGCTTTTGCATAATTGCCTTTGGTGATATTTAAAACACCCATATAATAATTAGTACTCAACCCTTCTTTTTGAGCTTTTTCAAAATACGCTTCGGCTTTAGCATAGTTTTTTTCAATGCCTGCAATAATGCCTAAGTTATTTAACACACCGGCGTGCTTCGGGGCAATCTTTTCTGCCTGCCTGAGTTCTTCTTTTGCTTTATTATATTCTCCTTTAGCCAGGTAAATGTAGGCAACA
The DNA here is from genome assembly GCA_964345255.1 of uncultured Bacteroidales bacterium. Lineage (GTDB taxonomy): Bacteria > Bacteroidota > Bacteroidia > Bacteroidales > JAIPAH01 > JAIPAH01. The sequence continues at coordinate 22,453 of CAYFQK010000008.1, read as the reverse complement.
TTATTATATGCCCTCGGGGAACCAGGGAATAGCTTGACTGCTTTTTGGTAAATTTCGAGTTTTTTATCCAGGTCTTCATGGAGCGTGGCTGCATATAAGAGCTCGTTCTTTTTAAGTGATTCTGCATCATTTAATGCCATGCTGGCGAGCTCCTGGTCGGAGTGCTTAGGTTCGAAGCTGTTAACTTTCATCTCCACCCGACGAAGTGGCGGCAGTATTTTTTCTTCCACTTCTTTGAAAACAATAGCCATGTTCCTTATTTCCTGCTCCCGCTTTTTGAGATTAGGCTGGGAACGCACTACATTGAGAATAATTTCTTTATCTTCAATATCAGAGTTTTCAATAGCTTCCATGAAACCATTCCAGTCTTCCCCTTTTGCCTGCTTATCCACAGTCACTTTCTCAATGCTCATATTTAACTCATCAAATAGATTTTTGAGAACATCCATTCCTGTCTCAGCACGTTTTTCAGATAGCGTGGCGTTAAAATCCTGCGGTCCGTCAGGCGAAGCCCAGGCATTGAGTTCAATATTTTTGATTTTCCATCCTTTATCCAGGAACTGCTTTAATTTCTCTACATTTTTTTCTGCATTTCGGTTTACATTAAGCGGAAGTCTCCAGTTAAGGTAGGCCAGGTTAATTTTGAAGTACACCGCGGCCTGATCAGAAAGAATCGTTTCTTTTTCATAACCGTGACGAGCCAGCATTCCGTATTCCGGTGCATTGGCTTTTGAGAGAATGTCGCCGGTAACTTTGGTAGGATCAAAAACGACTCTTTGCCCTGTAATGATTGTACCTTCCCCCACGGTCCTTTCGGGAAGCGTAACTGCTTTGTCATTTTCTTTGATGTTACTATCGGTGGCGTCTTCATTTACAGGACGGGCCACTGGTATAAATGCTATGGAGGATACTTTCAGTTCAGCATCTTCCATTCCATTTTCAAATGTTACGTCATAGTCTTGCGAGAAACTTCCCCCATCGGAGGTGATGATTTGGCCGTCACCCGATACTTCTTTCCCTTTAAGGAATACCGGCTTTAGCACTGTGCTTTTGCCTTTGTAGGTTAATTTCGGGCTTATCTTCATTGCTGTTTTCTCACTGAAGTAATCTTCGGGGATATCACCGCTGAAAGTGAAGCGGACCCGGTCGCCATGTCTCTGAAATACACGGGGTTTTACGTAGTAATTAACCTGGTCGAAGTTTTCGGCCATATCCTTTAAGTCGTCACCCTGTCCAAATTTGAAGGTAAGATTCAGGCGCGTGTTGGAATATATATCGTTATCTGAGCCATCGGTTTTTGCATCAACCATGTCACCATTAACAACGTTAAAAACCTGCTCTAACCCAAGATTGACAGACCGGCTGAGGTTGAAAGATATTCCGGCGCCTGCGGGGACATATCCTTCCGATACATCTGCACTATTTACAATCGAACCATTATCCTGGTTTATTAGCTCAGATTCCCACATGGAAAGTCCAACTCCTGCAATCATATATAAGTCAAAAATGCGCTCTGACTTATAAGTTGAAAACAGGTTAATAAGACTCAAAGTTCCTTGAATGCTGTAATCTATCATCGGGGAGGCTTCCATCTCAAGTTGTGTCCATCCGGAACCGGGAACCTGCACCAATGATGCTTTCTCGCTGTAAATGGAGCCGTATTGGAAATTTCCTCTGAGACCGAATACCGGGCTTAGTTGATAACCTACGGCTGCACCGCCCATGAATTTATCATTGGGAATTCGCTCAAAGAAACCCTGGCCGGATACTTCTCCCCAGAACTGGCTGATACCTCCGTTTAACGAAATGTACCAATGAGGATCAAAAGCCTGGGATTTATCCTGGCCTTGACCCTGAGAAAAGAGAAAGAGCGGGCTACTAATGAATAAGAGTAAAAGCAATTTTTGTTTGAAAGTAAATATTCTTTTTTCCATAATGTTTTGATTTTAAGTTAATAATTTCATTCAGAGGATGGTCTGTAAATTAAAATATTCTATATGATTTCTACACATTCTTTATAAAGATATAAAAAAAACTCATATTTAGAAAACAGAAAGCGAAAAAAATAATCATATCTTTCTAAAGCTCTCTGATTCAGGAGTAACTGAATGAATAATTAAATATGGTATTTAATAGTAGAGTCGGCTTCAAACCATGCTTATTATTATTTAATTACTCCTGTAAACCAAGCAAACACCTGGCATGGCTAATTGTTAGATTTCTTTGCCTTTTTTGTAAAATCCCACAAAACCACACCAACACTTACGGAAATATTGAGTGAGTGCTTGGTGCCCCATTGCGGAATATCAATGCATCCGTGACACAAATTAACAACCTCTTGTGCGACTCCCGATACTTCATTTCCGAAGATAAAAGCTGTTTTATCAGATGGGTTGATATCCAAATCCATTAGTGAGCATCCTCCCTCACATTGTTCTATCGCGAACACCCTATATCCTTCATTTTTAAGTTGATTCACCGAGTCAGCGGTGTTTTTAAAGTATTTCCATTCCACTGACTGGGTGGCCCCAATAGCGGTTTTTTGAATGTCGCGGTTTGGCGGGCAGGCCGTTATTCCGCAGATGTGGATTGACTCTACCAGAAAGGCATCAGAGGTCCTGAATACTGATCCCACGTTATTGGCACTTCGAATATTATCCAGAACCACCACTACCGGATGTTTTGGCTTTTGCTTGTACTCCTCCACCGTTGGTCTGTTCAGTTCACTGTTGGCAAGCTTTCGCATAATTCCATAATTTAGGTCAGCAAAAATAAGCAATCACTTAAAGAAATCATGGAGGTAATTCACTACCTATGATCCATTTATAATTTTAACTTTGTTGGTTAAAATTTTCAAGTTTTGGCAAAGAAGAACGAAAAGGCTGACATCACGGAAACGCCTCTCATGAAGCAGTATTATTCCGTAAAATCCAAATACCCGGATGCACTGCTACTATTCAGGGTGGGGGATTTTTATGAAACGTTCGGGGAGGATGCTCATAAAACGGCCAAAATTCTGGGAATAATTCTCACCAAGCGCTCAAACGGTGCGGCTTCTCAGGTGGATTTGGCCGGTTTTCCGCATCATGCTTTGGATAGCTACTTGCCAAAACTAGTGAGGGCAGGCGAAAGAGTGGCTATTTGTGACCAGCTGGAGGACCCAAAACTCGCCAAAAAGATTGTCAAAAGAGGAGTAACCGAGTTAGTTACCCCGGGCGTATCATATAATGACCAGGTGCTTGAAAACAAAGAAAATAATTTTCTTGCCAGCATGCACCTGGGGAAAGAACAAGCCGGCGTTTCTTTTTTGGATGTGTCCACCGGCGAATTTTACCTTGCCGAAGGAAACCTCGATTATGTGGATAAACTGATTCAATCATTTGCCCCCGCTGAAGTGATAATTCAAAAGGATAAAAGGGAGCGATTCTTTGAGCTGTTCAGCGACAAGCATCTCACAAAAACGTTTGATGATTGGGTTTTTACTTTTGACTTCGGGCGCGACCTGCTTCTGAAGCATTTTGAGGTGACCTCGCTAAAAGGTTTTGGCGTGGAGCAACAAAAAGACGGTATCATTGCCGCAGGAGCAGCCCTTCATTACCTGGCAGAAACCCATCACGACAAAGTAAAACATATTACCAAGATTTCACGCATTGAGGCGGATGATTATGTATGGCTCGACCGGTTCACTATTCGGAACCTGGAACTATTTCAACCTGCTGCCGAGGGAGGAGCCTCGCTTTTGAGTGTGATTGACAAAACGGAATCGCCAATGGGTGCCAGGCTGCTCAAGCGTTGGATGATTTTTCCTCTGAAGCATAAGCAAGCAATTAATGAGCGCTTATCTGTGGTGAAGCATCTGGTTAACGACCACGACCTAATGGGCGTATTATCCGATAAAATTGACGAGATAGGAGACCTGGAGCGATTGATTACAAAGGTATCCACAGGGCGAATCAGTCCGCGGGAAATGATTAAGCTCAAAAGTGCTATTGATGAGATTAACCCGCTCAGGAAAACTTGTGAAGATACCGGTAATCAAGCCTTGAAGAAAATCGGGGAACAATTCAGTGATTGTGCGTCTATTGCAAATAAAATTAGCAATTATATTCAGCAGGATCCCCCGGCCCTGGTGAGTAAAGGGAATGTCATTGCCGGCGGTATTTCTCAGGAGCTGGATGAATACAGGGATTTGGTGACTTCAGGTAAAGATTACCTGGATTCTATTAAACAGCGCGAGATAAAAAACACGGGAATTTTATCTCTGAAAATCGGCTATAATAACGTTTTTGGATATTACCTGGAGGTAAGAAATATTTACAAGGATAAAGTCCCCGGAGAATGGCACCGCAAACAAACCCTGGTAAGTTCGGAGAGGTATATAACGGAAGAATTAAAAGAACTCGAACAGAAGATTCTGGGCGCAGAAGATAAAATACTTGATTTGGAAGAAAAGTTGTTTCGTGAGCTTGTCTTTTCTGTATCCGAGTATATCGAACCTATACAGCTGAATGCCAACCTGGTAGCAAAGCTCGATGTATTGCTTTCCTTTGCCAAACTGGCCAGGTGGAACAACTACGCGAAGCCTGAATTGAATGATTCTTACATCCTTGATATTAAAGACGGCAGGCACCCTGTGATTGAGAGCCAGCTGCCCGAGGATGAAGAATATGTTGCCAACGACATTTACCTGGATAATGAAAAACAGCAGGTAATAATTGTAACAGGCCCGAATATGTCGGGTAAATCGGCCTTGCTACGCCAAACGGCGCTGATAGTTCTTCTGGCGCAGATGGGCAGCTTTATCCCTGCGAAAGAAGCGAAGATTGGTCTTTTTGATAAAGTTTTTACCAGGGTAGGGGCTTCCGATAATATTTCCAGTGGCGAATCCACTTTTATGGTGGAAATGAATGAGACGGCAAGCATTCTCAATAACATCTCCAACAGGAGCCTTATTCTTTTGGATGAAATCGGTCGGGGAACCAGCACCTACGATGGAATATCAATCGCCTGGTCGATAGCTGAATTCCTTCACGAACATCCGCTTTACCGCCCTAAAGTGCTGTTTGCCACCCATTATCATGAATTAAACGAAATGGCCAACCGGTTGCCTCGTATCAAAAACTACCATATTTCTGTGAAAGAAGTGCAAAATAAGATTCTTTTCCTGCGCAAATTCAAACCCGGAGGCAGCGCCCACAGCTTCGGTATTCACGTAGCCAAAATGGCCGGTATGCCCCAAACAGTGCTCGATAGAGCAGAGAAACTGCTGAAGAAATTAGAGGATTCTCATACCGACGAGAAACTGGCCGATCAGAATGATAAAAAGACCCTGTCAGATGACTACCAACTGAGTTTTATCCAGCTTAACGATCCTTTGCTGGAGCAAATCAGGGATGATATTCTGAACACCGATGTGAACACCCTGACCCCGGTGGAAGCTTTGATGAAACTGAATGAAATTAAGAAATTGATTAGAGACAAATAGCAAAAAAATGGGTAAGAAAAAGGAAAAAACTGCAAAGAGTCTATCATGGAAGAAGTGGGCTTATATTATTATTGCAGCTTATGCTTTCGTGCTCTATGGTAATACGATACCTAACAACTACTCATTGGATGATATTTATGTGACGGCGGATAATCCGCAGGTAGAGAAAGGGATTAGCGGAATCCCTGAAATTTTTACCTCGCTTTACGCCAATGTAAAAGCCGATGACGGAAGCGATATGAGTTTTGGATACCGGCCCATCGTAAAAACGACCTTTGCCATAGAGCATGGACTATTCGGAAAGGCCCCCCATATCAGTCATTTTTTTAATATTGTCTTGTATGTGCTTGTCTTACTTGTCCTTTTTAACCTCCTTAGCAAGCTTTTAAAAGACTACAACAAGCTGTTTCCGCTTCTGATTGTGTTGCTTTTTGCCGCCCATCCCGTTCATACAGAGGTGGTGGCGAGCCTGAAGAATCGCGATGAGCTGATGGCGTTTCTCTTTTCGTTTCTGGCGCTGGGTGCTTTCTTAAAATATTATGATTACCGTCAAACCAAACACTTGATCTATGGACTTTTGCTATTCATGCTGGCCTATTTGTCTAAAGCTTCAGCCATGGTTTACCTGGCTGTGTTCCCGCTGGTACTTTATTTTTTCAGAGAAGTGAATGTAAAGCGGCTGGTATTGATAACGGCCGGAGCGCTGGTGATTGTTTTACTTGCAAGATTTTTGCCAAGAATGCTTTTTTTGCCGTCGCCGGACCGGTTAACACTTTTCTTCGAAAATCCTTTATTATTTGAGGAAAACAAATGGCTGCATATTTCGACAGGTTTTTCCGTACTGCTTTTCTACCTCGGCAAATTGGTTTTTCCGCATCCGCTGCTTTTTTATTACGGCTACAATGAAATCCCGGTAGTGAACTTTGCACAGCCTGAAGTAATCATTTCAATTGTTATACATCTGGCTTTACTGGTGATAGCCATTTATTACATCAGAAGAAAGAAACTTGTATCCTTTGCCATTCTGTTTTACTTCATCACCATTTCTATTTACGCAAATATGGTAAAACCGGTGATGGGCATTGCAGGCGAGCGTTTTCTTTTTGCACCGGTGCTGGCCTTTAGTATAGTAGTGGTATTGTTGATTTACCGCATTACAAAAACAAAACTTTACCACAAGTATATTTCTGAAGGAAAACGATATACCTTGATAGGATTGGCGCTTATTCTTCTGGCGCCCTACACCGTGAAAACCATAGCCAGAAATACCGACTGGAAAGATCAGCTTACCCTGACAGGAAGCGATATCTCACATCTTGACCAATCAGCAAAAGCTAACTTCCTTTACGGGCTATCGTTAAAGAATGATGTGGTAAGTAATCAAACTTACATGAAAAAGGAAGGGCAGCCTAAGATTCATCTGATGATTAAGCATTTTAAGCGTGCCATTGAAATTTATCCGGAATATTACCAGGCCTGGAATCAGTTGGGGGAGATTTACATGGTGGTTAAAGACAATTACGATATGGCAGACCGCATTTTCAGAAAAGCGCTTTCGGTTAATCCTGATTTGCAGAAAGCGTATTATAATCTGGGGTACTTGAATTACAAGAACCAAAAATACGAGAAAGCCAAGAAGCACTACAAGCAATATCTCGACTTTCAGCCGAAGCACGTGGGAGTTCATTCTATGCTGAGTAAGATGGCTTTCAGGCAGGATAGCCTGGAGAAAGCCCTGGAATGGAACAGAAAAATCCTGGAGTTTAATCCGGAAAGTGCTGAAGCATATTTTAACATGGGTAATTTTTTATTGCAAAATGGAGACACGACAATAGCAGTTGAAAATTTCGAAAAAGCTGCGAATTTAAATCCCAGAAACACCCAACTGAACAAAAATCTCTACCGACACTTTAAGAAAAAGGGCAACATGGAGAAAGCCAATTATTATCTGAACCTGGAACCCAAAGAAGAGGATTAAAATGGCTCATCAGGTAAAAAGACTTTTTGATTTACTCTACTTTGCAATAGAAAAGTTTGAGAATAAGACGGCTTTGGCCGGGAAGAAAAACGGGAAGTGGGTTTTTTATTCTCAACAGGATTTTATTGATAACGCCAATGCCGTAACTTCCGCATTGCTGGATATGGGGGTGAAAAAAGGAGAGCTGATAGTCAATATTTCGGACAATCGTCCCGAGTGGAATTTCCTCGACATGGGAATCCTTCAGGCCGGTGCGGTACACGTTCCGGTATTTCCCACAATTAGCCAGGATGAGCTACAGTACATTCTCAGCGAGGTAAATCCCAGGTTTGTTTTTCTTTCAAATCGGTTTCTTTCGAAAAAGGTTCAGGAGGCCTGGGTAGGCGCTAAGGAAGCTAGTATTTATTCTTTCGACGGCGGAAAAGAAAATGGAGTCCATCCTTTCTGGGGGTTGATAGAACAAGGACAAAAAACCTTCGACGCTGAAAAACTGCAAAAGGCTAAAGACAATGTGAGGGAAAATGACCTGGCTTCCGTGATTTATACCTCAGGAACCACCACCATGCCCAAAGGGGTCATGCTCACCCATGCCAATCACCTGGCCAATGTTCTGGTTACAGCAAGTAGTATTGGCATTGACCATACCATGAACATACTCAGTTATTTGCCGCTATCGCATTCGTATGAGCGAATGGTAAACTATATATGCATCCTGAAGGGATTGACGATCTATTACAATGAAAGCATGGGAAACATCATTGCCAATTTTAAATACGTAAAACCCGGCATATTAATTACTGTTCCCCTTCTGCTTGAGCGGATCTATAAGGGAATCATTAATAAAAAAGACGATTTTAAGGGATTTTCGAAGATTGTTTACAAGTTGGCGTTGAATTTTGCATTGAAAAGGAAAAACACCTCCAAAGAAATGGGTTGGTTTGATCAATTGCAGCATCAGATTTTTGATAGACTGATTTACAGTAAGTGGAGAGCCATGATGGGAGGCAAAGTGAAAAAGATAATTTGCGGAGGTTCAGCCCTGTCAAGAGATATTTATACCTTTTTTAACGTGGCGGGCATTCCTGTTTACGAAGGCTATGGGGTAACTGAGATGGCGCCGTTAATATCCTATAATAACTTTGAATATGATTACCCGGGAACAGTAGGCACTACCCTGTCGAACGTCATGGTAAAAATTGCCCCTGATGGTGAAATTCTGGCGAAAGGACCCAATATGATGAAAGGGTATTACAAGCATCCCGAATTAACTGAAGCGAGTATTGATGAGGGGGGATGGTTTCATACCGGAGATTTGGGATACATCCGGGAGTCCAGTTACATTACGATTGCAGGAAGGAAAAAGAATATTTTTAAAAATGCTTCCGGAACCTACGTGTATCCCGAACGCATTGAAAACCAACTCAAGCTCTCTTCTTTTGTTGAGCATGCGCTTATTGTGGGAGAATACCGGGAATATCTCGGAGCTTTGATTGTTTTGAATCAGGACTATCTGAAAAAGTGGGCCAGGCAAAACGAAATCAACTCCGACCTCGAAAAACTAAGACAACATCCCGAATTGAAGGCTCAGATAGACCAATTGATTAAATCCTACAATGACCAGGCCCGCGATACCCATCAAATAAAAGCTTACAAGCTGTTAGCCGATGAGTGGACTATCGAAAACGGGGAGCTTACTCCTTCGATGAAACTCAAGCGGAACAATCTCATCAAACGTTATTCGGAGATAATTCAGTCTTTTTATGCCGGGAAGGTTTAGCAAATGTAGATTGTTTTTCAGGATGTTTGTCCGGGTCCAATCCACTTTTTTCAAATACAATGCGCCTATAATGCCAGTTTCCTGCGTAAGCCCACAGAGCTGATTTATAGTCCTTTGTTCTTAAAAGCGTTTTCAGAAATCGTAAGCGCATTGATGTTTTATTATAGATTTTGTGCCAGACGACATACATATGATATTCCAGTTCTTCAGCCGTCATGCCGTCAGGAATTATAACGGTTTCTTCGGTATGATACTTTTCCCAGTCCCGTGGAAAATTTGTTTTGCTAATCCGGTTTTCATTCAATAAACGCTCAAAGAGGCGTGTTCCCGGAGTTGGGGTTACAATAGTTGCCTGCACGGCATCAACTCCTGATTTTTGAATAAATTTTAACCGGCGATAAAGGGATTCCGATGTATCACCGTCCAATCCGAAAATAAACGCCCCCAACACGGAGATACCGGCTTTTTGAATCTTTCTGAAAGATTTTTTGAAATGCTCAGGTTTTATTTTGGCATTCAATACTTTGTTTGAATGTTTGAGTTGTTCTTCGTCATCTGATTCCACACCCAGAAGGACTTCCCTGCAACCTGCCCGCGAGGCCAGCTTCAGAAATTTTTGATCGGTGGCTATATTAAGTGAAGCCTGGATAAACCAATCTTTTTTTATACCCCTCTTTAGCATCCCTTCCAGCAAAGCGTAGGAGTGTTCCTTACTTTTTGTGGAGTATCCAAAAAAGTTATCATCCACAATACCCAGCATTTTATCAGGCAGACTCTCCAATTCGTCTAAAATATCTTCGACCGGCCGCAAGCGATGTTTCGAGCCGTTGAATTCATGCACGGAACAAAAGTCGCATTTATAAGGACATCCACGGGTGGTTTGTATGGAGTTGAACAGGTACCCCCTGTGAAACAGGTCGTGACGGGCTTTCGGAACGTATTCCATAGCGGGCCTTCCACCCTCATATACTGAACGGAGCCGGCTATTTTCAAAATCTTTAATGAGTTCAGGCCACTTGGTTTCTGCTTCTCCCTTGAAAACCGTAGTGGCGTATTGAGAAGCTTCTTCAGGCATCATAGTTGCATGAACTCCTCCAATGACAACAGGAATATCCTGTGCAGTATAATGAGCTGCAATCTCATAAGCCCTGTAAACATTGGAAGTGAAAGCAGTTATTCCTACTAAATCGGCTTGCTTGTCTTTATGTTCTTCAAAGCGTTCAAAATTTTCATCCAGAATTTCCACGTCCCAGTTTTCGGGCGTTAAAGCTCCCAGAATTCCGAGACTCAATGGCGGATATCTTGAAGTAACCGACAAGGCAAACCCAGTTCTGTGCTGGTTCTGGGGGTTTATCAACAGGAGCTTATATTTTCCGGACATGTTAATACAAAAAAGTCATCATCTTATTTATTTACAGCACTGCTTGCCGGCTGTTCAACAGGCATATGCGTCCCGGGCTCTCTGAAAACACGTTCCTGCTTATCGGGATGCTTATCAGGGTTATATCCTCCGTTTTCAAATACAATCCGGCGGTAGTGCCAGTTCCCCACATAAGCCCACATGGCTGCTTTAAAGCTCTTGGTATGAAACAGTGTTTTTATAAAACGTTTTCGCATCACTGTTTTGTTGTATAACTTATGCCAGACAATATACATCTCATGTTGCAATTCCCGGGCAGTCATGTTATCAGGATCCAGAACCACTTCGGCTGAATGATACTTTTCCCAGTCTTTTGGAAAATTCGTTTCGAGCATTTTATTATCTCGTTTCATGCGTTCATATAGTTCAGTGCCGGGGGGTGGCATTAAGAGGGCAGTTTGTATTGCATCTACTCCTGATTTATTGATGAAGCGCGCCCTTCGGTGAATTGATTCTTTGGTATCGCCTTCGAAACCAAAAATAAATGCTCCTAAAACAGCAATTCCCGCCCGCTGGATTTTGCGGAATTTTTTCTTGAAATGTTCAGGGCCTATTTTAGCATTTAGCAGTTTATTGGCATTTTTTAGCTGCTCGGGGTCATCCGACTCAACACCTATAAATAGTTCACGGCATCCCGATTTAGCCGCCAGCTTTAAAAACTTATCGTCATCGGCAATATTTATTGAAGCCTGTGTGAACCATTGCTTTTTAATCCCTCTTTCCAGCATGCCCTCCATAATTTCGTAGGTATGCTGTTTACTTTTTGATGAGTATCCGTAAAAATTGTCATCAACAAAAAATACCAGCTCATTTGGCATCTGTTCAAGTTCGTCAAGTATGTCATCAACCGGTCTTAAACGGTGTCTTGTACCATTGAAAGTATGCACCGAGCAGAATTCACATTTAAACGGACATCCTCTTGTGGTTTGGATTGAGCTGAAAATATAGTCTTTATGAAAAAGGTCATGCTGAGCCGGAGGCATTTTATCCAGACTCGGTCGCCCACCTTCATAAACACTTTTCAACCTGTTATTTTCAAAATCTTCCAGAAGATGGGGCCATTCGGTTTCTGCCTCTCCCTTAAAAACGACATCAACATATCGGGCAGCTTCTTCCGGCAACATTGTGGCATGATTTCCTCCTATTACCACAGGAATACCTTTTTCACGATAATGGGTGGCAATCTGATATGCCCTGTAAATATTCGGACTGAAAGAGGTAATCCCCACTAAGTCAGGGTCGTTGTCTTCAGCTTCTTCAAATTTCTCAAAGTTTTCATCCAGGATCTGAATATCCCAATTCTCCGGAGCCAGAGAAGCAAGTATCCCAAGGCTGATGGGAGGGTAACGGGAAGTTACCGATAAAGAGAACCCTGTTCTGTATTGGTTTAAGGGATTAACAAGCAGTAATCTGTATCTATGAGCCATTTTATATTTTTTTGCAAGTTATAAAAAAATCTTTTGGGTGAATGAGTACACCTTTCTAAATAACAACTATCATATAATTAATTATTAGTCAGTATCTTAATCATAACAGAGTCCATAAGCTTCTATTGTAATTTTTCTCAAATTCTTTTTGATTCAGAATAATTTTTTTGAACCGGTCTTAGATAAGGATTGTATTATCATACGACCCCCAAAAAGATAATGAGAAAAAAATTGTAAAATGAAATTGAACCTAAGAAAGCAACAGCCTCATAAGGATTACTAATTTTTATAATTCTTATTATCTCAGCGGGCAGTTTTACACAAGAAATCACCTATAATAAAGTGAACGGCATTGTAAAAGACGCCCAACAGGAGAGCCTTTGTAAAGGGTTGCGGTGGCGCTGCTAAACCCCAGTGATTCCATTATCACCAAGGGAATTAGCATCAGCAGTTATTTTTACCATGGAAGTACCAGTGGGTTTGCTGCTGGGGAGAGTCTGAATAATTCATTAAAGGGCACATCTCATTTAGCGCACGCGATGTTTTCAACACCGATGTTTACCACAACCGCGTTAACGGCAGTAACTTCGAAGCACGTCAGAAATTTCAATGGCGCTCAGGCACTTTTTTCTCGCTTTCACTTTCGTATGAATTAAAAGACAAAGATGCAGAAAGAGATGAATCTCATATCTTTGAGCAAGGCCAGGGGACTCATTTTAGCCCCCTTCTTTTATTCTATAACCGAGCCGTCAGCAAATGAAATTTGCAAGGGTTCCCAGTGACAGTCCAGCTTTTTCAGGTCAAGATTCATGAGGGCTTCTTCATCATCCATAAACTGGTCGAAAGCAGTTTCGGCGTTCCATATCGCCTTTTCTCCCGCTTTTATCGGCTCGGCATAGGCCATGGTAAAACTTTTAATTTCATTTCCCCGCTTGTTGGTAAAGGAGATTTTTCCGCGCATGGATTCAACCTCTTTTTCCGTTTTATTAGTAATTTGGAATTTGTAGTGGATGAATTCCTGCTGGTCATGCTTTTCATAAGATTTGCCGAGGCATTCTAACCCCACATACTTGTTGAAGCGTTCAACTTTTTGCTCGAGATCTTTCTGTTCCTTAGCGGCTTTCTGTTCGGTTTCGGACTTATTGGCTTCTTCTTTTTTTGTTTCCTTTTCCGCAGGGGAAGAACAAGAAATAATTAAACCCAATAAACTGATTAAAAATACTTTTGTCATCATGGTTTTTACATTTTTTGATAATGGTTTTATTGTTTTATTCCGTCGCTATGAATTTACTGCAATTTCAGCATAAAATCCAAAAAATATCCTGTTTAGTTGGTTTTTTTTATCTTTATCCCTTAAAATCCACTCTTTTTAAAAGAGGTGGTTTTTTCGAAATAGCATTGCAATTGAAGCTTCTAATAATTAACTAAATTTGCAGCAGAAAATAAGAAATTAGCCTTATGAGTGTAGAAAATTTCATAGAAAAAGTAGAAGAGGAATTTGAAGAGTTGGAACCCGGGACGCTGACGCCCGAGAGTAATTTCAGGGAGTTTTTTGAGTGGAATTCAGTAAACGCATTGATAATTATTGCACTTGTTGATAGTGAGTACGACGTAACCATAAATGCCGAGGATATTCAGCAGGCCGAGACCATAAACGATTTATACAGCCGGATTTTAGAACTCAAAGAAGCAAGTTAATGGCCATACTTAATATACCCAATACCCGGATTTCGGGAATTTCTGCTGCGGTACCTAAAAAAGAGGAGTCAAACTATGATTATGAGTTAACCTCCGAGAAAGAGCGGCAGATGTATGTTAAAACCACCGGCATAAAAGCACGCCGTGTGGCTGAAGAAGGAGTTACCACATCAGATCTATGCTATCACGCGGCTGAAAAACTCCTTGATGAATTACAATGGAAGAGAGAAGATATAGACGCACTGGTATTTATCACTCAGTCTCCCGATTATATCCTTCCGGCAACTGCCGTGGTTTTGCAGGATCGAATGGGCTTGCCCAAAACCACCATGGCTTATGATGTAAACCTGGGATGTTCGGGATATATTTACGGATTATCGCAACTAGCGAGCCTTATCAGTACTGGCGGAATTAAAAAAGCCCTGATGCTGGTGGGTGATGTTTCAACAGCCACAGCGTCATACAGAGATAAAAGCACCTACCTTTTATTTGGCGATGCCGGTACAGCCACAGCACTGGAATTTGATGATATTGCACCCGACATGACTTTCAATTTGCAATCGGATGGAAGCGGGTATGACGCAATAATCATTCCTGAAGGGGGGCTGAGGAGTTTTGTAACTGCGGAATCTCTGGAAATGAAAGACTTTGGTAATGGCGTGATGCGCAGTGGGATTAATGTAGCCCTGAACGGCGAGAAGGTTTTTCATTTTTCGATGCGGGAAGTGGCGCCTAATATCCGTGAGTTAGTGGAAAATCAATTGGGCCAAAAGCTTGAGGATTACGACTATTACGTGCTACATCAGGCCAACCTGCTGATGAATAACTCCATCAGGCGTAAGCTGAAGCTTGATAAAGAACGCTTCCCGATATCCATAGACCGCTATGGGAATACGAGTTCGGCTTCAGTGCCGCTCACAATAGTAACGGAGTTAAGAGAAGTGCTCAACAGCGAAGATAAAAATTTGATTCTTTGCGGTTTCGGTGTCGGTTTATCCTGGGGATCGGTAAACTGGCACTCGCAGAATGTGGTCATCCCTGAGCTCGTTGAAGTTTAAGAAAATGGAACCTTTTTCTCTCAAAAATAAAACAGTCCTAATCACAGGAGCTTCTTCAGGAATAGGCGCCCAGTCAGCTGTGGTCTGCGCTCAGATGTGCGCAAAAGTTATCATTTCAGGTCGCAACCAGGAGCGGTTGCAGGAAACATATGGGAAACTCGAGGGAGATCAGCACCGGCAAATACCTGCTGATTTAACTTCCGAGGAGGCCATCAATACCCTCGTCGATGAGTTGCCCCCTCTCGATGGCGTAGTGCATTCGGCAGGGTTAACCACTCATATGCCGGCCAAATTTCTGCGTAAGAAAAATCTTGATCAGCTATTCTCCATCAATTACGAGGCGCCCGTATTACTGACCGCCCGGCTTCTCAAAAAGAAAAAAGTAAACAATGGCGGTTCGCTGGTTTTCATGTCCTCTATTGCTACCAAATATCCCTACTTTGGCGGTGCGGTGTATAGCAGTACCAAAGCCGGGATAGAAGCCTATTCCAGGACACTGGCGCTGGAATTAGCGCCAAAGAAAATCCGCTCCAATTGCCTGATGCCCTCTTTTGTGAAAGGACCGATGGTGGAAGAAGCCGGAAAAACCATCTCGCAGGAAGTGCTGGATAAATTTGAAAAGATGATGCCGCTGGGTTTCGGTGAACCGGAAGATGTGGCCCATACGGTAGTGTTTTTCCTGTCAGATGCATCCAAATGGATTACAGGTGCTCAGCTAACTTTAGGAGGAGGTTGATATGAATACAAGCCCACAAGAACACGTAACCTACTCAGTGATTGTTCCCGTCTACAACGGTGAAGCAACTCTTGAAGATCTTTTTACCCGTACCGATAAGTTGTTTCAGAAACTGAAGTCCTCTTATGAAATCATATTCATTGATGATGGGAGCCGCGATAAAAGCTGGGAGGTGCTTAAAAAGATTAAGTCTGGCCACGAGCAGACTGTTAAAGCTATCAAGCTCTCCAAGAATTTCGGACAACACAATGCTATCTTTTGCGGACTGAATTTTATTTCCGGTGATTTTGTTATCACCATGGATGATGATCTGCAAAATCCCCCGGAGGAGATAGAAAAGCTCATAGAAAGGCATGCGGGCACAGAGGCCGATTTGGTGTACGGATACTTTAAAAGGAAAAAGCACAAATTCTGGAGAAATATCGGTAGTAAGATGCTTAAGAACTCTTCAAGAAAACTTCAGGATGCCCCCGGAGAAGGCTCTTCGTTCAAACTCATCGAAAGGCATTTGATTGATAAAATCCTGAAGCATCATCAGAACTTTGTGTACATCGATGAACTTTTCCTTTGGTATACCGAGGATATTGAATTTGTGGAGGTGGAGCATCACGCACGAAAACATAGCCGATCGGGTTACACCCACGGCAAGCTTTTCAAGCTGTTTTTCAATGTCACCGTTTACTACACGGCTGTTCCATTAAAACTTATGACTTATCTGGGGCTTATTTCTGCCATAGTAAGCTTTGGGTTTGGCATTCGTTTTATTATCAGAAAGTTGTTTTTTGATGTTCCGCTTGGTTATACCTCTATCATCGTAACCATCCTGTTCGCAGCAGGGCTTATCCTTCTTAGTCTGGGAATAATCGGCGAATATCTGAACCGGATCTACATCGTGCAAAACAAAAAACCTCCTTACTCCATAAAGAAAGTATTGAAATGAGAATTTACAAGTACGGTGTTACCCTTAAACGGATTACTGAAGAGGACATCGAACTTTTGCGCCAGTGGCGCAACTCCGAGCAGGTAAGACGCCGGATGGAGTACCGCGAGCATATTACGCCCGAAATGCAGAAACAGTGGTTTAAGTCAATTAACAATTACAATAATTTCTATTACCTGATCATCTACAAAGGTGAGAAAATAGGGGTCATCAACGAAAAAAATATAGATCGGGATAAAGGCACCGCAGAAGCCGGATTGTTTATTGCTAACGAGAAATATTATAAAAGTTACATACCCCTGCTCGCTTCACTTATCCTGATAGAAACCAACTTTTACCTGCTGGGGGCAAAAATATCTTATATACGTGTCCTCAGGGATAACAAGGAAGGCATCCAATATAACAAATCACTTGGGTATAAGCTCTGCGAAGGACAGGAAAACGTTGAAAACCAGCTTTATTACCTGACCCCTGAAGAATTTGAGAAAAAGACAGGCAAAATTCGCAAGGCAGCTTCACGATTTACCGATAGCCAATACCCCAACGGCTATGTCTTGTTTGAGCAATCGGATTACGATTTGGGTATCGCCCATGAATTTGAGAAGATTGTAAAGTCGGAAAGCTTTCCGGTGAAGGTCAATATTGAGAAAACCCCTGAAGGTACCATTGTTTATTATTGATGAATGGTCTTTTTTTCGTCGTAGACGACCGCCAGCCGGGCTGCAAGAATTTTTGGGTTAAAGTTTTTATTGCTTTAACGAATGCCTCGGCAACGAATTAGAAAATTTTAGACGGAGCGTCCTCGCTTCATCTTCTTCCAATCTGTGGGGAACTATCCAATCACTTACCGACCGAAAACCTTGTTATAAGCAAACGCCAGGATCGAACCGGCTTCCTTCACTTTTAAGCGCCATCGGAAAGGGAGGATGTCGAGAAAGTCGGCAAAAACGTAAGAAAGTCGCCCGTAAATCACTCCCGGGATACTTTGAATGCGTATCCATTCCAAATCCCGGTGGTAAATTCTTTTATAACCATTAATTTCAGCGTATTGACCGACTACCGTATCGGTCATCTTCACATCTTTGGCTTTAAGCTGATTTTTCCAAACGCCGATTTTGTTCGTGTTAATCGGGTTTGTAAGGCTTTGGTGATATTTTTCCACCTCTTGTTCAGGATGATTGGCAAATGCTGCCTGCTGTTTTTTGTAGAAGTCGAAAACACGGTCATCGTAAGGAACTCCCAGAAAATCGCATATCAGGTTCATGTTTTTCTCCGGTTCCGCCACCAGGTCTTCATACCTCATGGAAAAGAAATTGGACGCGTACTTCTTTTTCAGCGTATGGATTTTTTTAGCTGAAAACCGCCAACGGTAAGCGATAAGCGGCGTGTAAGGAGCTTCAAAGTCTACTTTCCGTATCGATACAAGATTATCGCGGTAATCCCTGGTAAGATGAATATATTTTGCTTCAGGAAAAATTTTCAAAAGCTTTTCGGTATTAGTGGAGTAGACCGGATTTTTGTCGCCGAAAAGCATGATCTTTTCTTTGGGAAATGCGGATTGAAATGTTGAGTAAATTACTTTGATGAGGGTTTGGAAAGAATAATGCCCTTCAAAAGTTAAAATTTCTTTACTGACTTCATCCGGAACAATGCTCCATTTCTGAAAATCCCGGTGCAAAAAAACATCCTCCAGGAAGCGTTTCAGCCTTGTATTATTCCACTCGGTCACCTTTCCCCATTTGGGATACAGGTTAACTATCATCGGGCATTCGGTGGGGATGTTCACATTCGGATGGGCGTCGAATAAGTTTCGCAATAAGTAGGTGCCCGAACGCGGGCGCCCGATAATGAAAAAGATGGGGATGTTTTCCGGATTTTTCATCGGCGGATTGTTTTCAATTTATTCGCGATGATTTCAAAATCTTTTCTTTTCGGCATAAAAAGGATGCTTAGCGATGATTTGGTAATACGAATATAGAGGAAAATCATGATTATGGCGCCAATCGTATAGCTGACGTTTGTTGCCATAACGGCACCAAGTCCCTTATATTCGGGTATCAGGAGGATGTTTAGCACTATGTTAAGAACAAGAGCCGGTGCGATGGCATAAATGGAAGGCATGGGTTTCCCAAGCCCGTTCAAATGACTGTTAAGAATACGGAAAATAATGAATAAGACGATTCCCGGTAAGATGATTTGCAGGAGAATCGTAGCGTTTTCAAACCCGACCCCGTAAAGCCAAGGAATGAGGTATGGGGCTATGACAAATAAAACAGTTGCTCCCACTAGGCTGGCCAGCAACGAAAACCTAAGGCTCTGACCGACCTGACGGTTCATTTGAACCGTATCATTTGTATTAGCGGTCCTCGACATGAGGACAATTCCCACTGCCATTGGGAGTTGCCAGAGTTGTTCCGAAATATTTACCGCTATGGAGTAGTACCCCACTTCACTTAAATCGGACAGCCGCTCTAGAAGGAGCACATCGATTCTGTAGATCAGCTTCATAATGAGAAGAGAGGCGGCATAAAGCCCCCCAAGACTTAGCATGCGTTTTATAAGAGAGCCATTCCACGCCAGTGTGAATCCAATATCTGAATGCAGCTTATAAAAAGCTACTACAGAAATAATAATTCCGCTGCCTAACATGGCCACTAGCGCTCCTTTTATTCCCAGATTGAGAACGATGATGAACAACACTAAAAGAAGAAAATTGAGCATGGGTACCGACCATTTTATCATGTTGGCAAACCGGTACTGTTGTTTCCCGATATAGATACCTGCTATGTACACGGTTGATAGCCTGAACGGAATAATTAACACGACAATGGTAATGAGGAAAAACGTAAAAGCTGGGTTATCGAGCCAGAAAAAAGCCAGCGCTGTCAATGCCATTCCTGCGAGGCTTGTGATGATAAGAATCTGAATCACAGCAGATGCGACTTCCTTGTCACTAAGTTCTCTTTTTCCTATAAAATAAACAGCCGTACGCCTGATTCCCATGGCAGCGAAACTGGCAACTATAACCGGGACGACTGTGAGCGCTGTAAATGTTCCTTTCCCCTGCGGCCCCAGGTAGCGCGCGATGATGATACCCGCAACAAGCGTAAGAAAAACCGACAGCACATTGCTGCTGAATATTCCGGAAATATCTCTGAGAAGGCTTTGCTTTTTCATTTTCCGGTATTGTTGATGAGGTCCCAGTATTTTTTGCCCAGCATCGGGCCGCGTTCTATGAATTTCTGTAGTGATGGTTTGTGCGGCATTGATTTAAGTATGTTTCCCACAAGCTTTGTTATCGCAAGATAAAATAAAATGGGTTGAACCTTTAGCCAGGTTTTAAACCGGATACGGTCTTTTGTCCTTGAATAGCCTGCTTTCTCTGCTGCTTTACCGGTGATAAGTTCCGCGATTTCCACCTGCTCACTAGTCAGATGGTTTTTCCAGTCTCCTACATTTTTGTTGGAAATTGGTTTGAAAAGTTTACTGTGATAAATATCAAGGTCTTCTTCGCTGTAGAGCTCAAGAAAACGTTCTTTGTATTTGTGAAAATCAAAGATTTGTTCTTCTCTGTTAATACCCAGAAAGTCACACATTTCCCCGAAATATTTTTCAGGCTGCTCAACCAGGTCCTCGTAGCGCAGGTAGTAAAAACGGCCGGGATATTTTTCCTGAAGCTTATAATTAATTTTTAACGACTTAAGCCACCGATGAACAATAATGGGTTCTATTCTTTTAACAAACCCCGCTCTCATCATCGACTGGAGGTAATCGCGGTAATCCCTTACCATGTGAATGAATTTGGCATCGGGAAACAGTTCCAGCAAATACTCCGCCCGGTTGGAGTAAATAGGATTTTTATCGCCCACTATTTTAATTTCCCCTTTTGGGAAGAGCGACTGATAGCTGGCATTCACCACCCGGCACAGCTCTGCATAGGTTGTATCGCCCTCCAAAGCGAGCAAATCTTTTTTTAATTGCTCCAGGTCCACCGTCCATTTTCTGATGTTTAAGTAGTCCGGTTCATCTTCGCTGGTAATGTCTTCATAAAATGCCAGGATGTTTTCTTTGGTCCAGGTTTTTACATTTCGGTATTTCCAGTAATATCGCAGGATAAATGGCGACTCAAGAGGGATGATGACATTGCTGTGACGATCGAAAAGGGTTCGGAGCAAGGTGGTCCCTGAACGGGGACGGGCGATGATAAAAAAAATGGGGAGATTACGTTTCTGCGGCAGCGTCAGTGATTGATTCCTATCCATTATCTTCTCAATTGTTTAAGGCAAAAATAAGGAAATATCCGGGCGGGTAATGGATTTCTAATATTGGCGTTTTGAATTATTCAGTCAAATTTTTCAATAAAAACTATATCAAATGGACGCTTGTACATCCTGTTCCCGCTTTAAATCATTTTGCAGATTTGTTACATTTGCTAGACTCAATTGGAGAATTCTATGAAAATACCATTTAATAAACCATACTTCACGGGAAAAGAACCCTATTATGTGGCACAAAGTGCTTACTCCGGAAAGATTTCAGGAAACGGACCATTCACAGAAAAATGCCACCATTTTTTTGAATCGCGGTTTGGATTAAAAAAAGCGCTGTTAACCACTTCATGTACCGATGCACTGGAGATGGCTGCATTGTTGTGTGAAGTAGGGCCAGGCGATGAGGTGATTATGCCTTCTTACACCTTTGTCACCACTGCTAATGCGTTTGCCTTAAGAGGAGCTAAAATCGTTTTTACTGATGTTGGTAGTGATATTCCGAATATTGATTTAGAGGAGGTGGAGAACCTTATCACAGAGAATACAAAAGCTGTTGTGGTGGTTCATTACGCCGGAGTGGCCGTGGATATGGACCGGCTGATGGATTTGGCAAAAAAGCATCATCTTTACGTTGTGGAGGATGCCGCCCATGCTATCGATTCCTATTACAATGGCAAACCGCTGGGCTCGATGGGACATCTGGGAACTTTTTCTTTTCACGAAACCAAAAACATCATCGCCGGTGAGGCCGGACTGCTTGCTGTGAATGATGAAAGGCTGATGGAACGTGCTGAGATACTTTGGGAAAAAGGAACCAATCGTGCTGCCTTTTCACGGGGAGAAGTGGATAAATACGAATGGGTGGATTTAGGATCCTCCTTTCTTCCATCGGATATGACGGCTGCGTTTCTTTACGCACAGCTTCAGCAGCTGGAAGAAATCCAGGAGAAGCGCATTCACATCTGGAAAAAATATGAAGAAGAATTGTCGCAAGCCAGGAATAGGGGAGAGATTTATTACCCTGACATACCGGAGTATGCTACAGTAAATGGAAACATGTTTTATTTTCTGGCTAAATCCCGGGCTGACCGGGATAAGGTGCTGGAGTACCTGAAGCAGAATGGTATTTTGGCGGTTTTTCATTATTTACCACTCCATAAAAGCAAATACTTCTCAGGCAAGCACGATGGCAGAAAGCTACCCAACACGCAGGCTTTTTCCGACCGGATTGTGCGCCTTCCGTTTTATGTTGAATTGTCCGATACTGAAATAGAAATGATTAGTGGCCGCGTCCGGTCGATTGTTTAAGGGCGAGAACGTTATGTGGGATGGCAAAAAAGTAATTGAAAGTTATTGCAATAATCTTTTTTGTTATATATTTGCACCCGCTAATTGAGAAGCCGGGCAGCGAGGTAAGACATGTTGAGGAAAGGTAGAAGAAGCTGCGTGAGTTTTTAAAGAAATAAAAGCAAATAAGCGAAAGTAGCTCAGCCCCGATTTGAGCTTCAAATCGAGGGTCCACGAAAATGAAATTTTCGGGATTGGTAGAGCATAATCCGCCTGAGGCGGATCAGGGTCGCGACAAGTTCTTAGAATTAATGAAAAAATATAAGCGAAAGTAGCTCAGCCCCGATTTGAGCTTCAAATCGAGGGTCCACGAAAA
>CAYFQK010000007.1:0-31795 GCA_964345255.1 uncultured Bacteroidales bacterium | reverse complement strand
CAGGCATTGTTTCGAAGCAGTATAAATTAGCGCTACAGGCGCGCCATGACAGTGATCTTTTCAAAAAATTCCTACATTTGGGCACCTTTTTTAAATTTAAAAGTCATTGTTATGAAGAAGAATATTGAGATGCAACCCAACCCATTGGTACAATACCTTAATAAGCCAACCAGTGAATTTACTAAAGCCGATCTCATTAAATACATTGAAGATAATGATATAGAAATGCTGAATTTCAGGTACGCTGCTGAAGATGGTCGCCTGAAAACGCTCAATTTTGTCATTAATAGCAAAGAATACCTGGATAATCTGCTGAGCACCGGTGAGCGGGTTGACGGGTCAAGCCTCTTCTCACACATTGCCGCAGGAGAGAGCGATCTGTATGTGGTTCCGCGCTACAGGACAGCATTTCAGAATCCCTTTACGGATATTCCAACCCTGGATATTCTTTGTAGCTTTTTTGATGCCAGCGGAAAACCTTACGAAGGAGCCCCCGAATATGTACTAAGAAAGGCTCATGATACGCTCAAAAAAGAGACCGGATATCAATTTGAAGTGATGGGTGAACTTGAGTATTATGTTATCAGTGAAGAGGAAGATCTCTTTGAGGCCAATGACCAGCGAAATTACCATGAGGCAGAGCCTTTTGCCAAATGGGGAGAGTTCAGAAGAGAAGCAATGCTTGCTATAGCACAGTGTGGAGGCGATTTAAAATACGGTCACTCAGAAGTGGGCAATTTCACCCAGAACGGAATGGTCTATGAACAAAATGAAATTGAATTTCAGCCTTCTCCGCTGGAGGAGGCTGCTGACCAGCTTATCCTGGCAAAATGGGTTATTAGAGAACTGGCCTACCAATATGGCGTGACGGTAACCTTTGCTCCCAAAATTACTGTTGGGAAAGCAGGCAGCGGATTACATATCCATACAAAACTTACAAAAGATGGCAAGAATGCCATGATCGAGCATGGACAGCTAAGCGATGTTGCCAAAAAAGCCATTGCCGGATTTCTTTACCTGGCTCCTTCACTCACAGCATTTGGCAATACCAACCCTACTTCCTACCTTCGACTGGTTCCCAACCAGGAGGCGCCCACAAATATTTGCTGGGGCGACCGTAACCGCTCAGTCCTGGTGCGTGTTCCCCTGGGATGGAGAGAATCGATTAACATGTCGGCCATTGCAAACCCCCTTGAAAAAGATGAGCCGGTTGACTTTTCTGAAAAACAAACGGTAGAATTTCGATCGCCTGATGGATCAGCGGATATTTATTTACTTCTGGCAGGGTTAACGGTAGCAGCCCGGTACGGCCTCCTGATGGAGGAAGGGCTAAAATATGCAGAAAAAACCTATGTGGATGTAGATATATTCAAGAAAAAACATCAGGATAAACTAAACAAACTGGATCACCTGCCGGCATCCTGCATAGAATCAGCAAGACGCCTTGAAGAACAAAAGGAAATTTATACGAAGCATAACGTTTTCCCTGAGGCCTTGATTAATAGCTGGATTAATCAGCTGGACAGCCATAAAGACGAGCAGCTCAGAGAGGAAATAGAGAAAAATCCGGATAAAATTCTGGATATGGTCAATCGGTTTTTCCACGTTTAACCGTTAATTCGAAAATCTTCTGTAATTCAAGGCCCCGCAACTCCAATGCGGGGTCTTATTTATTATGACATAGCCGCTTCCAGACAACGAACCATCCTGCCAATATGGCTTATTATTTTTCACCTAAATGACATAATGGCTTGAAAATAAAGTTTTTTTCTTTTGGCACTGGTGTTGTTAAAATGGAATGAAGTTAATTTAAAACATTTGTCAAACTAAAACACAGGAGGATTAAAAAATGAGACTCATAAAATATGGGTATAGAAACCCGATGGAAGAATTAGTCAACAATTTTCTTAACCAGGAAAAAGTAAATGAATCGCAGGAATGCTACATCCCAAAAACAAATATTCTTGAAGAGGATGAACACTATGAAATTGAGATTGCCGCTCCTGGCTTAAAAAAGAAGGATATAAATCTTAACATCGACGAGGATGTTTTGACCGTAAGCTCCAGCAGAACAGAAGAGGATAAAAAACAATATACCATAAGGGAGTTTGGCGCAGGCAACCTGGAACGCATATTCCATTTACCGGAGGACGTAGACCAGCATGATATTTCAGCTAAGCTTGAAAATGGAATCCTCACCCTTGTATTGCCTAAAAAGGAAGAGGCTAAGGCGATTAAGAAGCAAATTGAAATTTCATAAGAAATATAACCCGTATTTCATTGTTTTCTAATCCCCGCGAATGAGTATAAATTCACGGGGATTTTTTTATAACAGGTGCCTGAAAGGCAATAAAACATACTCGAAAAGTTTTTGTATGCCCGGACGCGATAGCCATCCCTCATAGCTAAATGGAACAGAATTGAAAATAGTGGTTTTGATATGATTATAAAACTGATTTGCCATTGACGAGTGTTCACCGGTAATGATTATCTCGTGCTGGTATCTGAAACTTCTGTAATCAAAGTTTGCCGATCCCGCCGCATACCACTCCCGGTCAATAAGAACTGTTTTAGCATGGAGGTTCTCCTGCTTATAAAACAATATTTTAATGCCATTCTCATGCATAGGGCCAAGGTATCTTGATCTAAGCACATCAACCATCCTGACATCTGAGTGCATGGGCATCACCACTGTAACATCAACGCCCCTTTGCACCGCCCGGATCATTGCACGTCTTAATTGAAAGCCGGGAAGAAAATAGGGCGTCTCTATAAGCACCTCAAAACGTGCTTTTCGAATAGCATCCAGGTAAAAACGCATGATCTTTTGTTGACGGATAGAGGGGAAATCCCTTATAATAGTATATCCATCGAACTTTAAAACTTTAAGAAAGCTGCCCTTTTTATTTACATAGCTATTATAATGTTTAAAATCGTGCTTAAACACCTTTTCAAGTTCCAGGGTAATATCGCCCGTCAACCGCAATACCGATTCCCTCCAATTCAGAGAGTATTCAGAAATATTCGCAGAGCCAATGTAGGATATGTGGTGATCGATTAACAATAACTTCCGGTGATTGCGCCTGTGGTTTTTGGTAAAAAAATCGATAAAAAGCTTTATTTTCTTATAATAGCGTATTTCTACTCCGGCTTCTATCAATTCTTTAAAAAAACTCCATCCTGAGCGGGTTCCCCATGAGTCTACGAGTATCTTTATTCTGATGCCTTCGCGGGCTTTTCGCAGCAAAGCATTTCTAAAACGTATACCGATAGCATCATTGTGAAAACGATATATTTCAAGGTATATAAATTTTTCCGCCTGTTCGATGTCGCGCAGCATTGAAAAATAAAAGCGAAACGGATCATTGTATAACTTATGATTAGGATATGTCCCCGGTTCCATCTGTTGTCATCTTTGAAACAAAAATATAAAGAATCTTCATAAACAGAAGGATAAGTCAGCTATTCTCTATCAGCTTTTTAATCCGGTTGGCTTTTTTCTTTGATAATCCCCGGCATGAAATAGAACGCTCCTTTGTTTTTATGGTAAGTATCACGCCTCTCAATGTCGATTGCATCTCAAAGGCTATGATATTGGTGAGATAAATGGTAACGGTATGCTTTTTATGACAGAACCGGTAGTGCTTTTCGTAGGTAAGGGTTTCCTCTCCCACCTCCAGCATCTCAGGATGTATAATATCGCCCCCCAGCATAATATTTGAACGAAAACTCTGTTTGGCCTGCATTTTAACTTAAAAATGAAATTGTACTTTAACTCATAGGTATTTACAATATTACAAAATCAAAAGATAAAATGCTTGGGATCTCCATATTCGCCGGGATATTTTTTCTATTCGCTGGTAAAAAATGATCATTCGCTATAATTCAGAAAATTTCTTCAAAAGCAAATCCCGCTTTCTCCAGGATACAGGCACCCGCGATCCGTCCTCCATAATCAGCACGCAGTCTTCTTTAAGATATTTTTTAACTCGCCTGAGGTTTATTAAATGAGACTGGTGCACCCTGATAAAATCAAATTCTTCAAGAATGCCCTCAAACTTGACCATTGATCTTGACACCGTAACAGGCTCATCATCCACCGTATGAAATGTTGAATAATTTCCATCGGAGTTTACTCTGACTATTTTTCTCGCCTCTAATACATGAATCGAGTCATTCGTTCTCAGCACAAGCTTTTTTTCCTCAGAAACTCCGTGATTCATAGTTTCCATCATATTCTGAAGCTGAAACTTTAAATCTTTCTGCTCTCTGTTGTGGATAATGCGCTCAAGAGTCTTTTGCAGCTCTTCCGGATCGATGGGTTTAAGGATATAGTCGAGTGCGCTGAATTTAAAGGCCTTAATCGCAAATTCCTCAAAAGCGGTGATAAAAATAACGTCAAAATCCATTTTCCCGAAGTGGTTTAACACATCGAACCCTGTTCCATCGGGCATTTTTATATCCAGAAATACCAAATCGGGTGAATGCCTGTTAATAGCCTCTACACCTGATTTTACGTCTGACCCGGCTCCAACGATTTCCACCTCGTTGTCCAGGTAGAGCTCAACCATGCGTTTTATCCCTTCGCGGGCTGTGGCTTCATCGTCTATGATTACTGTTCGGAGCATGTTGTTTTTATTGTATAGTCCCAAATGTAAAGGTTTTTTTAAAAGATTGAAAGTGTTTTCTGAAAAGCTCCATTAGAAAATAACCTTGGATGGGGCATTGACATTCGTATATTTGTAAAAAAAATACCACCTATGCTTCATTCAATGACTGGCTATGGTAAAGCCGAAAAAGAACACGAAGGAAAAAGGATCACCATCGAGATGAAATCGCTTAACAGTAAGCAGATGGACGTGAATACACGTATACCCCCCTATTACAAGGAGAAAGAGCTGGAAATGCGCCGGAAAATTAACAGCTCTCTGCAAAGAGGAAAAATAGAACTGAATGTATTTGTGGAAAACTTTAGCGCCGATACAAACTATTCTATCAATAAAGAACTGGCCAAAAAATATTTCAATGAATTAAAGGCGCTTTCCCGCGAAATCAATGAAGAGCATTACAGCGAATACCTCCCCTTGCTTGTTAAAATGCCTGATGTAATGGTTAACGAGAAAACCTCATTAGATGCGCAAGAGTGGAAGGTGCTGGCTGAAGGATTGGATGAATGCATCGGTAATATCCAGGAATATCGCAAAGCAGAAGGAAAAGAGTTAGAAGAAGATTTTCTTCAGCGTATTAACGCTATTGAGCAATACCTCAGCGATATTGAGCCTTATGAAGAAGGCAGAATTGATAGCGTAAGACAAAAGCTAAAAAAAGAAGTGACTGATCTACTGAATGACAATCAGTATGATAAAAACCGCTTTGAACAGGAAGTGATTTACTACCTCGAAAAATTGGATATCACAGAAGAAAAAGTGCGGCTGAAAAACCATTGCGACTATTTCAGGACATCTCTTAAAGAAAAAAGCTCTAATGGAAAAAAGCTGAATTTTATTTCCCAGGAAATAGGGCGTGAAATAAATACGATTGGCTCGAAAGCCAACGATACAGATATCCAGCGCATTGTAGTATTGATGAAAGATGAACTGGAAAAAATTAAAGAACAACTTTCTAATATTCTTTAATTATGAGCAAGTTATTTATATTCTCAGCGCCATCCGGTTCAGGCAAAACGACTATAGTCAAACATCTGCTGGAGGTATATAATAACTTATCCTTTTCAATTTCAGCCACCAGCCGGGAGCAGCGGGATGATGAAGTAAACGGTGTAAACTATTATTTTCTGACACCCGGTGAATTCAGAAAAAAAATTGAAAACCAGGAATTTGTTGAGTGGGAAGAAGTTTATCCCGATAACTATTACGGAACCCTGAAATCAGAACTAGAGCGAATCTGGGATCAGGACAAACATGTTATTTTTGATGTGGACGTGGTTGGCGGAATGAATATTAAACGAATGTATCCTGAGGATTCATTGGCCATCTTTGTTAAACCGCCCTCGGTAGAAGAATTGGAACAGCGCCTTATTAAGCGGCAGACTGAGGATAAAGAAAATCTCAGAAGAAGAATAGAAAAAGCAGAAAATGAATTAAAATTCCAGGATCAATTTGACCTGATTTTGATCAATGACAACCTGGAGCAGGCAAAAAAAGAAGCCGCAGAAATTGTTGAAAAATTTCTTAAAGATGATTAAAACAACAAAATCCATAGGCCTGCTATTCGGATCTTTCAATCCCATCCATTCGGGCCATCTTATGCTGGCCCAGTACCTGGTTGAATTCAGCGATTTAGAGCAGATATGGTTTGTCGTTTCACCACATAACCCATTCAAAAAGAAAAAAACACTACTCGACGATCATCACCGCGAGGAGCTGGTGAGAATTGCTGTGGAGGATAACGACCGCTTTGATGTGTCCAATATAGAATTCCGGATGCCGAAGCCATCCTACACCATAGACACCCTTACCTATTTATCAGAGAAATATCCTTCTATCAACTTTCAACTTATCTGCGGAACGGATATCCTTCCTACTTTTCATAAATGGAAAAACTACGAGCAAATCATTGAAAATTATAGTATAATTGTTTACAATCGCCCGGGTAACTGGGAGCATCCTTATGGCGAGAACCCATCATTCAGATTTATTGAGGCCCCTTCGTTCGATATTTCTTCCAGCTTTATCCGGCAGGCCATTAAAGACAAAAAAAATCTCCGGTATTTTCTGCCGGAGAAGGTATATGAATACATACTCAATATGCATTTTTATGAATAGTCCTGAATATAATTTGATATCATGTTAATGGTTTTATTCCACACTGCATCCTGTATCTCCCTGTCCTCAGCCACAGGTGAAGGGGTAGCCGGGTGACTGTCTTTAAAATACTTTCCCGATTTATTTATTACATCAGGACTTACGGCTAAATAATAAGCATTACCGGCACCCTCGCTTAGCGGGTTTCCAATGTTCCCGAAGTTACTTCGCAGTAATTTGGTATTGATAACACCGGGATGAAAGCAATTACAGGTTATTTTTCCACCTTTTAAGAGTCGCGCCAGTTTAAAGGTGAATAAAATATTGTAAAGCTTCGTGGCGGAATATGCCGAAGAAGCGGAATAATTGTTCCTTAATTCAAGGTCGTCCAAATTGATGTCGCTGGCATGAATCATGGAAGAAACATTAACGATACGTCCCTCAGGGGCATTTTTTAGCAAAGGCAACAAGTTATTCGTTAAAATAAAAGGCACCAAATAGTTCACCTGGAACGATTTTTCAAACCCGTCAACTGTAGTTTCAAACACCGGATTTATTATTCCTGCATTGTTAAGAAGTACATCCATAGAGTCATATTGGTTTTTCAACCGCATGCTCAGGCGCTTGACTTCCTTAAGCTGGGCAAAATCGGCAGTTTCTCCGGTAATATAATCATTCCCGGTTTCTTGTTTTAGCCCACTCACAGTGTTACGAACCCGATTGCTGTTTCGGCCATGAATAATAATCTCATGATTCTCTGCTGCCAATAGTCTGGCCGTCTCCTTGCCTATGCCATCAGTCGACCCGCTTATCAAAATTCTTTTCTTTATCATACTCCTCCTTTCTCATTAGAAATCAATATTTTAGCCTTTCGGCAAATTCATCTATTTCAATGTACGGATTGCAAAGTGATGAAGTGCCCTGGTCGTTTTCTCGCGATTCTCGATAAAGCCCATATGCCCCGTATTTTGGAGTAAAAGTGCTTCGGAATGCTGCGGCATCGCCACCTGCTGAAGAATTTTTTCAACCGGGATGCGTGCGTCTTGCTTACCACTAATAAACAACACCGGAACATCCGTGCTGTTAAGCAGCTTTAGTTTACTGCTGCGCTGTTTCATGCCTTTGATAGCCGCAATTATGCCTTCTTTAGGCGTTTTAAGCGATTCCTGTTTTAGTGTTTCAATCTCATCTTTGAATTTCTCCGGGTTACCGGGAGCAAAAAGATCAGGGATAAAATTACTTATAAACCCTGCGCGGTTTTCTTCTACGACCTTAACCGTTCTGTCGCGATTTCTCTTTCCTTCTTCATCATCAGCTGCAGCCTGTGAATGAAACAGCACCAGTCCCCTGACCATTTGCGGAAAAAGCTCTGCGAAAGCCAGCGAAACATAGCCACCCATGGAATGGCCTGCTAACAGGCATTGCTCGACATGCAGGGAACTCAAAATCTCTTTCACTACAGATGCCATGGCTCCCATTTCGTGTACCGGCCCCATGACCTCACTTTCTCCGTGACCGGGTAAATCAACTGTTACCACATGAAAATCTTTTGAAAGAACTTTCACCATATGTTCCCAGATGCTTTTGTTCTCCAAAAACCCATGCAGTAACACAATAGTATTACCGCTACCCGTCTCTGAATAAGAAATCTTTTTATCATTAAAAACAAATTTCATAGCCTGCTTTTTTTATAAGATGAAAAATACAAAACCTGCCGCATACTGCCTAAGCCATGCAACAGGTTTTAAGAAAAATTAACCCTTTAATAAACGTTTATTCATTCATGGTCTCTTCAACCTCTTCGATGGTTTTTGGTATGGGTTTGCCCAATACTTTGTACCCATCGCGGGTTACCAGGATATTATCTTCTATTCGTATCCCTCCGAAATCTTTAAATTCCTCTAATTTATCATAATTCACAAAATCAGTGAACCTTCCTTCGCTCTTCCACCGGTCAATTAATTTCGGAATAAAATAACATCCGGGTTCTATGGTAAATACAAAACCAGGCTGAAGCGTACGTGCCAGCCGCAGTCCGGCCAGGCCAAATTGTTCGCTTCGTTTAAGTTCATCGCCATAGCCCACATAATTTTCTCCGAGTCCTTCCATATCGTGAACATCCAGACCCATCATATGGCCCAGACCATGGGGCATAAACATAGCATGAACCCCCTGGTTCACCGCTTCGTTGATGTCTCCTTTCATGATACCCATATCTTTCAGACCTGTGGCTACATCCCTTACGGCATTTAAGTGCAGCTCTTTATTGGTGATTCCGGGCTTTACGCTTTTTATAGCATTCATATTGGCGTTCAGGACAATCTGATAAATATCTTTCTGGCGGCTGTTAAACTTACCCCCAACGGGTACGCTGCGGGTAATGTCACTGGCATAGTGCATGGGTGTTTCCGCACCAGCATCGGTTACCATAATACGTCCTTCCTTCAATGTGTTTCCGTGGTAGTGATTGTGCAGGGTTTGGCCGTTGATGGTCAGAATTACGGGGAATGAAACCGGACCTCCCTGAGCCAGCGAAATTCCTTCTACGCGGCCATATATTTCCCGTTCAACTACTCCCGGTTTCGCCATTTTCATGGCCGCAGTATGCATATCATAAGCTATATCCACTGCTTTTTCAATCTCAGCAATTTCAACATCTTCTTTTACCGAACGAAGTGACACTGTGGCCTTTATAAGCTCCTCCGAAACAAAATTATCTACCTCGCCGGTGGGTACATGAAAGACTTCACTCAATGTTAATACGTGTTCTCCACGGTATGTGGGGTAAATATGGATAGTACGTCCTTTGGATTTTTCTTTCTGTATAAATTTATGCATCTCCTCGAATGGGGCTGTATTATCTACTCCAACTTTGCCGGCGAGTTCTTTCACCGTAGGCTGGTCTCCCATCCAAATGATGTCATCCATATCGACATTGTCTCCGAAAATATAATCCTTATCATTATCCACATCCATTACACCGGCAAATCCCTGGATATCGAGTCCGAAAAAATATAGAAAATTGCTGTCCTGGCGAAAATGATACGGGTTTGAAGGATAATTCATTGATGCGTCCACGTTTCCTAACACCAGCACTAATCCCGAGCTGATCTTTTCTTTTAACTTATTTCTGCGATTAACATAGACTTTCTTTTCAAACATATTCTTTGATTTTTAGTATTTTAACTTGTGAGAAACGCCTCGAATTTACAAAATATTAACGAATAAGCCCCACTCATCCCCGGTTAAGTTTTGTATGAGGTCTATTTGTTTTGCGATTGCCCGGGCTCATTGTCCTGATAATAACGTGTAAACCACTTGGCTCTTTTCTCCCATCGCTCGCGGGCTGATTTACGAAGATTTTCGATGTTATCATATTCATCGACGATTTCCAGGCCAAGGATGGTTTCAATAAGGTCTTCCATAGTGACGATTCCCGACATACCACCATACTCATCCACCACGATAGCGATAATCTCTTTTTCGGCGATAAACTTTTCGTAGAGTGACGAAAGCGGTAAACTATCCACAACAAGCGGAATGGGTCTTCTAAAAGATTTGAGGGTATCTGCTCCTCTCTTGTGCACCAGCTTCAGCATCAGGTCATCTTTCAGGACGTAGCCGGTGATATTCTCCCGGTTTTGGCGGTAGACGGGAATCCGGGAAAAAGGAATTTCTGATACTTTGCTCCTGAGCTCGCTGACCTTTGTGTCTTCATCTTCTGAAGCCACAACCACACGGGGCGTCATAATATCTTTCACTTTGATGTAATCGAATTTCATGAGGTTTTCGATCATCATAGACTCCTTTTTCTTGAAAACACCGGAGATAGCTCCAAGTCGCGCCAATGCAGATAATTCATCCCGGCTGACGGGCAATTCTTTTTTACTGCCTTTTAACCATTTAGTAATCTGCTGACTGATAAGGATAAACGGATATAAAGGTGAATAAATCAAAATAAGCAACGTATAGGCAGTAAACCCCACAAGGTTTTTCCAATACAAAGCGCCTATTGTTTTTGGAATGATTTCGGATAAAATCAGAATCAAAATTGTTAACACTGCGGAGGTGATAGATAGCGCCTCACTTCCCCATATGATCTGCGCCTGCGCTCCCACTCCAGCTGCACCAATCGTATGGGCAAATGTATTTAGAGTGAGAATGGCTGATAGCGGACGGTCAATATTATCCTTAAATCGCTTGATGAGCTTTCCTTTGCGCCCCCCTTTCTCTGAAAGCATATTTACGTGGCTGGGTGTGATGCTCAAAATGACTGCTTCAAGCATTGAGCATAAAAACGAAAAACCCAGAGCAATAAAAAGATATAAAAACAATAATTTCATAGGAATCGAAATTACACACAAAAACTCGCTAATCAAAACCAATAAGTGGATTACCGGATGCTTAAGTATTTTACTCTATATGCACTTTCTCCGCCTGAAGGACGCTTTGGTCTTCCTGGCTGTAAACAAAAACAATCAGTGATAAATCAGCCTCATTCCACTCCTGAGGGATTGTATAATTATCATAAGATAAGGTGTAAACGGTATCGGTTGTAACCGCCTCATCTGTAACAGACTCGCCCCATGTTCCGTTCATTGTCCCTCGCAAAACATGATTATGTTCATAATCCATTATATCAGGAACCGGACCAACATTTTCATTGTCATTTTTTTGTGGTGCCATAATCCCATCTTCAGTAATGTATACCGATAGCATGTAAACTCCTGGTATTTCCTCCAGAAATTCGATATCGACATCCGCCGACAAATTCCGGTTTTGGGGATTAAACTCATAGTCAATTGACAAGCTTGCTTTTGCAGAGGCTTCCATTTGCTGTCTTATTCTTCCATTCCAGACATCCTTTCTCAAAACTGTTTCTTCCTGGTCTTTTCCACGGTTGATCATTCCTGAAGGATAGGAGCTTACTCCATAGGCATCATGAAGCTCTTCGCCTGCCGTGGTTCTTAAATCCGTGGTGTAAGCTCCCGAATTATCGGGTGTGGCAAAAAATCCTGCATGAATAGAGACAATTATCAAACTGTCGCCATAGTCATCTTTCAGGTTTCCCAGAAGGTCGTGGGCTGACGGACAGTTTACACATCTATGACCGGTAAACTCTTCCACCAAAACCTTTTGCATTGTACCCTCGTCGCCATTGTCTCCACCGTTACCGGAATCATCTTTCCTCACATAGGGTTTCTCTATCTCATCGCAAGAATGGAATAACCCTGCTATCAAAAACACAGTAAGAATTGCATATATCGTGTGTCGCATATTTATTAACTTTTAATCAAAAGGTACTACTTATTGTAAAACGAAATCCGCTGGATGCAGGCACCTGCCGGCACACTCCTCCCACACATAAAATTCCTTCGCGCTGGCGTCCGTATGAAACGGAAAAACGCGTGGATTCATGCACATAAGCTGCCGCAAGCGTGTAATAGTGGTAAGTGTTATCCGATTGAGGATTATTAAAATTGTATTGATCCTGCACAGAAAAAAACCACTTGGGGGCAATGCTGTATTCTACCATTGCCAATGCCCAGTTGCCGCTGTCCTGCCGTGTAGCGAGGTATTGAAGTTCAGTGCGTAAAGCCTCTTCGCGATTGAGGTTATAGGTAAGATCGATAAAGCCAACATCCGCTTTATACAGATGCTCTACCTGTTCGATGCTTTCCTCAACCACGGCCACATTGTAATCGATATGACTGTAGCCCGCAGTAAATTTTACGGTCTTAGACACTTTTTTATCCACTTTGAGGGAGATATCTTCAAAATATTTTATCTGGCCAAACTGTAAAAACTCAGCCTGATATCCGTCGGTCCCCGGCGCATTAATCACTGTATCACCTGCCGCAGGCTTTTTGTCTAATCCGTATATCCGGGAATAGTTCGCCGATAATTTTGTTCCATACTTGCCTCCGAAATTCGAGCCTCTTTCAAAACGGTAAAACACCTCTCCGGAATATCCTATTTCACCATTCGGCTGTGTGGCATAGGGATACATAGCAGGCAAGGTATAAACATGCTGATGAGAAAGTGCCGGCAGATAATTAATCCGGGGAGGATCGCCCACCGATGGATTCCTCATGGTAGTAAAGCTAAAATTATCAATACGTTTGAAAGATGCAATAGCACCAAACCCGCGCTGTGTATATGTAGCCGATAACCAAAGCGCATTCCCTTCCTTAAAGATAAAATTATTAACATTGTGAGGATCATTGATTTTATGGGCGTACTCTCCCTGGAAAAACCATGTTCCATATCGCAAATTCAAGCGGGCAGCGTAGGCCCCCACATTTTCAGGGAGTTTATAATCAGAAAAAGGATTATCTTTTTCATACTTGCTAACAAAACTGCCACCGATTGTAATTCGGGTTTTGGCGCTTTCCAGGCCTCCAAAAAGATAGTTCAGGTTAATATCTGCATCCACTCCGCGCACTAATCCGCGATTCCCATCCTCGTATTTTTGCCAGTAATGACGCTGCGTTCCGTAAATTCCTTTCAGCGTTACTCCATCCAAAGGTTTAAGCTTAACATGGATGCCATTCATAGCATTGTCGTAGCCCAGGCTCCATTCTTCATAACTGCGGAATATCAGCCCATTTCCAAACTGGTCATAATAATTTCCTACCGTAATTTCATAATCATCCCCATTATATTTAAGGTATTTGTGAGCGATGCCATGTCCTTCATACGCCTGGTTATATCCTTCAATAGGAGGCAAA
The DNA here is from genome assembly GCA_964345255.1 of uncultured Bacteroidales bacterium. Lineage (GTDB taxonomy): Bacteria > Bacteroidota > Bacteroidia > Bacteroidales > JAIPAH01 > JAIPAH01. Next base: position 18,300 of record CAYFQK010000007.1, on the reverse strand, counting down.
TAAGCCTCATACCGCAATCCGGCAGAAAAATCCCCATTACGGTAAATTATCTTGCCATACCCATTTAGTGCTGTTTTTTTACCATCAATATCGCTGGCCGTGATTCCTATTTTATCGTCTTCCTGGTAGGTCTGAAGATCTATCTGGAAGTTTCCCTGAACCTGGGCCTGGTCGGGATTAAACTGGCCAAAAAGCTTTACTGTAAAAGCGATGGCAAAAAAGAAAAATATAACATATTTTCTCATCGGGTGCTTGTTTTTAATCTAAAGATTCTCCCTGGCTGATTTTCTTAACTTTATCAAATAACTGGTGCTCGCTGCCTTCCGCGTATGAAGTATGTTGCCATACCACTTCACCTTCACCATTGAGCAAAAACGTATGAGGGATCGTGTTCACACCCATTGCTCTTTTAAAATCACCGTTCGGGTCCAGTAATACCTGGTATTCCCAGCCATTGCCATTGACCATCGGCAGAACTTTTGACGAAGACCGGGTATTATCGATAGAAACAGCCACCACCTTTACTCCGGTTTCCTCCTGCCAGTCGGAATACACCTCATGAATAGCCGAAAGCTCCTTGATACAGGGTTTGCACCAGGTGGCCCAAAAACTGAGTATAATCGGGTTGCCATCGTTTTTAATTTGTGACGAATTATAAGATTCGCCATACACGGTTTTGACGTCTACTGAGGGAAGTTCTCCTTTTTGACTGAATAGCGTAAGGCTCGTCATAAAAACAACAGCCAGTAAAATCATTCGTTTCGTCATAATTATCTCTCGTTATGGTTTATGTTAGTTTAGTTCTGATTTAACATTTTTATCTAGCTCCATGTGGGTCTCCAGAATCCTGGTTTCATGATCGGGGATGATCGTAACCTTGCCCATCATAGCCGGAATAAGTATGGCTTCTCCTTTACTAACGGCGATTCGCTCTCCTCCTTCATACATAAGGGCATACGACCCTTCGGTGCACGTATGAATGACAAAAGAATCCAAATCTATATAATCTTTGCTAACCGGGGAGTCCAGATGAAGAAGGTTTGTTGTGAAATACGGACTCTTCACCATGGGGGACGTTTTATTCCTGATGTCTTTATAGGGTGTTTTGTACTGCATCTGTGCTTTAAAATCTATAGCATCCAGGGCCTTATCGGTATGCAACTCCCTTTTGTTGCCCTTTTTATCCGTTCGGTCGTAATCATAAATCCGGTAAGTAACATCGGATGATTGCTGAATCTCGGCCAGCAAAACCCCTTTACCAATAGCATGTACCCTGCCGGCAGGCTGATAGAACACATCCCCTTTCTCCACTTTTTCGATATTTAATATTTCTTTCAGTCTTTTCTTTTCCAGATAATCAAGATAGGTCTCTTTGGTTACATCCTGCCGGAAACCTGTTATCAATTCGGATCCGGGATCAGCATCAAGTACATACCACATCTCTGTTTTTCCTAAGGAGTTATGCCTTTTTTTAGCCAGTTTATCATCGGGGTGTACCTGGATAGATAGGTCATCGGCAGCATCAATAAATTTGACCAGAATCGGAAAATCCTCCCCGAAATTATTATGGACTGCGCCACCCAGGAGGTCGTCCATAAAGACTTCCGTAAGCTCTGCAAGGTTATTTCCGGAAAGGAATCCGTTTTCCACAACCGTTTCATCCCCTTTAACACCCGAGAGCACCCATATTTCACCGCAATTGGGCAGTGGCGAAAAATCTTTCCCAAGAATGGTTTTTATCTTTTGCCCTCCCCATATCTTATCCTTGAATATTGGCTTAAATTTTAATGGATATAGTTTTCTTTCTTCCATGATGCTTTATTCTTTTTAAGCCTTTCCGCTTCAGACATTCATGACAGAGGCCTGTATGGAAAGGTTGCATTTTCAGGGGTTAAAAATAATCATTTCAATGCACAATACCGCCACAAACATTTATAAGCCTTAACCCCCCGTTCATTGTCAACTTTATTAATTTTGCCTGAAAGAAAAAACTATGGTATATAGAATTTGTGTTTTTTGTGGGTCCAGCATTGGGAATAATGCAGCATATGTCGCTGCTGCTGAGGCGCTGGGGCGCGAAATAGCAGGAAAAAATTATGAACTTGTCTATGGTGGAGGAAATATAGGCCTGATGGGCATTATTGCAGATAAAGTGTTGGAAGAGGGAGGGCGTGTAATCGGGGTGATGCCGCAGCACCTGGCCGACCATGAGATAGCCCATGAAAACCTGCATGAGCTGAAAATTGTTGACGACATGATGCAACGAAAAAAAGTATTGCTGGAGCTATCTGATGCTTTCATTGCCATGCCAGGAGGTTTTGGCACCCTGGATGAAATATCGGAAGCTATTACCTGGAATCAGCTTAAGCTCATGAATAAGCCGGTGGGCTTTCTTAATACGGAAGGTTACTTCGACCAGCTTATGGCCTTTATCGAGCGCGCTACTGATGATGCGCTTATTCGCAAAGAACATCGCGACACCCTCATCCTCGAAAAAGACCCCACCAAAATCCTCAACAAGTTACAATCCTTTGAGGGGACTTCCATGGATAAATGGATACGTGATATTAAATCAGAAAAAAGTCGTTACTAACGATTTTAGGATTATTTTTGAAAAAGAGCTAGCAAATAAAACTGAATCTGAATGAGAGTAATAGGAATTACCGGCACACTGGGGGCGGGGAAAGGAACGGTCGTAGACTACCTTACCCTCCGGAAAGGCTTTATTCATTATTCGGTTCGTGGTTTCCTGGTGGAAGAGCTAAAAAAAAGAGATGCAGTGGTTGACAGGGATTCCATGACTGAACTGGCAAACCAATTAAGGGCCGAATATGGCCCCTCGTATATTACCGACCGGTTGCACGACAAAGCCAGGCAGCACGGGAAAAATGCAGTGATTGAAAGTATAAGAACACCCGGGGAAATTGAGTCGCTGCGGGAAAAAGGTCAATTTATCCTGTTTGCCGTGGACGCGGACAGAGAAGTCAGATACCAGCGCATCCTTGCCCGCAAATCTGAAACGGATGACATTTCCAGAGAGGTGTTTTTTGAGAATGAAAAACGGGAAATGAATTCCAGCAAACCGAATAAACAAAATCTTAAAAAATGTATCGAAATGTCTGATTATGTTTTTTATAACAACGGCACTATCACAGATCTTCATCAGGAAGTTGAAAAAGTGTTAGTAAAGATTGGACTTGATTAGCCTGTTAAGCATCTAATTTTCTCTATATTTCAAAAAAATATTTACATGTCAGAAACAAAGAATGAAAAGCATATTCGCCCCTCATGGGATGAATATTTCATGCAGATAGCCAATACGGTTGCCACGCGAGCCACCTGCGACCGGGGAAGGGCAGGGTGTGTAGTAGTGAGAGACCGCCAGATTTTAGTTACCGGATACGTGGGATCACCCCGCGGACTCCCACATTGCGACGATGTAGGTCATTACATGAAAAAAGTAATTCATGAAGACGGGCACGTCTCGCAGCATTGCGTACGCACCATCCATGCGGAGCAAAATGCCATTACACAAGCTGCCCGGCATGGCATCGCCTTAAAGGATTCAACCATTTATGTCAGAATGACCCCTTGCAGAACATGTGCCATGCTCATCATCAATGTCGGCATCAAACGCGTGGTGTGCGAAAAGAAATACCATGCCGGCCAGGAATCTGAAGAGATGTTCAGACAAGCCGGTGTGGAGCTGGAGTACTTTAGCGAAGAAGTTCTGAAATATAAAGATCAGTAACTTCAATCCTATTTCAATAACAGGAAGCTTTGCATTATGAATTAATCAGTTTAGCTTTGCCTTGTAATTGAGTTAGAAAATGAAAAAGGCTATAGTATTTATCATAATTTGGGCATGCGCCTTAACGGTTTTTGCACAAAAACCTCCTAAAGACACCACTGCCCGTGTTTTTTCACTGGGAGCAGCTTATGGTATGGACCTTCCGGGAGGAGATTTACAAAACCGCTTTGGGATGAACAACTCTATTGGAGCAAGTTTCACTTACAAATCTATCACTAATTGGGTGCTCATGGTGGAAGGGGATTACCTGTTTAGTCGAAATGTAAAAATTACCGATGATCTTTTTAGTGAGATAGCCTCTGAAGAGGGATATATCATAGATGAAGGCGGTATTTTTACCGATATTGCCGTGCTTGAGGCCGGAATGACAGCAAACATATCATTCGGAAAACTCTTCCCGGTGTGGGGGCCTAACATGAACAGCGGCATTGTGGTAAAAGCCGGAGGAGGATATATTTTTCATAAAATCAGGATAGAACAAAACGAGAACTCTGCTCCCCAAATCAGCGGCGATTATCAAAAAGGCTACGACCGACTGACTGAGGGTTTTAATACCACTCAATTCATCGGATATCATTACCTGGGAAACCGCAACATTATAAACTTTTACGCTGGGTTTGAATTTCACCAGGCATGGACCCAATCATCAAGGCCTTACAATTTTGATGAGCAACAGCGTCCCACAGGAAAACGATTTGAAACCCTGTACGGGTTTAAGCTGGGCTGGTTCCTGCCTCTTGGGAAGCAAACAGCGCGAAAAATCCATCATTACTAACCTATGCGTATCCTTTACAATGCAGCAATATATGGCTATAAAACTTTTATAGGCCTTGGAGCGCTGACCGGAAACAAAAAAGCGGCAGAGTGGATGGAGGGCCGAAGGAAGCAAAAGGTCACTCCCCTATCCAAAAGCGACCGAACAGCCTGGTTTCATTGCGCCTCGCTTGGTGAGTTTGAACAAGGCCGGCCCGTTATCGAAGCTTTTCGAAAAAAATATCCGCAGTTTAAAATTGTCCTTACCTTCTTTTCCCCCTCCGGATACGAAATACGTAAAAACTATGAGCAGGCCGATTTTGTCTACTACCTTCCTATCGATACTCCGAAAAATGCCCGGTGGTTTATTGAAATGATCAAGCCTCAGATTGCTTTTTTTGTTAAATACGAATTTTGGTTTAACTACCTGAATGAGCTTTGGAAAAGCCATGTGCCTACCTACCTTATTTCAGGAATCTTCAGAGAAAACCAACACTTTTTTAAATGGTACGGAAGGTGGTTTAAAAAACAGCTCAAAGCTTTTGATAAGCTTTTTGTCCAAAACGAGACTTCTTTTCAACTGGTCGAAAGAATTCTTCCCGGAAAAAGCATGATTACAGGTGATACCCGTTTTGACAGGGTTTGTGAAATTGCTAAAAAAGCCCGGCCTTTCTCTGATATCAAAGAATTCAAAAACGGAAAAACGCTCTTCCTGGCTGGCAGCAGCTGGCCGGCAGATGAGGAAGTTTTCCTTCCTTCCGTTTTAGAGGCCATAAAAACCCGGGAGCTGAAAGTAGTCATAGCCCCCCACGAAGTTCATGAGCAAAGAATTAATTTGCTGATGAAACAATTGCCGGATTCTGCCATACGATATTCACGCGCTTCCGAAGATTTTTCTGATAAAAAAATATTGGTGATAGACAGCATCGGGCTTCTCTCCCATCTGTATCAGTATGGAGATATTGCTTATATCGGAGGGGGGTTCGGCGCAGGCATCCATAATACTCTGGAGGCTGCCGCCTTCGGTTTACCCATTCTTTTCGGGCCGAATTACCAAAAATTTCAGGAAGCCAAAGAGCTCATCGCAAAAGAAGCAGCCTTCCCCGTAAGAACGGAAAAGGATTTTGGTAAGCGTTTTTTTACTTTTCTTCAGGATGCTGATGCGCTAAAGAACGCAGGGGAAAAAGCTCAAACGTATGTGAATGAAAAAAAAGGGAGCACCCAAAAAATACTTGCGCATATAATTATCCGCTGACCTTCCTGCTTTTTTTATTAGGAACTGAATTTTTTAATTTAGTGGCGAAAAGAAGCTATAATAAAAATCATGCTAAATGAGGAAACAAAGTAAAATAGTAATCCCTCTTCTGTTATTAACGATTTGGTACTCCCTTATTTTTTGGGACCCCGCACGATTTACTGTTGGCGAATCTCCCGGCATCTTTAGCATATACGGCCTTCTCATGGCTTTTCTTTTGATTTCACTCGGTGTAAAATTATTTAAATGGAAATATGCAGACCACTTTTCTGCATTGTACCTTACCGCATGGGCCATTCTTCAGTGGCAGGCCCACTGGCAGGCATTCTTTTTCGGAGCCGGCCAACAAAAAATTGCGGGATACAATAGCTACTTTTCCGGAACATACAGATTGTCAGAGGCCTCTACAGATCATCTTATTCCTGATCTGTATCATACGGTCCTGGGGATATTACTTGTAATAACGCTCTTCGCCACACTCTTCAATGTTATTACGATAATCAAAAAGAACTTGCTAAAGAGGTAGCATCCCGGCACAAAAAGCCAAAGAATTAATCCCTTAGTTTTTACTAATTTTGTGGATTAAATCAAAAAATAAAGGTCATGAAACTACATAATGCTCCCGCAGCTGAAAAAGGGACCCATCTTATTGTTATAACTAATAAACCTGAAAATTTACCTAAAGATTATATCACTGAGCAAGAAATTAATTACATTGAAAATCAGTATCATAAAAATGAACTTAGGCAATTTGCGTTCAACCACTTTGATCATCATGTAATTGTCAGAATTCCTGAATTAAAAGATGATTTTTATCAGGATGCGGAAAAAATGAGAAAAGAGGGCAAAGAAGTAGCTACTATTCTCAATAAGCAAAAGATTACACAAGCAACCATCCTTCCCGCAGGCATGGAATCCTATACCGGACTGGCCCTCATGGAGGGAGTGGCTCTTTCTAACTACCAGTTTCTAAAACATAAAAAAGAGGCCGATAAAAAGAAAAACTCACTTGAAAAGCTCACTTTAGCTGATGAAAGAGTTGAACAAGAAGATTTGAAACGGTTGCAGACAATGATTGAAGCGGTATACCGTGCCAGAGACTGGGTCAATGAGCCACTTTCACACTTAAATGCTCCCAAACTTGCTGAACGTATTTCAGACCTGGGCAAAGAAACAGGGGCTCATGTAGAAATCCTCACTAAAAAGAAAATTGAGGCATTGAAAATGGGTGGCCTCCTGGCTGTAAACCAGGGCAGCATTGACCCTCCAACTTTTTCGATAATGGAATGGAAGCCTGAGGATGCGGTCAATGAGAAACCTTATGTGCTGGTAGGAAAGGGTGTTGTTTTCGACACCGGTGGCATGAACCTGAAACCGGGTCAGTACATGAATAACATGAAAATGGATATGGCCGGAGCAGCAACTATGGCTAATGTGGTGGGCGCCATTGCCAAGGCCAGGCTCCCTGTTCACGTCATCGCACTGCTGCCGGCTACTGATAACCGGGTAAACGGGAATGCCTACGTTACAGGAGACGTAATTACCATGTACGATGGAACCACTGTTGAAGTCATCAATACCGATGCGGAAGGCCGGATGATTATGGCCGACGCCTTAAGCTATGCAAAAAAATACGATCCGCAGCTTGTCATTGATGCAGCTACCCTCACAGGCTCTGCTGCACGAGCCATCGGAGCTCATGGAGTAGTGGCTATGGGCAATAACCAGGACGAATTGCAGCTATTAAAAGAAAGCGGGGAAAATGTCTACGAGCGTGTAGCCGAACTCCCCTTCTGGGAAGAATATGGCGAGGAACTGAAATCCGATATTGCTGATTTAAAGCACCTGGGAGGAGCTGAAGGAGGAGCAATTCATGCAGGTAAATTCCTCGAAAATTTCACAGATTATCCGTATCTGCATCTCGATATTGCAGGTGTTGCTTTTTCAGAAAATGGGAAAACCTATCATGGAAAAGGCGGCACGGGTTATGGCGTCCGTTTGCTGTTTGATTTTTTCATTAACCGGATATGATATATTATCTTTATTGAATGATTAACCCTTCAGGAAGGGATCCATACAGTAAATAACCATAAACCCGACGGGTTGCACACAATATGGTTTAATGTGATACATACTACTAAAACACAAAACAATGACTGAAAACGAAGAAAAAAAAGAAAATATCCGAGTTGGTATAACGCATGGCGACATTAATAGCATCGGTTATGAAATAATAATGAAAACCCTGATGGATCAGCGTATACTCAACAACATTACGCCGATCATCTTCGGGTCTTCCAAGGCAGCCTCTTACCATCGTAAAGCCCTAAACATCAATAATTTCAATATTAACCTTGTAAAGAGTGCTCAACAAGCAGTGGCCCATCATGCCAATATCGTAAATATCATAGATAAAGAAGTAAAGATAGAACTCGGAAAACCCACCAGCACGGGTGGAGAATTGGCATTTATGTCGCTGGAAGCAGCTGTAGATGCACTCAAAAAAGAACTGGTGGATGTTTTGGTAACAGCGCCTATCAATAAAAACAATATTCAGTCGGATAAATTCAGCTTCCCCGGTCATACGGAATTTCTGGCTGAGCGTTTCGGCGAGTATGATGACCTAATGTTGATGCTTGGCAAAGAAATACGTATAGGGGTGATTACGGGTCATATTCCACTAAAAAAAGTACCTGAGACCATAACCGAAGACTTGTTATTACGTAAAATACGTATCCTTAATCAATCCTTGATCAAGGATTTTGCTATTGAAAAGCCAAAAATTGCCCTGCTTGGCATGAACCCACATGCCAGTGATGAAGGCCTCATCGGTGAAGAAGAAAAAAACACAATAATCCCCGCCATCAATAAAGCCAATGAGGAAGGGATCATCGCTTTTGGCCCCTACCCTGCCGATGGACTATTCGGAACACCCAACTACAGGAAATTCGATGGGATTCTTGCTATGTATCATGACCAGGGGATGTTGCCTTTTAAGGCTTTAGCGTTTAATACAGGGGTGAATTATACTGCTGGATTACCTGTTATACGCACCTCACCCGCTCACGGCACGGCCTATGAAATTGCCGGTAAAGGACTGGCTTCTCCGGAATCATTCAGAGAAGCACTTTATATGGCTTGTGATATTTACAGGAATCGTACGGAATATAATAAACTTAAAGGAAATGCATTTGTTCCACCTGAGGAAAAACAAAATGCAAATCATGCAGAATAATAAATCGTAACCGGTAAAATCAGTAAAAAATTCTTAATGGCTTCCCAGGCATATAATATTACAGACATCGCCAAATATATTAAGGGCACCCTCTCTTTGAATAACCCGGAAAAAGGAGCCATCAATGATATCCTTATCGATAGCCGGCGGCTTATCTCTAGCGCCAACAGCTTATTCTTCGCCATCAAAACAGCTAAAAACGATGGCCATCAGTATATAGAAGAATTATACGAAAAAGGGGTCAGAAACTTTGTGGTATCAAAAGAAGATTTGCCTGTTCGTTTTCCAAAAGCCAATTTTATTTTGGTTGATAACAGCCTTATCGCCCTGCAAATGCTTGCCACCCATCACCGGAACAGGTTTTCTTTTCCCATCATTGGTGTTACCGGAAGTAACGGAAAAACCATCATTAAGGAATGGCTTTTCCAACTCCTTCAGGAAGAGCATAATGTTGTACGCTCCCCAAAAAGCTATAACTCCCAGATCGGTGTCCCGCTTTCTGTATGGCAAATGAATGAAGAAAACGACCTCGGCGTTTTTGAAGCCGGTATTTCCGAGCCTAAAGAGATGGAAAACCTGCAGCAAATCATTCGCCCTACTATTGGTGTGTTTTCAAACATAGGTCCGGCACATGATAAAAACTTTATCAGCGATATACAAAAGGCGGGAGAAAAGCTTAAACTTTTTACCCACACACAAGCCCTAATCTACAGCCCTGATTATGAAGTTATACGGGAGGTCATGATTCGCTCGGGCCTTGGTAATAAAGTAAACACGTTTACCTGGTCGCGCAAAACCCAGGCTGATCTGACCATCAGGGAAATCACGCGCAATAAAACACATACACGCATCATGGGGGTTTATGACAACCAAATCATAGAAACTGAAATACCCTTTTCCGACGAAGCCTCCATCGAAAATGCCATCCATTGCTGGGCGGTAATGCTGTATATGGGCTATGACAATGCAACGATTCGTTCGCGGATGAAAAAACTTCAGTCCATTGCCATGCGCCTGGAGCTGAAAGAGGGCATCAACGATTGCTCGGTGATAAATGACTCTTACAATTCCGACCTTAACTCGCTCAATATCGCCCTGGACTTCCTTAACAGGCAAACACAGCATAAAAAAAAGACCCTTATTCTCTCAGACATTCTGCAAACTAACCGCTCAAACCTGGACCTGTACAGCGAAATCTCTGAAATCCTCCAAAATAAAGGCATTAATAAAATCATTGGTATTGGTGACGATATCAGCCGCCATGCCAATCTTTTTCCGATTGAAAAATCATTCTTTAAAACCACAGATGAATTTATCAGGAGCTATCCCTTCTCAGGTTTCAATGATGAAGCCATACTCATCAAAGGCGCCCGGGTATTTGAGTTTGAGCGCATCAGTAAATCATTACAGCAAAAAGATCATGAAACGGTCCTGGAAATAAATCTCAACGCATTGGTTCACAACCTTAACTACTACCGGAGCTTAGTAAGCCCCGGGGTAAAAATCATGGCGATGGTCAAAGCGTTCTCTTATGGAAGCGGTAGTTATGAAATAAGCAATACACTACAGTACCATAACATTGACTATTTGAGTGTGGCTTATGCCGATGAAGGAGTTGAACTTCGAAAGGCGGGTGTTACCGTACCCATTATGGTGATGAATCCCGACGAACAAAGTTTTGATGCGATCCTGAAATATCAGCTGGAGCCGGAAATCTATAGCTTCCGGATTTTGAAACGCCTCGAGGATGCCATTGAGCGAAACCTTTTACCAAAAAATAAACCGGTTAAAATCCATCTGAAACTGGATACAGGTATGCATCGACTTGGTTTTCTGGAGGATGAAGTAGAAAATTTGACAAGCCGGATAAAAGAAAATGAATTAATTCGCATTCAATCGGTTTTTTCACATTTAGCGGCAAGCGATGAGGGAAAAAATGATAATTTTACCAGAAGTCAAATCGACCTTTTCAAAAAGCTAAGCGATAATATTCAGGAAGCTTTTGATTACAAAATTCTGCGTCACATCTTAAATTCGGCGGGCATCAGCCGTTTTCCAAAGGACCAGTTCGATATGGTCAGGCTCGGCATTAGCATGTACGGCATCGCTACTGATCCGCAGTTAAAAAATGAGCTACAAAATGTCAGCACCCTTCGTTCCAGTATCTCTCAGATTAAAACCGTTAAGCCCGGAGCAACCGTAGGTTACAGCCGCCAATTTAAGGCCGAAGAGGAAAGAAAAATAGCCACCGTTCCGGTGGGCTATGCCGACGGACTTAGCCGCCTGCTAAGCAACGGAAAGGCAAACCTTGTTCTTCATGGAAAAAAAGTACCCATCATCGGAAACATCTGCATGGATATGTGTATGGTTGATATCACGGGCTTAGAAGCCCATGAGGGAGACAAAGTAGAGATTTTCGGAGAACAGCAACCCGTGACCGTTCTCTCTGCTCAAATGGGCACGATTCCCTACGAAATTCTGGCCGGCATCTCCCGGAGAGTAAAACGAGTTTATTTTCAGGAATAGGAAACCGAATAATACAGTCCGTTTCAAAACACGAAATCATGCGTATATCAATAATTTACGACAATACCGCTTACGATAATCAACTTAGAGAGGATTGGGGCTTTGCCGCCTTCCTTGAAACAAAAGACAAAAATATCCTTTTCGATACAGGCGCCAATGGAGCCATACTTTTGTCAAACATGCAGAAGCTGAAGATTTCGCCGGATGAAATCGATACGGTATTTATATCGCATGCTCATTGGGACCACGCAGGAGGCCTTAATGATTTTCTGAAAGAAAACAATAATGTTGACCTTTGGATACCTCCTTCTTTTCATTTCCAGGGTAGTGTTCGAAAAATCCTCGATCATGAAGTACCGGCAACGATTAGCAAGGGGATTCATACCACCGGTCAACTTGAAGGCATAGAGCAAGCGCTTTGCGTGGAAACTTCAAAAGGGGTAGTTGTCATTGTTGGATGTGCTCATCCGGATATGAAAAATATCCTTCATACGGCCTCGCGGTATGGACAGGCTTATGCGGTTATTGGCGGAATGCATGGGACCAACCCCAAATCGCTGAAAGAACCCGATTTGATTTGCCCAACTCATTGTACCCAATACAAAGCCGAGATGAAAAACCTGTATCCGGAAAAATACATGGAAGGCGGAACGGGCCGTGTCGTTGAAATCGAATAACTGCAACACATCCTCAACCATGAAAAAGATACTTATCACCGGAGCCATAGGAAATGTAGGGTATGAAGCCTTGCGTTTTCTTCATATAAAAAATAGCGGAAATGAAATCGTAGCGGGTGTGAGGAATCCTAATACCACCAAAAAGAAACTCGTCGGCTTCCCGAATGTCACCTTTCGGCATTTTGATTTTGAAAATCCCGATACATTCCCGGAAGCCTTAAACCACATCGACCGGCTGTTCTTGGTGCGACCACCCCACCTTTCGGATGCGCAGACTTATTTTGATCCATTGTTTCGATCAATGAAAAGTCAAGGCGTCAATGATATCATTTTTCTATCGGTGCAAGGGGCAGAGAAAAGTAATGTGATACCGCATCGCCGGATAGAAAAGCTCATTGCTGCAAAGGATTTGAACTACATCTTTCTGCGCCCGGGTTACTTCATGCAGAACCTGACCACCACACTTTTAACGGACATCCGTAACAAGCAAAAAATCATCTTGCCATCCGGGAAGGCTAAATTCAACTGGATTGACGTCAAAGACATTGGCGAAGTTGCAGCTACTCTGCTTGAACGATTTGATGAATATAAAAATTCGGCTTACGAGCTGACCGGATACGAAAACGAAGATTTTCACAAAGTAGCAGAACTCTTAAGCGAAGAATTACCCCAGCCCATATGTTTTCATAGCATCAATCCTTTAAGATTCTATCGAGCCAAAAAGCAGGAAGGTCTGCCAAATAGTATGATCATGGTGATGATCATGCTGCACTTTTTGCCCCGTTTTCAGAAAGAACCCCGAATTTCAGGCTTCTACGAGCAACTGACCGGGAAGTGCCCCACGACCCTGAAGGAGTTTATTGAAAGAGAAAAAGAAAAATTCAGCCGATAATCTTTTTTTTAGAAATGTTATTTCCCGACCGGTATTTCATATACTTTCCACTCTTCGTCCACCCATATTCCGATTATATCCATTTGGGGATACTGATTTCTAAGGAAGTTAACCGAGTCACGAATATGTCTCAATTGTTCTTCCTTAGGAGCAGGGTTCCCTGCACAATCGTGATGCCCAACTACCGCTATGCCTTTCGATTTATGAGCATTGACTGATATTTCAACTCGTTTGAAAATGGATTGAATGGTAGCTTTATCCTCCTGCTTTGCCAATATTCCGTTAGGGCCGGCTTCGGTTATAGTATCCACATTCTCAGCGCCAAAGCGTTTCTGAAGAAAATTGTTTACAGGCTGCTGAACCCGCCCGTCCATGCAATTTATAGCAGTGCAAAATTCCATACATCATGTTTTATTAGACCTCTTTCTAAGTTTCCTGACTTCTGAATAGCTTTTGATAAATTCCCTGGTAAACAGAATGTCTTACTTACAAAGAAACGAATATATGGAAATTTAACAATTTGTTCATAAACACCCGACCCGGTTTTTTAGTTGTATCTAATAATTCGCGGCATGGAAACCTTTTCAGGATTATCGTGTTGCTATAACTGAAAATTTATTTAACAAAATTTATTGTAGCAGAGGAACCTGACTAATAACTAAGGTTTTTATTGAAAAGTATCATAACCAGACCCGAATCACTGCGAAACCAAATAATCAATTGCAATGAAAAGCCAAATCCTAAATCATCTCAAAGAACTTGAAGCTGAGGCTATGTATGTGATGCGCGAAGTGGCGGCGCAATTCGACCGCCCGGCGTTATTATTTTCCGGAGGAAAAGACTCCATCGTCATGGTGCATCTGGCAAGGAAAGCCTTCTGGCCTTCAAGAATTCCTTTTCCTCTCTTCCACATCGACACGGGGCATAACTTCCCTGAAACTTTGAAATTCAGGGATAAACTGGTAAAAGAAACCGGAGCACGCCTGATCGTCGGTTCGGTGGAGGAATCCATAAAGAAGGGGCGTGTGAAAGAAGAAAAGGGTTATAATGCCAGTCGCAATGTGGCTCAAACCACTACATTACTTGATACTATCGAAGAAGAAAACATCGATGCTGCGCTGGGAGGCGGTCGGCGCGATGAAGAAAAATCGCGGGCTAAAGAACGCTTTTTCTCTCACCGCGATGAATTCGGTCAGTGGGACCCAAAAAACCAGCGACCCGAACTCTGGAACATCTTCAATGGAAGAAAGGTAATGGGAGAACATTTCAGGGTTTTCCCGCTTAGCAACTGGACGGAGATGGACGTATGGCAATACATTTACATGGAAAACGTGAAAATTCCCAGCTTATACTTCACCCACAAAAGAAAAGTTTTCAAACGCAACGGCTCATACCTGGCTTATGCCCCTTTTATGCAATTGAAGCCCGAAGAGGAAATTGAAGAGCTGAATGTGCGATGCCGCACCATTGGCGATATGACCAATACCGGGGTGACGCAATCAAAAGCGGATAACCTGGTGGATATTATTCGCGAAATCGCCGCCACCCGGGTCACTGAACGCGGCGACCGGGCCGACGACAAACGTTCTGAAACCGCCATGGAAGACCGCAAACGCGATGGTTATTTTTAACTCAACCCATTATTACTAATTCAAAAAAACTTTAAGAATATGGTTCCACAAACTGATTTTTCCAGCGAAGCATACCTAAACATGGAGCTTCTGCGCTTTACCACTGCCGGAAGTGTTGATGACGGCAAAAGCACCCTGATAGGCCGGCTACTTTACGATAGTAAATCCATTTTTGAAGACCAGATGGAGGCCGTTAAGCGAGCCAGCGAGCAAAAGGGTGAGGAACGCCTGAACCTCGCGCTGCTTACCGACGGACTCAGAGCAGAGCGCGAGCAGGGTATCACCATCGATGTGGCCTATCGCTACTTCGCCACGCCCAAGCGAAAATTTATCATTGCCGATACACCCGGCCACGTTCAATACACCCGAAACATGGTAACCGGGGCATCCACCGCCAACGCCGCGCTCATCCTTATCGATGCACGCAACGGTGTTATCGAGCAAACGTACCGCCATACTTATATTGCATCGCTGCTGCAAATCCCACATATTATTGTATGTGTCAACAAGATGGATTTGGTTGATTACAAAAAGGAAGCTTTTGAAAAAATCCGTTCGGATTTCGAAGTCTTCGCTTCAAAACTCGATATCCGCGATATTCGTTTTGTTCCCATCAGTGCCCTTCACGGGGATAATGTTGTAGAGCGCAGTAAAAATATGGATTGGTACGAAGGAGCCTCGCTTATTCATGTGCTAGAGAATCTACACATATCCAGCGATTATAATCATGATGATCCGCGCCTTCCGGTGCAATATGTGATACGACCACAAAGCGATCAATATCATGATTTCCGCGGTTATGCCGGAAGGGTTTCCGGTGGCACCTTCCGCCCCGGCGATAAGGTAAAAGTTTTACCTTCAGGCTTAACCAGTAAGGTGAAAGCCATCTACGAAGGCAGCATGGAACTGGAAGAAGCCTTCCCGCCGCGATCTGTCACACTAACGCTAGAAGATGACATAGATATTAGCCGCGGAGATATGGTCGTTAAGGAAAACAACAGCCCAAAAATGGGTAAGGAAATGGATGTAATGATGAACTGGATGAACCCTAATCCGATGGTTCCGCGTGGAAAATATGTTTTGATGCATGGAGCTGGCAGCATGAAAGCCATTCCAACAGCGATTAAATACAAGGTTGATGTAAACACACTGGAAAGGATCGAAGACCAGCAAGCCATGGGGCTAAATGAAATTGGCCGGGTTGCGATTAAAACCTCACGGCCAATGGTTTACGATTCTTACAACCAAAACCGGTTGACGGGAAGCCTGGTACTGGTGGACGAAACCACCAACGAAACCGTAGCAGCCGGTATGATTGTATAGATTTATATTCAGATAAATGAACTAATTTTGCTATCACTTAAAAAAGAATTTCAATGAGAAAAATAACAGTAGCCAAAGGCGATGGCATCGGACCTGAAATCATGAATTCCACGCTCGACATCCTCAAAGCTGCAGGCGCCCAAATCGACTGGGAAGAAATCGAAGTAGGTGAAAAGGTATATCTCGCCGGAAATACCAGCGGTATTAGCAAAGAAGCCTGGGACAGCATCCGTAAAAACAAAGTGTTCCTAAAAGCACCCATTACTACGCCGCAGGGTGGCGGTTATAAAAGCCTTAATGTGACCATGCGTAAAGCGCTTGGCCTTTATGCCAATGTAAGACCCAGCAAAAGCTTCCACCCCTTCATCAAAACCAAACACCCGGATATGGATTTGGTTATCATCCGTGAAAACGAGGAAGACCTCTATGCGGGGATTGAGCACCAGCAAACCGATGAAGTGGTGCAATGCCTGAAGCTCATCACCAAGCCCGGCAGCGAAAAAATTATTCGATATGCTTTTGAATACGCCCATCATTATAAGCGTAAAAAGGTGAGTTGTTTTACCAAGGACAACATCATGAAACACACCGACGGTTTGTTTCACCGAACTTTCAAGGAAATTGCCAAAGAATACCCCGGCATTGAATCCGACAGCTGGATTATAGACATAGGCGCCGCGCGACTGGCCGATACTCCCGAAGATTTCGACTTGGTGGTCATGCCCAACCTTTACGGTGATGTTGTTTCAGATATTGCCGCCCAAATCTCCGGATCTATAGGATTGACCGGAACAGCCAACATTGGAGAAAATTCGGCCATGTTTGAGGCCATCCATGGATCGGCACCTACGATTGCCGGAAAAAATATCGCGAATCCTTCAGGACTTCTTCGTGCAGCAGTGCTGATGCTCAACCACATCGGGCAACCAGAGGTCGCTGAAAATGTTAAAAATGCCTGGGAACGAACAATAGAGCAGGGGATTCACACTCCTGATATTTATAAAGAGGGACTGAGTAAGAAGCTTGTAGGCACGAAAGAATTTACCGAAACGGTCATCAGTAATCTGGGTAAGAAACCCGAAATGCTTCACGCTGTCGAATACTCCCGGGATGTGCACATCACCATCCCCACATATGAGCGCCAGACCCCGAAAAAGAAAGTGCTTAAAGGAACGGATGCTTTTGTCGACTGGAAAGGTAAAAATCCTGACGAGTTAGCGGGAATCCTTCAAAAACTTAATGATCAGATGAAACTGACAATGATCACCAACCGGGGGGTAAAAGTGTGGCCGGAAGGTTTTGAGGAGACTTTTTGTACCGACCACTGGCGATGCCGGTTCGAAAATAAAAGCGAAGGAGCATTACCAAAATCGGCCATCCCTAAACTAATGAGTAAAGCCATCGAAGAGGAGGTGGATGTTATCAAAACGGAAAATCTTTACGAGTTTAACGGAGAGAGAGGCTACTCGCTTGGGCAGGGTCAATAAATTGAAAAGAGTACTATACCATTATAGTTATCATTATCATAAATATAAAAATGAATAATCCAAAATTATATTTTTCATCAGATTTTACTCTAGGTATACTGGGTGGAGGGCAGCTCGGCAAAATGCTTTTGTACGAGACAAGGAAGTATGACATTCAGACTGCTGTCCTCGATCCCAATGAGGATTCGCCCAGCCGGATTGCTAGTAACTATTTCCGTCAGGGTGATCTAATGGATTATGAAACCGTGCTCAATTTCGGAAGAAAGGCGGATATAATCACTTTCGAAATTGAACATGTTAATACCAATGCACTACTTCAGCTTGAAAAGGAAGGTAAAACCGTTTATCCCGGTGCCGAAACACTTCGCATCATCCAGGATAAAGGTTTGCAAAAGGCTTTCTATAAAAAGCACGAGATACCTACTGCTCCTTTTCGCTTTGTAACCTCCGGAAAAGAAGTAACCAAACTCATCGCTTCCGGCGAAGAAAAACTTCCGTTAGTCTGGAAGAGCCGTAAAGGAGGTTATGATGGTAAAGGTGTGCGCGTGCTTAAAAACCGATCAGATGTTGAAGACTTACCGGATGTCCCGGCTATCCTGGAGCATCAAATCGATTTCGATAAGAAAATTGCTGTTATCGTTCCCCGCAACCAAAAGGGGGAAGCCGCCCCCTACCCGCCGGTGGAAATGGAGTTTCACCCGCAGGCCAAC
>CAYFQK010000006.1:0-36097 GCA_964345255.1 uncultured Bacteroidales bacterium | reverse complement strand
TAAATAGTTCTATATCAAATTCTAATATTTTCCAATTTTGCTATACGACTATCTTAGTGAATCCTGGTGTCCTTCTGTCTTGGTGGCCTTCTGGAAGATCTGCCACTAAGGCCCGAAGACTCAAAGTAACACAAAGTTATATATTAAATGATGTCAACTTATTGAAATTCACCATTCTACTATTCCGATTTTTAAGTGCGAAACTTGAGTTATTTATTTATCTGTTTCCCCCTCATAAACTGTGCTTGCATAATCCACGCTGTAGGCTCCAAAGAAACCGACGCCTCCATCGCTTATATTCCCGCGGATGTTAGCTGGCGGACCGCTAAAGAGCGGGTTTTGGAAGCCCGATTCGGCGGCTACATCCAGCATAAAATAATAGTGTGCTTTGGTAATTCTGGCTAACCGGGCCTTAACGGTATCTCCTTTCATAAGGATTTCGTCAGGGTATTCAGCCTGGAAGTAGCCAATGGCTGCCCCATTGGTAAACTGGCCATTGAAAAGCCGATCTTCAATAACAAAAGGCTCATCGATTGTATCTGTGACCATGATACCATTTCTGTAAAGATCAAACATGTAGAAATCCCTGCTAGGGGGATCGTAAGCAAAAGAGCGCACTTCCCAGGCCTCCCAGCGCTTGAGATAATGCACCTGGATAGAGTCGAGCGTGCGCTGCTCAGGCATAACGCAAGAAGCTGTATATGTTGTAGTTTCATGTATAGGTTGATCCAATTCAATTCGTAAGCTGTATTCCCTGCCCGGCACCCCGGTATAATCAGAGGCTGTTTGATAAATCCCTGGTTTATCGGGATGCTCCCTCAGGGTATCAGGAGGCATAACCCCATCATTCAGAATCACCGTCGCTTCGGAGACACGTTCTGCCTGTCCGGGGTTGAAATAATCGGTGCTTCTACTAACTTCCACCCTGTGAGGGCCTGCTTCGTTAGTAATGTAGCCTTCCACAACAATCCGATCGTAGGTTTGCTCCAGATCAATATCTATTTTTTCTGTACATCCTGTCATGAGACCCAGTGCCAGGATAATGAAATATGTTTTGTATATTTTCATAGCGCGCATGGTTTTAGAAATAAAAATTGTACGTTATTGATGGAACAATACCAAACAGGTATGTTTTCTCAGCGTATGTTCGCGAAGGATATTGCTCATCCTGCACGAAGTTAATAACCCAGGCATTTTTGCGGGCGTATGCATTGTACACCGAAAGGTTCCACTCGCTATGGAATCTCTTGCTTTCCGATTCTTTGCCTTTGTATGTGAGCGAGAAGTCCATCCGGTGATAATCCGGCATGCGGTATCCGTTTCTCTCCGAATAAACAGGAACGTACCGGCCACCTATTTCTACTCTGCCGGTAGGGAATGTGATGGGGCGGCCGGTTAGGTAAACCCACGTAACGCCTGCCGACAGGCGTTCGGTGATATCAGCATTAAGCACCAGGGTGATGTCATGAGGACGGTCATAAGGGGAAAGATAGGTTTCACCATCATTCACTGTTTTAACCTTACGCTCCGAATGGGAATAGGTATAGCTGATCCATCCATTGAAACGGTTAATATCAAAGCGGGTCATAAATTCCAGCCCATAGGCGGTGGCATCGCCGGTCCTGATTTCACCTTCATATTCTTTGTTTAGGAGAATTTCAGCATGATCTTTAAAATCTACGATGTCATACATATCCTTATAGAATAATTCGATAGAAGATTCAATGGTGTTCTTCCTGAAATTCCTGAAATATCCCAGAGCCCACTGGTTGGCCTTCTGCGGCTTTATATTGGGCGTGGAAGGGAACCACACATCCAGGGGGGTTCCGGAGGTGCTGTTGGTGGCACGGTGGATGTATTGACGGGTCCTTGAATAGCTGGCTTTCAGTGAAGAGAACTCACTTAACTGATAGCGAACACCGATACGCGGCTCAAAACCGTCAAAATGGTTGAAAAATTCTCCGGAGTCGTACCTTGTGCTGTCTACAACCTCATAGCTGTCATTAAAGTTGTAAATAATCCCGCTGCCCACATTGTGGAAGATAGTATAGCGTAAACCGTACCTTACCGATAAAACCGGGCTGAACTCATATTCGTGCTCAGCATAGATACTGCTTTCCAGCGAATTGTTGTGATGTACCTCGTATTCACTAAACAAGCTCTGGTCGCCTAATCCGTGTGCTTTTCCGGGGAAAAAGCGGTGATAGGTGCTTTGCACACCAAACTTGATAGTACTGTTAGGATTAGGGTAAAATCCGAAATCTGCCTTCACGGCGTAATCATTCAAATCGGCTTTCCAGATGAAAGAATTAGGCTGCCCTTCGGGAACGCCAAGGTTGTAATCATAGTTGCTTTTTACGAAGGTGAAATTGGAGAACAGTTTTTTACTGAAAAGGTGATTCCATCGTACCGTGTAGGTGTTGTTTCCCCATCCCATTTTAAAATCAGGATTCTTGAATACATCCCTGCCATAGTACCCCGAGGCAAAAATGCGATTGTTTTCGTTGATTTGATAGTTTATCTTAGCATTGAGATCGTAAAAATAGAGCTTGTTATTTTTCACATCTTCGTTGCTGGAAAAGGGCAGGAACAAATCGGCGTAGGATCGCCGTCCTGAAACAAGGAAAGAGGCTTTTTCTTTTTCAAGTGGCCCTTCCAATGTGAGGCGGCTGGATATGGTGCCGATACCGCCCTGTCCGGAAAACTTCTTTTTATTCCCGTCTTTCATCCTGATGTCCAAGAGGGAGGACAACCTTCCTCCGGCAGATGCCGGAATGTTGCCTTTGTATAGCTTAACATCCTTGATGGCATCGTTGTTAAATATCGAAAAGAAGCCCATCAGATGCGAGCCGTTGTAAACCGTCGCTTCATCCAGAAGAATAAGGTTTTGGTCAGGAGACCCCCCACGTACGGTGAATCCGGAGGACCCTTCCGTAGCAAATTGTACGCCGGGTAACAATTGCACCGCTTTAATGAGGTCTGTTTCACCCATCATGGCCGGGATTTGCTGAATGGTTTTGGCATCCATTTTAGAAACGCTCATCTCATTCTTCCGTACATTTGCGTTGCTTTTCTCGCCTTTCACAACCACCTCCTTTAGTAATTCCTGCTTACTGTTCAGTTCTATATTTTTGCTGATGTTTTTAGTCAGTTCGATTTCCACGACCTTTTTTTGAAAACCGATGTAGGAAAACTCCAGGGTATACTCACCAGGCGGCAGGCTCAAAGAATAATAGCCATATACATTGGAACTGGTTCCTGTTTTTAATTCTTTAACATATACAGTAGCGCCAATAAGGGCTTCCCCGTTTTCCGAGTTGGTGATGGTACCGCTGATGGTGTTTTTGTTGCCCTCTTCTGTGTTTTCTGCATATAGACTGCCTGCAAAAAGGATGATAACTATCCAGAGAGCCATGATGTTTCGCATCTTCATAACCAGGTTTTTTGTTTTTATGCAAAAAGCGTATCTCACCTCTTTTTGTTTAAAGCTTTAGCTAAAAAATATTTTTCTGTTTACACCGGTGCGATTTTTATTAATAAAAACCACCGAAAAGAAAAGACAATGAAAAAGTGGGAGCGTTGTAATCTTTGCTGTCAAAAATTAAATTATTGTTATTGTCGTATGTTTTATCGCCTACGGCGCCAACAAAGCGGTATCCTGCGTTTGCAGATATTCTGAACCATTTCAGAATATTTAAATTCACCCCTATCGAAGGATTAATAACGGTTACAACATCACTGTGATAACTGTCCATCATTTCGTATTCGTCAAGAGACTCACGAAGTGCTAATTCACCAGCGCCTACTTTTGTGTTAATGTTCATATGCAGAACTTTTGCAGGCTGTATGATGTATCCCAGCCACAGGCCACCATGGCCAAATTGAAAAACAGCATTTTCAATTTGTTCATCATTGATTTCCAGATTTTGTCTTTCGTGCTTGGTGGCAATGCCCTGACCATAGCCTCCTATGAAAAATTTTTGATTAACAAGGGCAGCCCCTCCGCCACCTGCGGCTACTGCGAGGTCACCTTCTATAGAGGTAAAGTCAACAATCATTCCACCAAATCCGGTGATATGAATATCTCCCTCTAATAAATATCGCATGCCGTTTTCCTGTCCGTCGGGGTTCGCTTCTTTTTGCGCTGAGGCTGATGTTACAACAGCTATCAGTGTGCTGATGATTAATGCTTTAGAGAACTTCATTTTTCCAGGTTTTTATTTGTTTGTATCGTTGGACGATTTTAAAGGGCAAAAATTACACTGCGAGGTTATTTTTTTTATAAATCTTCAGGAAAGTTATGGCGCGAAATACCGAATTTTTCATCCTGCTCGCTTTGACCATAGGGCTCCATATGAACGAGGATATCATATACATTAGGAATTTTCTTTTTGATGGTTTTTTCAAGACTTGCAGCAATTTCGTGCGATTTTGTTACAGTGATGGTGCCATCCACCTCAATGTCGATAGCTACAAGGTACTGATTGCCCATCTGCCTGATGCGCACTTTATGGGGATTGTAGGCGCCTTTTATTTCGGCTACCGCTTCAAAGACTCTGTTATAAATCGAAGGATCGTCAATGCCATCCATCAGTTCAGCATTGGATGACAAAAATATTCTATAAGCGGTCCACATGATATATAGGCCTATCGCCAAACCAATGATTACATCAATCTGATAAAGTCCAAGTATTTGAGTAAGAAACAATCCCAAAAGCACGCCACCTGATATCAAGATGTCATTTTGCATGTTTCTGGCATTGGCTTTAAGCATGTGGCTATTGAGCTCTCTGGATTTTTTTTTCTGGTGGATGCTAAGAACTATTTTTACCACGATAGAGATAACGGTAATATAAATGGCCAGCATACCGGGAATTTCGTTTTCCTCAAAAACAAATAGTTTTTTAATGGCGGAGAAAACAAGCTGGGCTCCTGCAAAAAAGATAAAAAATGAAATGGACTTGGAAGCTATCGATTCGGCTTTATCGTACCCATAAGGGAATTTAATGTTAGGTGGTTTTTTCATCAGGCGCGAAGTAAAGATCATGATGATGGAAGAAAGCACATCTCCTGCTGAATCAAACCCATCACTGAGAACTGCCAGGCTACCACTGATAAAGCCTATTGTAATTTTTCCAAGGGCCAGCAAGCCATTCAGTATCGTACTAAATATGGATGCATTCCGTATTTTTTGCAGTTTGTCTGACATGCCGGTTTAATTCATTTGCTCTTAATCCACATCAAATCTTTATTATGATGCCTCTCTGTTTTGCTGCAAATATAGAGAATCTCAGGATTCCGCAACTTCAAGGGCTGCATCTTTTATTCCTGCTACGCCGGGTAATATCTGGCTTTCAAGTTCTGCCTGGTAGGGTACTGGCATAAAAAGGCTGCCCAGGCGCTTTACCGGGGCCTTAAGTGCATAAAAGGCTTCCTGGTTTAGAAGGGCACTTACCTCGGCGCTGAGGTTACCAAAAACGTAACTTTCTGTAACAACCAGGGCTTTGCCTGTTCTTTCTATACTGTCCAATATTCCTGCTTTATCCAGAGGCAATAGTGTTCTAAGGTCGAAAACTTCTGCCTGAAGCCCCTCTTCACGGGCCAGCTGCTCTGCCGCCAGCTTTGTCAGGTGCAGCGCATTGCCATAAGAAAAAATGGATAAGTCGCTGCCGTGTCTGATGATTTTTCCTTTACCAAAAGCTACAGTGTTGTCGGGATTTACTGGCGCGGCTGCAATGCTATCCGTGTATGTGGCTTTACTTTCTATAAAAATGGTGATCCCCGGTGAGCGCATGGCAGTGCGCAACAAGCCGGCACTGTCATTTGCGTATGAGGGGTATACAATGCGAACACCCGGAATCGACAGCAAAGGGCCTTCAAGATTTTGTGAGGCGTAGGGGCCGCTACCGGTATAACCTCCCGAGGGAATTCGTATCACCAGGGATATGGGATGCTCCCTCAATACCATGGAGAAGGATAGGTCGACAATTTGCGCCAGGGAGCTCCAGTAATCATCGGCATGAGCACACGGCTCCACCACCACAGTTATGTTTTCGTTGTATTCGCACATTCCACCGGCAGAAGCAGTGAGTAATTGTTCTCCGGCATTTAGTGTTAAAACCCGGTGTTCCCCTATATGCTCCCGCAGCTGGTTAGGGAAAGGGTTTGACTCGGCAGTATACTTGCGGGCCAGGTAGAATCCATGAATATTATGTTGTAATTCTCCGATAATAGTTTGCTCGATAGCTTCTTTTACTGTCTGAGGTGAAGTTTCTGATGGGGCCTGTTTTTCTTCAGCTCTGAAACCGGGAGGCTGTTTTATTGTGAGATCTGCCGGGTCCGGAGTTTCTAAGGTGAGTACGTTTTCTTTTTCCTTGCGGATTTCTATGCGGGTTTGCTCCCACAATCTATTAATCTCTTCCTTGGTTATTTTTTCAGCGTTGTAGAGCTCTCTGCCAAAATAATCATAAGCCTGCCGGGCAGTCATTCTTCCGCGGCTTATTAACATTACCGGTCCGGACCCATCGCGGGTGATTTGCCATGATTTGGTCAGGGCATTCATCGTGTCAAAAAAATTAAGCCCGTCGCTGTAGGATAAATAAATATTTGTCAGGCGCTGGAAAATATCAGGATTAAAGGCAGCGGATTCACTGGTGTAACCCGAAACGGTAAAAAGCAGGGGAAGTTTTTCTTCATTGGCAGCATGCATGGCTTCAAAAAGGGTTCCTTCGATGATTTCATCCGGGTGTACGGGGCAGATGACTATTCCTTTGGAGTGATATATTTTCTGGCTGCGAGCCAGACCCACGGCTATAGCCGTTTGGTTGCTTTTGATGCCTGAAATTGTTTTAATCCTTTTTTCATTGCTATAAAAATGGGTGGGAGTGATTTGGTTGAAACGGTTGTTGCGGTCTTTTTTATTGTACACGTTTAACAGGATATCATGCAGCGAAAGGCCACAGGAAAGCCCGCCCAGCAAATTACCCGGATACAGATAGCAATAATCCTGCTGCGGATGGAAAAATGTACCTACAGCCAGGTCAACAAAATTCATATGTTGGTTGATATCGTATATAGGATGAATATCATTTTCAGAAAAATAGGTGTCTATTTCTGATTGCAGCAGGGTGTTTTTGGTAAATAGCTCCATCCAGCGATGAAGTGAACGGATACTGTATCCTTTGATGTCTGAATAATAGGCCATAGTTATGATTTTCTTTGCTTTGGCCCACCAAGTTAATAAAAATAGTCAATCAACAAACCTGCTAATGGTGATTATGGATACAAAAAAAGGCCGCCGATATGGGCAGCCTTTTTCATAAAAGTATTTATTTCTAATATTCAAGGATTTCTTTGGCTTTGGCGTACACCTTTTCAGCATTCGGGAGGATAGCATTTTCCAGGTTTTTGTGGAATCCTACCGGTGTAAATGTTGCGCCGATACGCTTAATGGGTGCATCGAGATATTCGAAGGCCTCTTCTGTGATGAGCGACGACAATTCTGCACCAAATCCGTTGAAAACCGGCCCTTCGTGAGCCACCAGCACCTTGTTGGTTTTTTTGATGGAAGCTAATATAGCTTCTTTGTCTAACGGTATAATGGAGCGAAGATCGATGACTTCTACGGAGGCATTCATATCATTCGCAAGCTTTTCGGCCACTTCCAGACTGTGATGGGTGGCATTGCCGTAAGTGATGATCGTCAAATCTGACCCTTCGCGACGCACACGTGCTTTCCCAAAGGGCACCTCGAAATCATCCGGGATGGGCGTTGCAGCCTTCGGATCATTGTAAAGCGCCTTAGGTTCCAGGAACAACGTTGGTCCTTCAGAACGGATGCTGCTGCGCAGTAGCCCTGCAGCGTCATCGGCGAACGAAGGATACACTACCCGGATTCCGGGGAATGTTGCAAGCGCCGCCTCGGTGGTTTGCGAGTGGTACAAGCCCCCACCGATATATCCGCCTGAAGCCAGCCGGATTGTGAAGTTAGGGGCAAATTTTCCGTTGGTACGCCAGTAATCATGCGTAGTTTCTACATATTGCTCTATAGCCGGCCAGAAGTAGTCGGCAAATTCAGCGCCTTCCACCACGATACGGATTTTTTTATCATAGCGGCTCATGCCATTAGCCGTGCCAACGATATAATCTTCTGCAATAGGCGCATTAAAGATTCGGGACTTTCCAAACTCCTGTTGTAATCCCTTGCTCACATTAAAGATGCCTCCCTTGTCTTTGTAGGCTACATCCTGCCCCCAGAGGAAGGTATCGGGGTTATGCCGAAATTCGCTTTTAAGGGTTTCATTTAAAGCGGTGATGAATTTTTTCTTTTCCCCATCATGGTTGTGTGTTCCATCCGGGTATTTTTCCGCTTTGTAAGGATCGGGCAGTACGAAATCGAATATGGATTCCGGGTCGGGATCGGCTGCCTTGATCACCTTTTTATGATTTTTTGAAATCTCTTTTTTGGCCTCTTTGTCGATATTATCCAGCTCTTCCTGGGTGAATATCTTTGAATAGATCAGGCGTTGCTTGAAGATAGCCACCGGATCCTGTCGCCGTGCTCTTTCGCGCTCGCTGTCGTCCCTGTAAAGTTCGTGGCGGTCGGAGTTAGAGTGAGAGTGAATTCTAACGCAGTTGGCATGTACGATGGCAGGCATCTGGTTTTCCTGTACCCACTTTTTAGCATTCTGCATGGCGTTCATCGAGCTGAAAACATCTTTGCCATTGCAGTAAAAAATCTTGAGGTTACGGAATCCGGCAAAGTTATCGGCTACGTAAGGTGTGGCTGTTTGGTCAGCCTTAGGAACTGAAATGCCGTATCCATTGTCCTGAAACACGAAAACTACCGGTAGCTTCTCGCGCGAGGCCCCGTTAATGGCTTCATAAACGTAACCCTCAGATACGGACGATTCGCCCTGTGAGTTGATGGCAACCCCTTTACCTCCATAATATTTTATTCCGCGGGCTACACCCACAGCTTGCTGTATGTGGTTCCCGGTAGCTGATGATACGTTATGAATGTTCCATTCGGGTTTGGCAAAGTGGTTAGACATGTGGCGCCCGCCGCTGGCGACATCGTCTTTCTTCGATAAGCCATTCAGCAAGATCTCCTCCGTGCTTAAGCCGGCAGACAGCGTGGTCATCATGTCCCGGTAATAGGGGAATAAATGATCGTGTTCTTTATCAAATACCTGGCCAATAGCCAGCTGAATCCCATCATGGCCTGCATATGGCGCGTGATATGACCATCCAAGCGCTTGTTTTAAATAATTTGGCGCTTTGTCGTCTAGTTGCCTGCCTAGTGTTAAAAGCCGGTACCACTTTTGAAGTGTTTTCTTGTCAACCGACCTTATAGTCAATTTTTCCTTACTTTTCATTTACTGATGCTATTTATTAAACCACAGATTTAACAAGAAGTGGTTACTTTTGTTCAGGCTCCGGGAGGTAGATTGCAACACAGCCTTGACAGCAGGGAAGCCCCGTTTCGATTTCCCTCCCTTCACAATTTAAGGCCTTATTACCTCATACATGCCATTTTCTTTCAACCGAAGAATAGTAGAAGGCTTTACTTCCCTGAGCACATTCTGCTCCCACTTTACAATATAATCCACCTGTTCCCTTATGCTCTGACTAATGCCGGAAAACATATTGGGTGCTTCTTCTCCTGCCATGTTTGCTGAGGTGGAGACGATAGGCCGGTCAAGCTTGTGTATTAAACGCCGGCAAAATTCATGATTCGCCACGCGAATGGCCACCGTGCCATCATCAGCAATCACATTTTTTGCCAGGTTTTTTGCTCCGGGATATATAATAGTTGTAGGCTTATCGAAGCCCTCAACAAGATCATAAATCAAATCTGAGTAAAAACTGCTGTGGTGTTTTATACGTTCTACAGTATCTACCAGAATAATGAGGCTTTTGGACTCATCACGAAGTTTAATTTTAAATACCTTTTTTACAGCTTTCTGGCGGGTGGCATCACAGCCAATGCCCCAAATGGTGTCGGTTGGATATAAAATGGTCCCTCCACGCATGATGATTTTGGCAGCTTCATCGACTTCCTTCATTAGTTTTTCATCATCATTCCCATTCATATCATTCTATTTTCTTTAAAAGTTTTTCAATGTCTATATCTGCACACTTAAAATGACCTTTAGGGCATTTTTGGTAACCATGAAGACCGCAAGGCCGGCAATCAAGTTCTTCATTTGTTTCTATAACAGCGCTGTTATCCGAAAGCGGCCCGAATCCGAATGCAGGAACGGTGGAACAGTAAACCGTTGTTACAGGTGCATTCATGGCCGATGCAAGGTGCTGAGCTGCTGAATCATTGGCATAATTCATTTGAGCATCAGCTATTAATGATGCCGATTCAAGAAGGGTTAATTTGCCACATAAATTCAAAACGCTGGGGTGGTGGGTTTCTTTTAGAATCTTTTCACTCAGCTTACGGTCTTTCTCCGAACCCATCAGATAAATATTATAATCTTCAGGAATTTTGTTCAGGAAAGCTTTCCATTTTTCTGCGGGGAATTGTTTGGTATACCATATCGAGGCCGGCGCAACAGTGATGTAATTCCGGGTTTTGTATTGTGAGGTTTTTGCTCCTGCCGTTTTACCGGGATACAACCTGGGCAGGTAACGTTTAGAATCTCCGAGGAAATCAAGCAGCGACAAGTTGCGGTCAATTTCATGGACATGGTCATATTTTTTCCCTATCCGGTGTTTGATGGCATGGCTGAACATAAAACTAAGCGGGTTTTTCCTGAAACCGGCTTTTGTTGCGGCGCCGGAAAAAGCTGTCAGAATACCTGTTGAAAGAAATCTTTGCAGGTTGATAACCAGATCATATTTTTCTCCCCTGATATATTCGAGGATATGATAAAGGTTATGATATTTGCTTTCATTTTTGTTCCATGACAGGATGGCCCGAATATGTGGATGGCCTCTCAGCAGGTTCTCAAATCCTTCTCTCATCACAAAATCAATCTGCGCTTCGGGAAAATTGGCATGTATTTTTTCCACCAGTGGCGTAGCGAGAATCACATCGCCCAGGGATGCTGTTTGTATGATGAGGACTTTCTTAAAATTTTTGTCAGACAACGACATCGTAATCCCTCAAAGCTTGGTTTAAAGATGTTTTTAAATCAGTAGACGGTTTACGCTTTCCTATGATTAAAGCACAGGAAACCTGATATTCTCCTGCTGTGAATTTTTTAGCGTATGTTCCGGGGATAACAACGGAACGGGCCGGCACATATCCCTTATATTCAACAGGCTCCTCTGCGGTGACATCAATTACTTTTGTAGAATGGGTAATAACTACATTAGCACCCAGAACAGCTTCTTTGCCAATCAGGGCGCCTTCTACCACCACAGAACGGGAGCCTATAAAAGCCCCGTCTTCAATAATAACCGGCTTAGCCTGTAAGGGCTCAAGCACACCGCCTATGCCCACGCCGCCACTTAGATGCACTTTTTCTCCTATTTGTGCACACGAGCCTACGGTAGCCCAGGTGTCAATCATCGTGCCGCTGCCTACCCATGCTCCAATGTTGACGTATGAGGGCATCATGACGACTCCCTTTGAAATGTGAGCTCCATAACGCGCAATGGCGTGAGGAACTACCCGTACTTCGCGTTCTTTAAAGTTTTTCTTGAGCTTTATTTTATCATGGAATTCAAATGGTCCAACTTCTATAGTTTCCATTTTTTGTGTAGGAAAATAGAGAATGACAGCTTTTTTTACCCATTCATTCACTTTCCATTCATCGCCTTGAGGCTCTGCAACACGTATCTCACCCCTGTCAAGTAAATCCACAGCCTCGCTGATGGCTTGTCTTACTTCCGGCTTGTTTGTTTTTTCTCTGTTTTCCCAGGCGTCCTCAATTAGCCTCCGTGTTTGTTGCATCTATTGCTCGTCTTATTTGGTTCACAAAGATTCAAAATTAGTAATTTTTCACTTATGACACTATTTTATTTAATTTTGCATAAAACTTGAGATGGATGGGCAGAATCTTAGCCATTGACTATGGAAAGAAGCGTGTTGGGTTAGCTGTTACTGATGAACTGAAAATGATAGCGAATGGCTTGACCACTGTGGCTGCTGATAAGGTGATGGATTATTTGAAAGATTACTGCAGTAAAGAACACGTGGAGGTTATTGTGGTGGGCGACCCCAGGCAGATGAACAACGAAGAGTCTGATGCTGTTTCATTTGTCAAGCCTTTTGTGAAAAAGCTTAAAAAGGCTTTTCCCGATATCCCCGTAGAAATGGAAGATGAACGCTTTACGTCTCAAATGGCGTTTCAAACCATGATTGATGCAGGGTTGGGGAAGAAAAAAAGAAAAGATAAGGCGTTGGTGGATAAAATAAGCGCCACGCTGATTTTACAATCCTACATGGAGAATAATAATATTTGATATGGTTTTACCCGTTACAGCATATGGACATCCGGTATTAAGGAAAGTAGGAAAAGAAATTGATAAAGATTATCCTGATTTGGAAGAGTTTCTTAATAACATGTGGGAAACGATGTATTTCTCTGAAGGGGTTGGATTGGCCGCTCCGCAGGTTAACAGAGCCATAAGGGTTTTTATTGTTGACGCCTCCCCCTATGGAGAACAAATTCCGGAGGCCAGGGATTTCAGGCAAACTTTTATAAACCCTGTAATAAAGGAAAGGTTAGGGGACGATAAATTGATGGAGGAAGGCTGCCTGAGCATTCCTCAAATCCGGGAGGAAGTTTCACGGCAGGAATCTGTTAAAATTCAATACTATGATGCGGACTGGAACTTTCACGAAGAAGAGTTTTCAGGAATGATAGCGCGAATCATTCAGCATGAGTACGATCATATAGAAGGGATTTTATTTACGGACCATCTTAGCAGCATGCGAAAAACAATGTTGCGCAGCAAACTAAGCAATATATCGAAGGGTAAAATAGATGTGGATTATAAAATGATTTTCCCTTTTATGAAAAAAGCAAAAACCAAATTATAATGATAATGAGAACACTGGCGTCTTTAACCCTTTTCGCTATCGTATTAACATTTACGGCCTGCAATGAAAGTGTATCCCTGAAAAATAAAATTGCAGAGCAGGAAGAGCAGTTGTACGGCGGCGATAATCAGGAATCGATGAACGGGGAGCTTATGAACAAGCTCACAGACAACTACATCAAATATGCCACCAAACACCCGGAGGATACTCTGGCCCCGGATTATTTGTTTAAAGCGGCTGATATAAGTATGAATTTGGGTAAAGCCAAATTGGCAATGGATCAGCTCGATAAAATTCTAAAAAATTATCCGGACTTTGAAAAGAGGGCTGAGACCCTGTTTTTGAAAGCCTACATTTATGAGAATTATCAGGGTGAGCTTGCCAATGCCAGGAAGTTTTATAAAGCTTTTCTTAATGAGTATCCAAATCATGAATTTGCAGATGATGTAGAAATGTCTTTACTACATCTGGGAAAATCGCCCGAAGAACTGGTTAAACAATTTGAAAAGCAATCAGCTGAGTAGGGAAACCTCTTTTAGCCTTTAAATTCTTCTGCCAAAACCTTTTTTAGCTGCGCCGCGGTTAAGTGCGGATGCAGTGATCCGCCTTTGGCATAGGATATTTTTCCTGTCTCTTCAGATACGGCTATAGCGATTGCGTCCGTTTGTTCTGAAATTCCCACTGCCGCACGGTGCCTCAATCCGTATATTGCCGGAAAGTTCCGATTTCTTGTGATGGGCAAAACACATCTTGCGGCACGAATTTTATTTTTCTGAATAATAACCGCCCCATCATGTAAGGGCGAATTTTTAAAGAAGATATTTTCCAACAGTGCATTTGAAATAGTCGCATCGAGTCGGGTCCCCGTATCAACAAAACTGTTTAGCTCATTTTTCTTAGCCAGAACAATGAGCGCCCCCATCTCTTTGTTAGACAAGTTCTGACAAGCTTTGACCACGCTTTCCACTTTTAATTTAGGGGCATTCGATATGTTAAAACGCCAAAAAAAGAGGTTGTCGCGCATCCGGTTTAAGGCATTGGGCGTGCCCAGGAAAAGTAAAAAGCGCCTGATTTCGGGCTGGAAGACTACAATCAGCGCAATAAAACCAACGCTAATAAAGCCCCCCAGAATCTTGCTTAGCAATTCCATTTCCAGCGCTGTGACAAGTCTCCAGAAGATAAGAATGGCTACAATACCGATAAAAATATTAATAGCCGCTGTTCCCCGAAGAAGGCTGTAAAGCTCATACAAGAGAAAAGCTACAAGAAGTATATCAATGATATCAAGAAATCGTACTGTTATAAAGTCGGGCACCATGTATTCCTTAATTTATGATGCAAAAGTAAGCAATGATAAGCATTTTTTGCCTATGCAGCTCACGGTTTGATAAATGTAATAATTGATAAAAATAAATCAGGCCTAAATTATATTTAAGCCTGACCCCTTTTTTATGTATGTTCAGTAAAGCAATAGCGCTATGCATTAGAAGCCAGGCTTACCAGTGCTATTGCCTCCACTGCCTCTTTCACATCATGCACGCGTAAAATGCTGGCGCCATTTATTAGCGCGATAGTATTGAGGATGGTGGTGCCATTCAGGGCGTCGTCGGGACTGACATTTAATACCCGGTTGATCATCGATTTTCGCGAGAGCCCGGCAACAACAGGATACCCCATTACGCTGAAGGCTCTTAATTTCCTTAAAATGCGGTAATTATGACTAATGCTCTTGCCAAAACCAAAGCCCGGGTCCAGGATAATGTCATCAAAGCCCAAATCATTCAGCTTTAAAATCTGGTCTCTGAAAAAGGTGGCGATCTCTTCAATCACATCCTCATAATCAGGGTTTTGTTGCATGTTTTGAGGCGTACCTTTAATATGCATCAATACGTAGGGAACTTTAAGCTCACTGATTGTCTTAAACATATTATTATCCATCGTTCCGCCTGAGACGTCATTAATCATATCAGCCCCTTCGTTAACAGCGGCTTTGGCTATGCCTGAGCGATAGGTGTCGATGGAGATAATTGTATCGGGAAATTCCTTGCGGATAGATTTTAATGCGGGAAGTAAACGTTCTTTTTCCTCTTTTTCTGTTATTTCTTTAGCTCCTGGCCGCGTCGAAACAGCCCCCACATCTATTACCTTACCTCCCTCTTCAACGATTTTTTCAGCCTTTTGCATCCATTCTTTTTCCGTTGTATATTTGCCTCCGTCATAAAAAGAATCTGGAGTTATGTTTAATATTCCCATTACCAACGGTTCCGAAGAATTTAAGATTCGATTTTCCATATGCTACTCCTCATATGATTAATATTATTAATTAAATTGAACCCCGAAGATAATAAAATATTTAATAAAAAAAAATATGAATAATAAAACTGTTAAGAAATTTAATGAGGTGGCAGCTAAATGTAAAGAAGTGTTTTTATTAAAGAATAAAGACTATGGGCTGTCATGGAGAATATTAAGGCTGCCGTCCCTCACTGACCAGATATATATAAAAGCAAATCGTATAAGAAGTTTGCAGTCGAAAAAAAGGCACCGCGTTGAGGAAGGTATAGAGCCGGAGTTTATAGGTATTGTGAATTACAGCCTGATGGCATTAATCCAGTTTGAAAAGGGGGTGCCTGATAAAATCGATATGTCGCCCGATGAAGCGCTTGAGTTGTATGAGAAATATTTGAATAAGACACGGGATTTGATGTCGAATAAGAATCACGATTACGATGAGGCATGGCGCAATATGCGCGTCAGCTCTATAACTGATATTATTTTAATGAAGATTTATCGCATAAAACGCATAGAGGACAATGAAGGAACAACCACCGTATCTGAGGGATTGGACGCTAATTACCAGGATATCATCAATTATGCGATATTTGCATTAATAAAACTGGAAGAAAAAGAAAACATTTAATTATGCGTATTCTGCGAATTATCAGCCGGGTTGTAGTAGGCGTTACCTTTGTCTTTTCCGGGTTTGTGAAGGGTGTCGACCCTATGGGGACGATGTACAAAATACAAGACTACTTTATAGCCTACAACATGGATTGGGCTTTGCCGACGGCTATATTCTTTTCTTTTTTGCTGGTAACCCTCGAATTTGCCTTAGGAATCTATTTGCTGCTAAACCTCAGGATAAAGCTGGCTTCCCGGATACTTCTGGTTATGATGTCCTTTTTTACGGTAGTAACATTGTTTGATGCTTTATATAATCCCGTTGCGGATTGCGGATGCTTTGGAGAGGCTATTAAGCTGACGAATTGGGAGACATTCTATAAAAATCTGGTTCTGATGGTGTTTACCCTGATTGTAGTTTTTACCCCAAGGCACAAAAAAGTAACGATGTCTTTAAAAAGACAGGATACGGTTGGGCTGCTTTTCATCATCGCTTTTGCATTATTTTCCTTTTACAGCTACAAAAACCTCCCGCCGTTGGATTTCAGAGATTGGAAGGAAGGAAAAAATATGAAACAGCAAGGGGAAGAGAAGTATTACCTTATCTATAAAAATGTAAACAGCGGTGAAACTAAAAAATATCTTTCCTCAAAAATTCCTTACAATGATACAACATGGACAAATAACTGGGAATTTGTAAAGCAAAAGATTGATTACTCCGAAGTTAAAAGAAAACATAACCTCCAAATCATCGATTTCAATGGCAATGATGTAACACAAAGCATCATAGAAAATCCCGAATATCAGTTTGTTGTATCTGCTTACTCTTTTGATGAGGCTAGTTTGCGGGGCCTTCAACAGATCGTACAGTTATATAAAGCGTTGGATGACAAAGGATATCAGTTTGCTCTTCTCACATCGGCGCTTAAAAACAGAGTTGAAGAATTTTATAAAAGATACGATACGTCAATACCGGTTTATCAGGCTGATGACATCGAGCTTAAATCAATAATTCGCTCAAATCCGGGTTTAATATTACTGAAAAACGGAATAGTACTGGAAAAGTGGCATTATTCCAACATCCCCGGCAACAAAGAAATTCTAAATCAATATCCTTTAAAACAATAATGTTTTATTACCTTCGTAATGGAAAAAAACAACTAATTAAAAATGAGAAAAAAGATTATTGCCGGTAACTGGAAAATGAATAAGACCTTTGAAGAGGCTAACGGGCTTATTAATGAAATTGCCCAAGGAATAGGTAACCAGGATTTTAAAAATAAGGAAGTCGTGCTTTGTCCGCCCTTTCTCTATACTGAAATGGCCACCGATTTTGCAGAAGATTTTAATTTTTGGGTAGGTGTGCAAAATATTAGTCAGTATGCTTCAGGCGCTTATACAGGGGAGATATCGGCGGAGATGGTTCAGTCATTGGAGGCGCAATACGCTATTATAGGCCACTCTGAGAGAAGATCAATCTTTAATGAAACAGATGATATTCTCTCGCGAAAAGTGGATTTGGCCCTGGAAAACGAGCTAACGCCGATTTTCTGCTGTGGAGAGCATCTGGATGTTCGAAAGGGCAATAAGCATTTTAAAGTGGTAGGGCAGCAAATTGAAGAAGGTATTCTACATCTGGACAAAAAAGAGATTAGTAAAATTGTCGTCGCTTATGAACCTGTATGGGCCATAGGCACCGGCGAAACCGCCAGCCCTGAGCAGGCTCAGGAAATGCATGAATTCATCAGAAACCAGATAGCCAACAAATTTGGTAAGGACGTGGCAAGTGAGATTCCTATCTTATACGGGGGAAGCGTAAAACCTTCCAATGCTCATGATATTTTTATCCAGCCTGATGTGGATGGCGGACTTATTGGGGGAGCCTCTTTAAAATCTGCTGATTTCCTCCAGATCGTTGAAGCAATGAAAGATGAATAAAATCTGGTATTTTGAATTATATTGAATTACATTGCCGGGTCTTCCCGGTTGATCCTGCATCGGATATTTTGATGGCGCAGCTCGCTGAAATTGGTTTTGAGGGCTTTGCCGAATCCGATACCGGATTGTTGGCCTATATCCCATCAGATTTGTTTGATATCACGGTGGTAAAACAACTGCCAATAGTTACGGGCGGATTGTTTGATATATCCTTTGAACATCACGAAATAGAAGAAGAGAACTGGAATAGTCTCTGGGAAAGCTATTATGAGCCTGTTTTGATAGATAATCTTTGCTTTGTGCGAGCGCCTTTCCATAAAAGCAGACAAGATGTACAACATGAGATTGTTGTGGAACCCAAAATGTCGTTTGGAACGGCCCATCACGAGACTACGGAATTGACCATACGACTGATGTATGAAGTGGATTTCAAACAGCGCACTGTTCTGGATATGGGAACCGGCACAGGTATTCTGGCCATCCTCGCTTCTAAAATGGGAGCAGACCACATAACGGCAATTGATGTGGATGATTGGGCGTATGATAATGCACCCCAAAACTTTAGCCACAATGGCGTCAATAATGTTAGCCTGCTGCAAGGTGATGCCGGAGCCATTCCTGATAAAACTTTTGATGTTATTATCGCAAATATTAACAGGAACGTATTGCTTGAAGATATGGACGCCTACGCCCGGCATTTGAATAAAAATGGAGCTATTTTGCTGAGCGGTTTTTATGAGCATGACATTCCGGTGATTACTCAGTCGGCCAAAAAAAGCGGACTGAGCCTGGAAAGCAGGAACCGGAAAAATGATTGGGTAGCTCTGAAAGCGGTAAAATCCTGATAAAAAGGATTGTGGACTATATATCGCTCGAGCGGAGGTATCTCAGAATTTGGAAAGTGGATAATGAAGAGTGATGATGAGCCTCCATCCAGCTCTGCTAATCGCTTCATGTTAAAATGATGAAAGATAAACCATGGATTTCCATAATAGTTTTACTGCTGCTTGCTTCATCAGCTTCAGCTCAATACAGAGCCGACTTTAAAAGAGATTCTGTTTCCTTCCGGCGATATACGGTTTCCCTTATGAATAGCCTTTCCGGGGAGCTTGAAAATAAAGGGGCTTTTTTTGAGAAGAATTTTACGGAAGCATGGTATAGCGGAAGATACAGCAAAAAACAAAGAGATACGGTATATACAACCACCGCTTCCATTCTCAATAAACGACTATACGTTTATCCTGTGCTTTTTAAATACCTGCTACTAACTGATTACCTTATTGGTAATGAGCAGTTTTTTAATGAGTGGCATTCCAGCCTGGATGATATGCTTAAGCTAAATAAAAAGGATAATGTGCAGGCATTTATCGAGAGAAGCTATAGTCTTTTTATCAAAAATCATCTTTACAGAGAAAGCACGGTAAATTGGAAAATCAAAGCTGATACATTTCAGTTTAATCCGGGTGTTGAGCCTTCGGTAAATTTTAAAAAATGTACTTTGACCGGCTATTCACAAACAGATACTTCAGTCATTCATCAAACATCAGGAGTTTTTTATCCCCTATCGCTGCGCTGGGAAGGCTTTGATGGCAAAGTATTTTGGACCAGGGCGGGCTATGATACCTCGCGCTTATATACAAAGCTGAAGGATTATTCTTTTGAGGCGAGCCAGTCACACTTTGAAGTGGATTCAGCGCTGCTTCTCGATTCCAGGCTATTTGATGAGCCGCTGATAGGGCGTTTTACTGAAGGGTTTGTTTACCAGTTGGATAGCAGTAACATAAATTATCCGCAATTTGTCTCTTCCAGGTTTTTTTCGCTAACAAAACTTATTGACAGCACTATCTTCAGAGGCTATTTAAGGTATAGCGGCAATAATATCATCGTGAGCTCGGGAGATTCACCGGATAAAAAAGCGGTAGCCTTACTGCAAAAAAATCAGGAAAAATATATCAGCGTACAGAGCGACAGGCTTTTTGTTGGACAGCAGGGTTTTTCATCATACAACGCAGGGGTATCAATTTATATTGGAGAACATGATTCTATTTCTCATCCTTCAGTTAATTTCAACTATAACGAAAAAAGCGGAGAGTTTAAGCTTTTTTCTGAAAAAGAGGAGGGAAAAATCATGCCTTATACCAATACGTATCATAATCTTGATATGTATTGTCGCATCTTAAACTGGAACCGTAAGGACCGCATTATCGAGTTCCAGTCTATTCAAAGCATGGGAGTAAATGAAAAAGCTATTTTTGAATCCCATAATTTTTACACCGAGAGAAGCTATTACAAAATCCAGCTCATGGACCGCATCAATCCTCTGAAGATCCTGCATAAGCTGGATAATCAGAAGAAAAGGAACGTCCTTACCAACAGGGAATTGATGCGCTTTACCGGCAAATCGGCTTACCAGACAGACCTTCTTTTGCTTCGGCTGGCTAAGAATGGGTTTTTAGTATACAACCGAAAGAGCAAAACATTCAGGGTGAAATCGAAAGTCCACAATTACGTGCTTGCAAAATATGGCCTGAGGGATTATGACGAGATGCGCCTGATTTCTGAGGCTGCAGGAGAAAATAACGCCGAATTGAATTTGAAAACGAAAGAGCTCGAAATCAGAGGTATTCCGGCTGTTAAGCTCTCAGGGGCACAAAAAGTTCAGATTAACCCGGAAGGCAGCAAAATAAGGATGAAAAAAAATCGTTCGTTTTCTTTTTCGGGACGTATACGAGCCGGGAATACCATTCTTTATGGCGACAGTAGTTATTTTGACTACAAGTCGTTTTCTATTTCACTTCCAAGCATCGACTCAATGCGAATTTACCTTCCTCAGTATGATCGAGACCAAAAGAAGAAGTATTACCGGCCGGTAAAGACGGTATTAGAAAATCTGTCGGGGCAACTCAAAATCGATCAGCCCGGCAACAAATCAGGAACTAAAAAGACGCC
Organism: uncultured Bacteroidales bacterium; assembly: GCA_964345255.1. GTDB lineage: Bacteria > Bacteroidota > Bacteroidia > Bacteroidales > JAIPAH01 > JAIPAH01. The sequence continues at coordinate 15,306 of CAYFQK010000006.1, read as the reverse complement.
GCGTTATCCTATTCTTAAAACCAGCGGAGAAAGCTTTGCTTACTATGATAAATATGCAAAGTATAAAAGCGTTTATGACCGCGAAAGATTCAAATATCATGTGGAGCCTTTCACCATAGATAGCCTTGACAACTTTTATCCTGAGGCTATGAGTTTTGATGGGTATCTTGAAAGCAGCATATTTCCTGATATTTATGAAGAATTAACCTTACAGCCAGATTTTTCCCTGGGCTTCCAAACCAGAGTTTCTGATTCAGGGATATCAGCATACCAGGATAAAGGAAGATACTACGACAGCCTCAGGCTGAGCAATCAGGGGTTGATTGGTGGCGGCCGACTCGACTACCTTACCTCCTCTTCAAATGCCAACCGGGTCATCTTCTTCCCTGATTCGGCAAAAGGTCTGCTTGAGGCTTTTCATCTTGAAGAGCGAAGTGAAGGGGTGGAGTATCCCCTGGTAGATGCGGATACGGCGAAAATGCGATGGTTGCCAATGGCAGATTCTATGGTGATTTCAGATACCCGTGTTCCTTTCTCCATGTATAAGGATGAGGTTGAGCTCAAAGGGTCACTTGCTCTTACTCCTGAAGCCCTGAGAGGAGAGGGGGAAGCTACCTACGATAAGGCTTTGATTTATTCAGGGGATTTTAGTTTTATGCATCGCGATATGACTTCCGAGTCGGGGGATATTACGATACTTACTCCTGAGAGTAAACAGAAAGCTCTTCAAATCACTAATTATTCCAGCTATATCAATATCAATGATAAAGAGGCTACATTCAATCAAAACAAAGAGGGAAGCCTAATAAGGTTCCCATACAATAGCTATATTTCTTATCTCGATCAAATCGACTGGAGCGTTTCGGATGATTTGCTGGAGTTGACGGCAACTAAAATGCCCGGCAACAATCAACTGGATAGCCTGAGCATTCGTGAAATTGTAGATGTGGAATTGTCAGGGGCCAGGTTTGTCTCAACAAATCCTGAGCAGGATTCGATTAGTTTTTATGCACTTAAAGCGAAGTATGACCTTAAGAACAGCATTATAGAAGCCGAGCAGGTGAAATATATTAATGTGGCTGATGCGGCTATTTTTCCTGATAAGGAAGTGTTGAGAATTGGCAGAAATGCCTCTATTAGAGTGCTTCAAAATGCCAAAATATTAGCCACCAGGCAAGACAAATCCCATTACGTTGATTCAGCAAGAGTAGATATCCGAACACGTCATTCATATTTTGCCGAGGGCGATTACCACTACTTTGACGAAAAGGCGATGCTTAAAGAGATAGCTTTCGACAGCATATGGGTGAGCAAAGGAGATGTAACCAGGGGATTAAGCAAAATAAAGGAGTCAGTCTATTTTGCTCTAAGCCCTTATTTCGATTATTTCGGTGATATATACCTGGATGCTAATGAGCCATTGCTTCAATTTGATGGATACTACAGGCTCTCCGATACCCTGTGTCAGGACTTGTCAAGGCCCTGGGTTAAGTTTAACAGCCGGGTAAACGGACTGGATGTTCAACTGCCCGTGCAATATCCTCTTTACGACACGGCCCTGCAAAAGATGCAAGCCGGATATATGTTCAATCCGGGGAAGCGTCAAATCTACCCGTTGTTCCTGGAAAAAGATACAGTAGTGATGGGCTATCCATTTTGGGAAAGTTTGGGGTATATTCACTATCATGAGCCAAGCCACCAGTACCGGATTGCCAGTCGTGAGAAGTTGCTTGATGATAAGCTCTACGAACCATTTTATTACTATGACACGAAAGAGTGCTCCTACCAGGCCAGCGGTACACTGGACTTTGGCGAATTATTCGGGAGGGTGAACATTACACCTGTTGGCGAGATTACGTCAGGTCTTAGTGGCGAAAATCTTGAAATGAAGGCAATCATGGGGGTGGATTTCTTTTTCGACCAGAAGACGCAAAATATGATGGCGGATACAATTAAGAATTTTGACCTGGACAAGCGTATAGAGTTTGAAGGCCGATGGAGCAAAGCCTCCATAAGTAATTTCCTGGAAGAGGAACAGGCAGAAAGCTTCCTTGAGGATATTGAACTCTATGGAGAACCCCGCGAAATTTTCGAGAAATTGGTTCAGTCCCTTTTCTTTTATGATTTGCACTTTAAATGGAATAACAACCTGAAATCGCTTATTGCCGAAGGACCTATCGGTCTTGGAAACATCGGCGAACAAATAATCAGCAGGTACATCAAAGGCGCTGTAGAAATACAACCGACACACGATGGAGGACACCTTAATATCTACTTGGAGCCACAACCCGGTGTGTGGTATTATTTTTCATATTCAGAGGGTTATATGGATGCTGTTTCTTCCGATATGGCATTCAACAAAAGGTTAAGAGATATTAAAGACAAAAAGAGAAGACTAAAACCTGAGGAGGGTAAACCATACTTCGAATATCTTTTTGGAGGGGTCAATCTAAAGGAGTTTTTCCTGCAACGTATTAAAAAAGCCGGGGTTGAATTAAAATAATTACATTTGCAAGGCTAAAAGTCGTAGCTATGGAGATATTTTATTATATTCCGGCAGCCGCCTTTGCCTATCTTATAGGCTCATTCAGCACAGCCGTATGGTTGGGTAAGTGGTTTTACAATACGGATGTCAGGGAGCACGGCAGTGGTAATGCCGGAGCAACAAATACATTGCGCGTTTTAGGCACAAGGGCCGGAGTGGTGGTGCTATTGCTGGATGTATTTAAAGGCTGGATTGTTGTTTTCCTGGCTGCTTTAATTGGTGATGAACTATTAACAGGCAACAGCATCTTATATTTTAAAATTATATCGGCTGTTGCTGTTGTTACAGGGCACATCTACCCGCTTTATACCCGCTTTAAAGGAGGAAAAGGAATTGCTACCATGCTGGGCGTGGTCATAGGACTTTTTCCGTGGCAGCTCATTTTGGTGGAAATAGGATTGTTTGCCGCCGTCTTTATCTCCACAAGGTATGTATCGCTGGGCTCCGTAATAGTAGCCATTGCTTTACCTTTTCTTTCGATATGGGTATTTCAAGTGGCTGTGATCCTTAAAATAGTATCCGCCGTGGTGGCGGTAGTCGTCCCTGTGACTCATCGCAGCAATCTTAAGCGATTGTTTGAGGGGAGGGAGTCAAAAATATCTTTTGATAAAGAAAAATAGAATGGAGCGAACATTCATTCGTCCATTTTTTTTATCTTTACCCGATTGAAAACAATTATTAGCGAACGAAATAACAAAGGATATGAAGTTTATTGTTTCCAGTTCATTGTTGCTGAAAAATCTGCAAAAAATCAGCGGTGTACTCAGTACAAATAACACATTGCCCATTCTGGACGATTTTCTTTTTGAGCTTAGAGAAAACCAACTGTCTGTGACAGCTTCTGATTTGCATACCACAATGACTGTCACTCTTGAGCCGGATAAAATGGAGGAAGAAGGGATTGTAGCCATTCCCGCCAAGATATTACTGGATACGCTGAAAACCTTGTCTGATGTCCCCATTACCTTTAATATCAATGAGGAAACGATGACAGTGGAAATGAATGCCGGCGAAGGGACGTATAAGCTACCAGGTCATAAGAGCGATGAATATCCGCAGATGCCTGAAAAAGATGACGCCACTGATATTACTATGTCATCCTCTGTATTGTCGATGGCGATAAACAAAACCATTTTTGCCACCGGAAATGATGAATTAAGGCCTGTGATGTCAGGGGTTTTGTGTGAACTTGCTCCTGATGAGGTAACTTTTGTAGCTACGGATGCCCACAAACTGGTACGCTATTCGCGAAAAGATGTCTCCACGGGTCAGTCAGCATCTTTTATCCTGCCTAAAAAGCCTTTGAATCAGCTTAAATCTGTCTTGTCGATGGACGATGATACACCGGTTAAGCTAGAGTACAATAAAACCAATGCCTTTTTTGCGTTTGAAAATATTAAGCTGGTTTGCCGGCAAGTAGAAGGGAAATACCCGAATTACGAAGCGGTTATTCCAAAGGACAACACCAAAAACCTGGTGATAAATCGCCAGTTATTTCAAAATGCCCTTCGCAGGGTTTCCATTTTTTCCAATCAATCAACGCATCAGGTTCGGCTTAGTCTTACAGGACAAGAACTATACCTGAAAGCCGAAGATGTGGAGTTTGCAAATGAAGCTCATGAACGGTTGGATTGCAGCTATGAGGGAGAAGACATGGAAATTGGTTTCAATTCAAGGTTTTTGCAGGAGATGGTAACAAATCTTGATACAGAGCAAATCCGTATGGAGATGTCAGAGCCCAACAGGGCCGGCATATTGTTCCCCATGGAGGAAGAGGAAAATAAGGATGAAGAGATCCTTATGCTGGTTATGCCGGTTATGCTGAACTCTTAATAGGGTTCGTTCTTGCGCCGGCCTGGCTATATATTGTAATTTTGCGAAGAGTAGGGAGAGAAAAACGAAATAGTTCATTATGGGGATAAAAATGAGATTTGCGATAATCTTGTCGGCAATTGCGTTACTCATATCTTTAAGCTCATGCGAGGAGTTTCTTGAAAGCACCGATGAGGTGAAAATTAACATGCCTATTAAGAAGCAGGATTTTTCTGTGGATTCGTCGCTACTTGGTTTAAAGAATGAGGAGATCTTACTTCATGAAATGCGGGTTATGATGGATATCGATAGCCTGCTAAAAGCCGAGGGACTGGAATATCTCTCCAAAGCCAGAGTCAATGAAATGATTCTCGGCGTTGACGAACCGGCTTTTGAAAAACTATATTTCCTTAATGAGGCCAAAGTCACTATTTCGGACGAGGAAAGCTTCAAAAACGAAATCCTCGTGGCTTATGCAGATAATGTGGATACAGAAGAAAATTCAGTTCATTTACAAGTTGTGAACATGGACGTGGCCCGCGAGATAAGGGTGGATGGTTTTTATCTCAGAATATACGCAACACCCTCTGCGCCTATCTATAAGTCAGGTATTGAGATGTTTATAAAAGGTAAGCTGAGTCTGGAAATGGATAATAGCTAAGTCAATAATCTCTTCATATATCATGAAAAATAATTTTGTTTTCTTATTTGTACTTGCCACCGTTTTACTCTCTGGGTGTGGCGATTCAGCTTCTAAAGATGAATCCATTCGTTTTGCTACTTTTAATACAGCCTTATACCGCCAGGAGCATGGCATGTTGAAAAAAGATTTGCAACAAGGGAAAAATGATCAGATTAAAATCATCGCCCAAATCATTCAGGAAGTCAGGCCTGACGTCCTGGCGCTGCAGGAGTTTGATTATGACCCCCGCGGAGAGTATTTGGACTTATTACGCAAGAACTACCTTCAAGTTTCATGGAATGGCTCTCAGCCTATAGAATATAATTATACTAAGGCTTTTCCTTCGAATACAGGTATTCCCACACACATGGATCTTAATGATGATGGGACCCATCATTCGCCCGAAGATGCATATGGCTATGGAAGATATCCCGGGCAATATGCGTTTGCGATCTTATCAAAATATCCTATAGATACCGCTGCGATGAGGACTTTCCGGAAGTTTCTCTGGAAAGATATGCCAAAGGCTGCTTTGCCTGTAAAACCAAACGGTTCGCCGTATTACAGTGAGGAAGAGCTGGATATTTTCAGGTTATCATCTAAGAATCACGTGGACATTCCAGTTACAGTTAACGGCAAAAATATTCATGCACTTATTGCTCACCCAACACCCCCGGTTTTCGACGGAAAAGCCGACAGAAACGGGAAAAGAAATCATGATGAAATAAGGCTTTTTGCCGATTATATCTCAGGAGAAAAGGAAGCCACCTATCTTCGGGATGATAATGGCCGCAAAGGCGGCCTTAAACGCTCGGCTCCATTTGTAATTCTGGGAGATATGAATGCAGATCCTAAGAGAGGGGACACCTACAAGAATCCGATCATGCAGGTGCTGAAACATCCCCGGGTTAATGAATCGGTGGCACTGGGCGATGAAGTGCCGTTTCATCTCTCCGAATCCGGTGATACATTGCATACCACAGCCGTTTTCGACATGCGCATTGATTATGTCTTGCCGTCAGATGGGTTTAAAGTTCTGAATTCTGGTGTATACTGGCCCAAAGAAGGACACAAAAATTCTGCTCTGACCCAGGGGAAACAAGGGTCTGATCACCGCATGGTGTGGGTGGATATTCTCTTAAAATAGTTTATTTCTTTTCAGAAGGAAGGGCAAAAGCACTTGCTCGAAACCCTGGTTGATATCAGCCTCTACGAAATCAATTTTATACTGACCGCATTTTAATTTCAGGTTTTCTTTAAACGCTTTGAGTCTTTTGGTGTAAGCCTCTTTAACTTCATTGGGCAGGAGCTTGATTTTATCACCGGTTTCCATATCTACAAAACGATAGGGGCGCTGCTTGTAGTCAAAATCAAATTCTTTATTTTTATCATGAATATGAAAAAGGATGACCTCATGCTTGTTATGCTTCAGGTGCTGAAGCGCAGAAAATATTTTGCCGGGGTCGTCTGTGTTTTCCAGCATATCACTAAACACAATGACAAGCGATCGTTTGTGGATTTGTTCGGCTATCAGATGCAGTGATTCCACCGCAGCAGTGGGGCGTTTTTCGTTTTTATCTATTGGCTGAAGGTATTTTTCCAGCTGCGATAGGATGTATTGCTGGTGCGTATTGCTGGAGCGGGCCTTTGTTGCCAGCTCAATTTGATCGGAGAAAACACTGAGACCGGCAGCGTCACGCTGTTTCTTTAAAAGTTGCAGGATGGCAGCAGCAGCATATACCGAGAAAGTGATTTTGTTGGGATTATCGATATCGGGTGATTTTTTCATTGGAAAATACATTGAAGATGAATTATCTATCACCACCTGGCACCTGAGATTTGTTTCTTCCTCGTATCGCTTAACATAAAGACGTTCGGTCTTGGCATAAAGCTTCCAGTCTATATGCCGCGTGGATTCCCCCTGATTATATAGCCGATGCTCGGCAAATTCTACTGAAAAGCCATGAAAGGGGCTTTTATGCAATCCTGTTATAAAACCTTCCACCACCTGTTTTGCCAGAAATTCAAGCGAGTGGAATTGTTGCAGCCTGCTTTTATCAATGCCGGTTTTCATACAAAAGCGTATTTTAATTAATAGCGAAAAAACCTCCTGATTATTATATACCCTCTAATCAGGAGGTTTCTTTGATTGATTTGACGTGGTTATTGAGCCATATACCGGACCATTTTACCCAAAGTCCGGATGACTTAAATTCGCCTTTCTATCAAAAAGGACCCACAAACTATACACTAAAGCATAAGAATTGTCGGTCAGTAAATTATTCGGTGCTTCTAGCCGAGGAGCGGCTCAAGTTTTTCCACTAAAGCAGCTTTTGGAACAGCGCCAACCTGTTTGTCAACAACTTCACCATTCTTGAAGAATAGAATGGTTGGGATGTTGCGAATTCCAAATTTGGCTGTAGTTTGGGGGTTGCTGTCAACATCCAGTTTTCCAACAACGACCTGATCCCCATATTCTTCACCTATTTCATTTACGATGGGTCCTACCATCCGGCAAGGACCGCACCATTCAGCCCATAAATCAAGAATTACCGGTTTATCCGATTTTAGTACTTTTTCCTCAAAATTCGAATCTGTGACTTCTAATGGCATAGTTTTTCGTTTTATTAAATATTTTCGTTCAAAATTAAAAAAAAATCACTTCATTACACGCTTGTGTCTGTCTTCTGAAAAAATCATCTATCAAGCCCTTTTGCGGGCTATTCACATGAGATGATATTTTTCACCGGTACTGTTTTTATACCAGGTGATATTTTATTCCCTGCATGGTATTCAGCTCCTTCACAAATGACGCAAAGTCTACTTTTTTCTGGGTAGAGGGAAGCTGAAGATGTAAATTCTCATCATTTTTTGTGATGTTAAAAATAATTTCATGATTCCCGGGATACTGATTTACTTTTTCTTCTATTTCATCGATAAAGGTATCCGTTACCTCCTCCAGTTTAAGATCGATGGCCACCTTTTTGTCAATCTTGTCCATTACATCTCCCAGGAAGCGTATACTTTTCACAGCGAGTGTATATTCGGGGGTGTCGTTTCCATTCCGGCTGCGCCTTTTTTCTACCTGAAATTTAACAATGAGTGGCGTCCCCTCTGTTTCGATGGACGCTTTGTTGTTACTGAATAATTCGTCAAAAACAAAGAATTCGGCTGATCCTTTGTAATCCTCCAGCGTAAATTTACCAAAAGGTTTTCCTTTTCTGGTTTGCAGATTTGGTTCTGTGGGTTTTGATACAATCCCTGCCACAGTATATTCTTTTGCAGGCAATGTTGACCAGTCGCTATCCAGAACTTTAAGCGTAGCATTGCAGAGGGTCTCCATCTCTACACGGTAATCATCCAGCGGATGGCCTGAGAGGTAAAATCCAATAACCTCGCGCTCTTTTTTCAGTTGTTCCAGCTGCCCCCATTGTTCGGTGTCCGGGAAATTGATACCGGGTAATTCGTTATCCTGTGTATCGCCAAAGAGTGATACCTGAGAAGAGTTTTGGTTCTGCTTATACTGCTGGCCATACCTCACGACTTTCTCGAGGAAAATACCGTGCGATTCATTTTCTTTGTAGAAGTATTGTGCCCGGTGCGCATCCCCGAAACTATCGAATCCCCCCGCCAGGGCCAGGGCCTCCAGACTTTTCCTGTTCACACTTTTAAGGTCAACGCGCTTAACCAGGTCGAGGATATTCTGGTAAGAACCGTTTTCATCGCGTTCGCGGATCAGCTCTTCCACCGCGGCTTCGCCAACGCCTTTAACGGCAACCATCCCAAAGCGGATTTCCCCGTTTTGGTTAACGGTAAACCTTGAATAACTCTCATTGACATCCGGTCCTAAAACCTTAATGCCCATCCGGCGACACTCTTCGATGAAAAAGGTGACCTTTTCAATAGAATTCATGTGGCGGCTCAGCACGGCAGCCATAAACTCCGCCGGATAATGTGCTTTCAGGTAGGCCGTTTGGTAGGAGATGTAAGAGTAGCATGTAGCATGTGATTTATTGAAAGCGTATTCTGCGAAAGCTTCCCAGTCGTTCCAGATTTTCTCCACCTTCTTCTCGGGGAAGCCGTTGGCTTTACAGCCTTCGAAGAACTTCACCTTCAGCTCGGCCATCAGCTTCTTTTTCTTTTTACCCATGGCTTTCCGCAGCGTATCAGACTGTCCGCGGGTGAATCCTGCCAGCTTTCGTGCCAGGCGCATCACCTGCTCCTGGTATACCGTAATGCCGTAGGTCTCCTCCAGGTATTCCTGCATTTCAGGGAGGTCGTAGCTGATCTCCTCTTCGCCGTGCTTTCGCTTGATAAAATTTGGGATATATTCCATCGGGCCCGGACGGTAGAGAGCATTCATTGCAATGAGGTCTTCAAAGCGGCCGGGCTTAAGATCCTTCAGGTGTTTTTTCATCCCATCAGATTCAAACTGGAATAAACCGGTTGTTTCCCCGCGGCTATAAAGCTCATAAGTTGCCTCATCGTCAAGTGGTACATTTTCAATATCCACTGTTACGCCTTTTGAAAGCTGAATATTTTTTACCGCATCTTTGATAATCGAGAGGGTTTTCAGCCCGAGGAAGTCCATCTTCAGCAGTCCGATATTTTCCACAAAATTCCCGTCGTACTGGGTAACATAGGTCAGCTCGGAATCTTTTGTGGTAGTGATCGGCACATAATTTTCCAGATCGTCGCGACCGATGATAATCCCGCAGGCATGGGTGCCCACATTTCGTACCGATCCTTCGAGGGTGCGGGCATATTGCAGTACCGATTTGATTTCCGGCTTACCGTTTTCCAGCTCATTCTTTAGCTCCCTGTTTTCGTCGAAAGCTTTATCCAGCTTCATGCCCGGCTTTTCGGGGACCATTTTTGCAAGGTAATCAGCCTGCTGTAGCGGTAACCGCTGAACACGGGCAACATCACGGATAGCCGATTTAGCGGCCATAGAGCCGAAAGTGATGATATGCGCCACGCGCTTTTGGCCGTATTTTTTCACTACCCAGTCGAGAATTCTTGCGCGGCCGTCATCATCAAAATCGATATCGATATCGGGCATGGAGATCCGGTCGGGATTCAAAAAACGCTCAAAAAGAAGGTCGTATTTGATAGGATCGATTTCAGTAATCCGCAGTGAATAGGCCACTGCCGAACCTGCTGCCGATCCCCTGCCTGGCCCTACCGACACATCCAGCTCTCTGGCGGCCCTGATAAAATCCCAGACAATCAAAAAATAGCTGGGGAATCCCATGTTTTTGATGGTGTCCAGCTCAAAATCGAGCCTTTCCCTGATAGCATCCGTTAGTTCACCCCAGCGCGCTTCTGCTCCCTGGTAAGTGACGTGCCGGAGATATTCGTTGTAATCCTTAAAATCGCCGGGAAGTTCAAAGTCAGGCATGATGGGATCCCTGTCGAGTTTATAGACCTCCGTCTTTTCAATAATTTCATTGGTATTTTGTAGTGCATCAGGCTTATCAGCAAAGAGCCGCCGCATTTCCTGCTGAGTTTTAAACCACTCCTGGCGTGTGTAATGAAGGCGGTTGGGGTCGTCTACATCTTTGCCGGTGCTGATGCAGATAAGGCGGTCGTGGGCAGGGGCATCCTTTTCATTGATAAAATGTGAATCGTTAGTAGCTATAATTTTTGCACCGGTTTTATCGCTGAGTTTTTGTAATATGCCGTTCACAAAGAGTTGATCTTCGTATACTTCTTTCGTTTTCTCTCCCTCGTTGGGGTGACGCATCATTTCAAGGTAAAAGTCAGCGCCGAATATGCTTTGGTATTCTTCGATGACTTTTTGTGCTGCCTCTTCGCTTTGATGCATTATCGTCTGGGCTACCTCTCCCCCCAGACATCCCGATAAGGCGATGAGTCCCTCACTGTATTCCTTTAATAGGTCCTTATCGATTCGGGGATTAAAGTAAAACCCTTCAAGATAACCCAGGCTGACCAGCTTTAGAAGGTTATGGTATCCCGTTAGGTTTTTTGCCAGCAGTGCCAGATGGTATCCTTTATCTTTTTTATCTTTCTTGTCAAACCTCGACTCACGCGCTACATAAACTTCGCATCCGATAATGGGCTTAACAGGTTTGCATTTTTTCAGGTTTTGGGTTTTTGCAAGTTCTGCTTCTTTTAGTTTTAAATCATTTTTGAGGTCTTTCTTTTTCTTATCATTATCTGTCTTAGGAATGGTTATTTTAAGCTCCCCGATTTCTCTCCGGATAACTTCGATATCGGCTTCCCAGGCTTTTTCCACTTCTTTGTTGTAAGAAAGGACTGTTTCGTGAAAATCTTTTGCTCCAAACATGTTTCCATGGTCGGTGATGGCAAGCGCCGGCATATTATCCTCACCTGCCTTGCTTACCAGGTCCTGAATTTTTGCGGCTCCATCCAGAATGGAATACTGGGTGTGGACATGCAGGTGACTGAAAGGAATATCCGAAACCTCATCCATATCGTCCTCAGTTGCTTTTTGTTGCTCCTCCGGGTAGGAAGAGGCCTGGTCGATATCTGCCTGGGCTGCCACAGAAACCCCGGCGGGAGCGACAACATCAGGATTCTGGTCTTTGAAATTCCGGACCTGTTCGGGGGTAAAATTTACCTGATCAGGGGTGATGACGTTCCGCCTGAGTAATTCCAGAAAACAGCGGGCAGTGGCTTCCACATCTGCGGTAGCATTGTGCGCCTCGTCAAAGCGTTCTTCAAAAAGTGTCAGGTGAAGCTCCGTAAGATTGGGCCGCTTATACCCGCCTCCTTTGCCGCCGGGTAGGGCGCAAAACTGAATGGAAGAATCCATCGTATCTACCTGCTCCATCTCTAGCAAAGGAGTCTCCAGGTCAGTGCGATAATACTCAGCGCCCGTAATATTTCGATCAAATTCGATGTTATGACCGACAATAAATGAAGCTTTGCTAAGGGCCTTATTAAACTGCTTTAACAGCCATGTTAGCTCTACTCCTTCTTCTGCAGCCTTTTCATCCGTGATGCCATGCACTTTGGTGGCGCTGTAGGGAATAGTAAACCCTTCGGGCTTTACTATGTAATCGCCGGCCTCCAGTAATTGGCCTTTTTCATCATGGATTTGCCATGCCAGCTGAACAAGCCGCGGCCAATTTTCACTGTCACTTAACGGCGCTTTATAATTTCTGGGAAGACCGGTTGTTTCCGTATCAAATATTATGAACATAATGATTATCTCTTCTGGTTAACAAAAACTTATATAAATGCTGTCTGGATTGAAACACCTTTGTAAAATTACAACACTAGGTTTGAATAATGCACATTGTTAAAAATTATTGGAGAAATATATCATCGCCGGAAAAATTGGGTAATGCGCTTTAAAAATGGCTAAATTTGTTTAAGCTAAAGAGATAGTCGCTATGCAAAACACCAGACTCGATGCTAAAAACCGGTATGAGGTGATAAGGAGATATACCAAAATGTTTTGGGTAAGCTACATGTGATATTTTTTATAGAAGTTTGCAAATGATTAAAATTAAGTCAGAAAAGAGAGCCAGGTTAAAGCGATACCTCGATGTGCGGCCCTCGGTTTTTATTCCTTCTGCCATCATCATTATTGTCTTCATTGCCATTACACTGATTGTGGGAAAACCTATGGAGAAAGTGTTTACCGCCGTCCAGGGCGGGATATCCGACAATACGGGCTGGCTGTTTATCCTCGTGGTGAATTTTTTCCTGCTTTTTATGATTTACCTGGCCTTCAGTAAATACGGAGAAATACGCCTGGGAGGGCAGAAAGCGGTGCCCGAATTCAAGCGCTCGGCATGGTTTGCCATGCTTTTTAGCGCAGGGATGGGCATCGGCATTTTATTCTGGAGCGTGGCCGAGCCTGTGTTTCACTACCTTGAACCTCCTATCAGTAGTCCTGAAAGTGTGGCCGCTTCCGAAGAAAGCATGAACTTCTCCTTTCTCCACTGGGGGCTCCATGCCTGGGGAATCTATGCTTTGGTGGGTATGGCGCTGGCCTTCTTTTCTTTCAACCGGAAAATGCCGCTGGCTATCCGCTCGGTGTTTTATCCCATTTTTGGCGATCGCATCCATGGCCCGCTGGGTAACGTGATTGATGTGCTGGCAACCATCGCTACGGTTTTCGGCCTGGCTACTTCCCTTGGCTTTGGCGTAAAACAGGTCAACAGCGGATTAAACTATCTTTTTGATGTAACCATAAGCCCCCAGGTACAGGTAGTGCTGATTATCATCATCACCCTGATGGCCACCGGTTCGGTGATCTCCGGGTTGGATTCGGGGGTCAGGAGGCTAAGCGAATTGAATATCAATCTGGGCGCTGTGCTGCTGGCTTTCGTCATCATATTCGGCCCTACGGTGTTCATCCTCGACTCATACGGCCAGAACCTGGGGGCTTATGTGGAGAGCTTTTTCTACCAGAGCTTCTGGGCCGAAAGCTACCAGCGAACCACCTGGCAGAATAACTGGACGATCTTTTACTGGGCCTGGTGGATTTCATGGTCGCCCTTTGTGGGGATGTTTATCGCCCGCATTTCCGTGGGGCGCACGGTTCGGGAGTTTGTGCTGGGTGTGCTTATTGTCCCGACCCTGCTTACGTTTCTGTGGCTCACTGCATTCGGTGGCACGGCGGTTTTTCTCGAACTGGAAGGTATGGGTTCCGTCGCAGGCGTCATCAAAGAAGATGTGGCCCTGTCGCTGTTTGCCTTGCTGGAGAATTTTCCGCTGGCAGGCGTCACCAACATCCTGGCCATTTTGCTGATTGTAAGTTTTTTTGTAACTTCTTCCGATTCGGGCTCCCTGGTGGTCGATATGTTCACCTCGGGCGGGAAGCTGCAAACACCCGTTTACCAGCGGGTTTTCTGGGCGTTTTCGGTGGGCGGTGTGGCTGCCGTTCTGTTACTCGGTGGCGGGCTAAAAGCCTTGCAGACGGCGGCCATTACAACCGGATTGCCGTTTGCACTGATTCTTTTGATTATGAGCCGTAGCCTATTCAAAGGACTCAGAACAGAGCACTACCAGATGCTGCAGCTCAGGAGGGAAAGAGAAAAAGAATCGTACCGCGAGCTGCTTGATGAGACCCTTGGTCGCAAAAAGGATAAGCGTGGAGAGAAACCGGATGATGAATCTGTAAATTAAACGTGATGAAATACTACAAACACATACTCGCCTGCCTCGATTTATCCGGGATGGATATCTGGATTATCCGCTATGCGTCCTTTTTGGCCGATATGGTGAAAGCCGAAAAACTTACCTTTATCCATGTGATTCAGGCCTACGATATCCCCGAGCAAAAAAGAAACGCCGTACAAATCCGAAAGAAGCTGGAGGACCATCTGCAATGGAAGGTGCAGGAACATACCAGTAGGTACAATCTTGAAAATACAAAGATAGAAACAAAGGTAATTCCGGAAAGCCGCGACGCAGCGCAGGTGGTTATCGATTTTATCCGCGAAAACGATGTGGATGTAACCACGCTGGGAAAGAAAGCTGATGAACAACGCGCTGAATTGTATTCGGGACGGATAATGGCTCATGGCGAGAGCGATATACTGCTGGTGCCCGTAAGTCCTCATCATAAGATAGACCATGTGTTGGCCGCTCTTGATTTTTCAGGTGTATCGGCTAAAGCTTTTAAGATCGCCTCACAAATTGCTGCCTATACCACTTCCCACCTGGCCTGCCACATGCTTTTTGCCATGCCGAAAATTTACTTTCCCCTCACGCCCAGGCAGTCGATAGAGCGCTACATCAGAAATAAGGGCAAGAAAAAGATGGAGGATTTTTTGAAAAAATATGCCGAAGAACCGCTGAAAATCTCACGCTATGCTGAAATTACCGACTACAACAAACAGGGTGTAAAAGTGATGGAGAAGGCCAATGCCACTGAGGCAAAGCTTGTGGTAGTAGGCGCGCGGGGCCGCACCTCCTCACATGCCACCCTTTTGGGCTTTGTAGCCGAGGAAGTCAGAAAATACAAAAGTCCGGTGCCCGTACTGGTGGTAAAAAATCCGATGGAAAAGAACAGCTTGTGGAATCAGTTGCTGGGCGATTGATAAAAGAGAAATTTCAAATAAATTCCAAAACTCAAATTTCAAATTCCAAATAATATCAGGTACGGACAAAGACCATGAATGCTCCCGTGGTGGAAGATTATCCGGTCCCCGCCAGGGGACAAACGGTATTAACCCTGGGCGAAGCCCGGGGTATGGCGTATGCTACACATCTCCCAATCCCGGAGGGATTGAACGGGGTGCTCCGGGAAATACATCTGGTCAAG
>CAYFQK010000005.1:30917-41948 GCA_964345255.1 uncultured Bacteroidales bacterium | reverse complement strand
GGTTAACACAAAATAATTTAAGTTATTAAAAAATAAAGTCGGGAATTTATCCCGGCTTTTTTTGTAAGTAACAATTTATTAATTTCGTCGCATCTCTTTTTTATCAGATAGGTAGTAATATTGCGCCAAAGTTCGAGTAAAGAAAAACCATGAAATGGAGACTATTTATTTAATTCTTGTCATAGTTCTTTTTACCCTCGCTATCTCCGATTTGATAGTAGGAGTAAGTAATGATGCGGTAAATTTTCTGAATTCCGCCATAGGTTCAAAGGTAGCAACTTTCCGTACCATCATGATTATTGCCGGATTAGGCGTGCTGGCGGGAGCTACATTTTCAAGTGGAATGATGGAAGTGGCGCGCAAAGGAATCTTCCATCCGGAGATGTTTTATTTCAAGGAAATCATGATCATTTTCCTTGCCGTAATGCTCACCGATGTGATTCTTCTCGATGTTTTTAATACCATGGGCTTGCCCACATCTACTACGGTTTCCATTGTTTTTGAACTGTTAGGAGCCGCCGTGGCCGTATCCCTGCTTAAAGCCATCGAAGCCCCCGATACAGGGCTCCATGAATATATCAACACGGGAAAGGCGCTTGCCATCATTGCCGGAATACTTCTTTCTATAGTAGTTGCCTTCGCGCTCGGTTCGATTGTGCAGTATTTTACGCGTTTAATATTCTCCTTCAAATATGAAAAAACACTGAAATATTATGGCGCTTTATGGGGCGGCATAGCCATTACTGCCATTACTTATTTTATCCTTATCAAAGGAGCCAAAGGTTCAGCTTTAATAACCGATGAACAGCACCAATGGATTCAATCAAACGCATTAGTCATATTAGGTATCAGTTTTTTGGCCTGGAGCATAGTGCTTCAGCTCCTCTCCTACATCATTAAGTTTAATATTCTGAAAGTGATTGTGCTGGTAGGTACTTTCGCATTGGCTATGGCTTTTGCCAGCAATGACCTGGTAAACTTTATCGGGGTCCCGCTTGCCGGATTTTCCTCTTTCCAGATATACTCGGATGCGGCCTCTACCAATCCCGAAGTTGTTGGTATGCAACAGCTTTCAGGAGCTGTGGAGACACCTACCCTTATATTGCTTGGTGCCGGAATTCTTATGGTGATTACCCTGTGGAAATCAAAAAAAGCTAAAAGCGTAGTTACTACAACACTCGATTTGAGCCGCCAGGGGGAAGGGGAAGAAAGATTTCAATCTTATCCTTTTATCAGGGCCCTGGTACGCGCCGGCATAAATTTAAACAATGCTATAAAGAAAATACTTCCTGATTCCTGGCTAAAGAAAATGGAGGAACGATTTACTGTTCCTGAAGACAAACAGAATGAAGGGGTGTCTTTCGACTTAATACGAGCATCGGTTAACCTTGTGGTGGCAAGTATAATTATTTCTTTTGCTACTTCGCTAAAACTTCCTTTATCCACTACCTATGTGACTTTTATGGTGGTGATGGGAACTACATTTGCCGACAAAGCCTGGGGAAGAGAAAGTGCGGTTTACAGAATCTCCGGAGTGGTGACTGTAATCGGGGGTTGGTTTTTTACGGCATTGATAGCCTTTACTGCAGCCTTTGTGTTTGCCATGATAATCAATTTTGGTGGAATGGTGGCCATTGCCTTAATGGTTGGTCTGGCGGTTTTCTTTATAATAAGAACCCATGCCATCCACAAGAAAAAGGAATCCGAAAAAGAAGAACGTAAAAAACAACGAGAATACGATTCGACGCTTAGCAATCGTCAAAATATTTTATTACAGTGTAACCGAACGATAATAGGCACGCTGTCAAGCATCTCTAAAATTTATCATGATATTATTGAGGGCGTCGCTAATGAAGACCGGCACGGGCTTAAAGAAACCGGTAAGGAAATGAATACTTTACGTAAAAGCGCTAAAGAGCAGAAGGAGAATCTTTATTATACGGTAAATAAACTGGAGGAACAAGATATAGACAGCGGTCATAATTATGTACAGGTTATTGACTATTTAAGGGAATTAACTCGATCTATCAGGACTATTTATGATCAGTCTTATTTTCATATAGATAACAATCACAAGACATTCACGCAGGAGCAAAGAGAAGAACTGATTAACCTCTCCAATAAGTTATCCGATTACTTCTTCGAGATTTCCTCGAATGTGAAAAATCATAATCATAAAGACCTGACTGTAGCCAGTGAACAGAATGAAAAATTAGTAGAGTTGGTAGAATCGCTAAGAAAGAATCAAATCAAGCGTATCAAAAAACAAAAAGACAGTACCAAAAAAAGTATGCTTTACTTGTCGATTCTGTTTGAAACAAAAAGTATGCTGAAGGATACCTGGCATATTTTGAAAATCCAGCAGCGTTTTATTGAAAGCGTGGATTACAACAAGCTGATTGCAAAGAACAACAACTTTTAAAAGCCGATTTATTGAACTATAAAAAAAGCGGGGTCAGAAATAATCCCGCTTTTTTTTAACGCTCAAATAGCGTTCAATTATGAACTCAAGTTTCGCACTTAAAAATCGGAATAGTGGAATGCTGTAATTCAATAAGTTAACGTCATTTAATATATAACTTTGTGTTACTTTGAGTCTTCGTGCCTTTGTGGCAGACTTTCCAGAAGGCCACCAAGACACAAAGGCACCAAGATTCACCAAGATAGTCATATAGCAAAATTGGAAAATATTAGAATTTGATATAGAACTATTTATAAAAACAATCTTTTAATAAAAGATTAATATTCATGATTTTAACAGAAATGCGAAACTTGAGTTATGAATTATTTTTCGTAGACCTTCTCTCCTGCCGAAAATGTTTTCAACACCTCAGTTTCCGGGATTTTTTCTTCTTTTACTTGCATGATATCCCGGTCAAGGACCACAAAATCGGCTTTTTTTCCGGGTTCGATACTTCCCTTTTCCTCTTCTTCAAAACTCCCTTTGGCGGCCCATATGGTCATGGAGCGAAGTGTGTTTTCCCGGCTGAGTGCATTTTCCATTTGGAAGCCCTCTTCAGGGTATCCTTCCAGGTCTTTGCGGGCTACAGAGGCATAAAAGGTATAAAGCGGGCTGATATTTTCGATGGGGAAGTCTGTGCCATTCACGATCCAGCCGTTTTCTTCCATTAAATCTTTGAAGGCATAGGCGCCTTTCATTCTTGCTTCACCTATTCGCTCGTCTGCCCAGTACATATCCGATGTGGCATGCGTGGCTTGTATAGCAGGAATTACATTAAACTTTCCAAATTTTTGAAAATCATCGGGATGAACGATCTGGGCATGTTCTATTCGCCAGCGACGGTCATTATCTTCGTCCAGATACTTGCTGTATTCATTCAGGAGAAAACGCACCGCCGAATCCCCAATAGCATGGGTATTTACCTGGTAATTGTTGTCGTATGCCATCTCAAACATCTCTCTGTAATAATCAGGAGATTTTACAAGTATCCCATACGTATCGGGCGCATCAGAATAAGGTTCCAGTAAACAGGCACCCCTCGAACCCAAAGCCCCGTCAGCGTATAGTTTAATGGAATGGATATGCAATCGATCCGTTTTGTAATGTCCTTTCTTCACATACGAATTAATGTTCTCCTCATTTGGCGTCAGCATCACATCCATGCGCATTTTCAGTTCACCGGCCTTTTGCAGGGAATCAATGATTTCTATTACGGGTTTATCCAATCCCGCATCAAAAACAGAAGTAAGCCCGACGGCAAAACAATCCTCCTGGGCTGTCAGAAGTGCCTGCTTCTTTTCTTCTCTTTCAGGTTCAGGAATCTTTTCTTTTATACGGTCGGCCGTTCCTTCCAGAAACACCCCGGTAAATTCGCTGTCCTCATAAATGGCCTCCCCTTTGGGAATATTTTCTTTTTCCAGTCCGGTACGCTTAATCGCTTCCTCATTTGCTACCACGGCATGCCCGTCAATTCTTGTTAAAACCACAGGAGTATCCGGATATAGATTGTTGAGTTCTTCATTTGTTGGAAATTTTTTTACAGGCCAGTCATTCTGGTCCCAGCCACGACCCAGCAACCACTCCGCGGGATTTTCATCGTGATGATTTTTAAGAATCGCCAGAATTTCATTGAATGATTCGGTTCCCACCAAATCGGCATATCTTAATTTATTCACTCCGTAGTGATAAAAATGGCAGTGCCCGTCTATAAATCCTGGATATACTGGCTTGCCTTCCAAATCAATAACACGCTCAGCACTGTATTTGCCTGAAATTTGTTCTTCATTTCCAACTTCAAGGAAAACGCCGTCTTTAACAGCAAAACTATTTACCACTGCAAAAGAATCATTCACCGTATAAACCCTTGCATTTTTAATTATCAAATCTGCTTTTTCCATTTGCTTACCCGATATGTTTATTAGAAATATTACGCTTACCAGTAAGATTAAGTTCATTTTATTCATAGCTGAAACAGTTTAAAGCACAAGAATTTTTTTGTAAACGGCTCCGATAGATTCTTTTACTGACACTTGGAAAATATAGATTCCTTTATCCCAATCTTCTATGTTGATATTATATGCTGACTTACCATCATTTGCGCTTTCTAATGACATCATCTGATGGCCGGTGGCAGCAGAAAAAGCGCGGATACTATCCACATGAACATCCCCGGTACTGATCTGAATCATTTTACTGGCCGGGTTAGGAAAAATAGTAACAGCCGATCTATCAGCCAATTGCGCCGAAACGTCTCTGTTTATTTTAATATCAGTTATTTTTGGAAGGTGGTCCGACGCTTCCCTGGTATCGTTTGGCTGAAGGCCGTATTGCTGCAGTCGTTCCTCCGGCATATTGGTGGTTTCCAGGATAAACTTTTTAACTACCTGGCTTACGCTGTTTGAGAGTATGCCAAAATCCAGTCTGCCAGGCCAGTATGAGCTTCCGTTATTGACCCATGTAAAAGCATAGGGCTTGTCGGTATGATAAGATATAACGTCTTGTAATCCAGAACCATCCCAATCAGGTGCTCCTCCCTGCCCGAAGGCCTCCTCATTTAATATATCACCCGTTAAAAGCGTTTCGAGCTGCTGTGCATCGCCCACAAGGTTTAAGTCGCCTGCGAGCATTATTGGGGTTCCTTCCTGTAAATCAATCCTTCCTCCGGTTGTTTTAGCATCCAGCACAAATTGAATAAAGGCATCCGCTTCACGCTGGCGGGCTTCATTGGCATCGCAGCAGCGGAAATGAGCGCCTATCATCAAAAAATCGCGTGGTAATTCTTCATCGGGCAGGTCTATAAGGGCAGCCGTGATGCGCATATTATCTTTCACATGCCAGCTATCGGTGATAAAATACCTTGAGGCAATGATATTCCCTCCGTCTTTTTTAACAGCCTGCCATTGCTTTCCCTCACCAAGAGGCAGTATGTCATTCAGAAAGTTCCTGATATCTACTGCCCGTGTGTCCCAGCATTCGTTGAAAACAATTACATCAGGCGCTGTAGCCTGCATAACACGTTCAAAATAAGGCTGGCGCTCCGGTTTCATAATTCCGTCATGAAGTACATTATAAGACATTACCCGCAAATCGGCCTGCTCCGAAATCGAAATACCGACTGGCTCATAGGCATTGTAAAGATCCTCATTAATGTGATAAGTAAGCTTTTCAGCGGCATTGGGGATGGCGTCTCCCCCATCCTCACTTGCTATCAAAAGGTTAAATGTATTGCCGTTAAATAAAGGATTGATTCCGTCAGGTTTGACGTCCAAACCTATTTTAATTTCAAAAGTATCGGACGTAACTGTGGGTAATGCACTAAATTTTAAATCGTTGTGGTACACCTGTTCTTTACTGTGGATAAAATCTCCCTTCCTGTCGCCGAAACGCCATTGCAGCTCAGCGCCTATATTTCCAGCCTCATATCCGGTCTCAAGGTTTTGATCGGTATCCAGATATAAAGTCAAATCGTTGTTGCTGTTGAGCAATAAATCTTCCTTCAGGGTAAATTGAATGTATAAGTGCGCTCCGTCATTGGTGACCTTCAGCGATTCAAGCTCGATAGATTCTCCATCATTATCCGGATCATCATAACTTAAATAATGTTGCTCTTGCCAGTCGCTGGTATGTCCGTCAAAGAGAATGCTATTCTCCTGTGAATAAAGGAGAAGGCCAGATGCGAGGAAAAGAACAGTGAAAACTTGTTTTATCATAAACTACTTTTTAAAAAATTAATCAAAGATTCTATGCTGAGAAACTTTTTTTCTTTAGCATCCTGCGAAATTAATAAAATATCATTTTTAGAATTTATTTTCACCTGTTTCTCTGTTTCTGCTTTCTCTGATGTATCAAATCCTGCCCGGTTTAATGCTTTATTGAGCCATAACAAGTAAGGCTGCGCACCGGTGGTATTGATAATCATATCATTATTACTTTTCATGATAAAAGTTCCCCTGTGCTCGTCAAAATAGATGTAGTCCTTTTCAAAAAAATGATTTAATGAGTTGTCGAGCACTAAATCCTCAGGGGCTCCTGTGCGAATTTTTTTTCCTTTATCCATAAGCCATAATTTATCGGCTACCTGCAGCGCCAATTCCACATCATGAGTGGACATTAGTATGGATTTTCCGGTATCTTTCGCCAAGCAAAGCAGGATTTGCATTACTTCAATTTTGCTGGGAAAATCAAGGAAGGCTGTCGGCTCATCAAGGATAATGACCGGGGTGTCCTGAGCGAGGGCTTTAGCAATCATAACCTTCTGCTTTTCCCCGTCGGAAATTTCATCGAAATACCGGTATTTCATATGCTGTATTTCCACCTGCTTCAGCGACTGCATCACAATGCGTTTATCCACATCTCCAAACCTGGCAAGAATAGAGGTATAGGGATATCTCCCCATGCTGACGATATCTATCACCCTGGAATGGGGAATTTGTATACGGTCGGTGAGCACTACACTCAGAAAATGTGACAGGTTTCTGAAAGAGATATTATTTCGCGGCTGATCCATAATATATACTTCTCCGTCAATGGCTTCTGTAAATCCGGCCAGTGTTTTCAAAAGGGTAGATTTTCCCGCGCCGTTCGGACCGAGCAAACAGTTCAATTCGCCTTTGCGCAGTGAAAGATTTAATGCCCTGTGAAGGATACGGTTTTCCCGGCCCGTGGGATATCCAATGGTCAGATTCTTTGTGAATAAAGGCGTGTTACTCATATCCCCTCCTTTGCCTGATGATGACCCAAATAACTATAGGCGCCCCGATGATGGAAGTTACCGTGTTGATGGGCAAGGCTCCCTCAAATCCCGGCAAACGGGCTATGAAGTTGCACAATAGGGCCACGGCACTCCCCGTAAGGATAACCCCGGGCAGCAGGATACGGTTGTCGGAAGTTAAAAACAGGTTCCTGGCTATGTGCGGAACGGCTAATCCCAGGAAAGCGATAGGTCCTGTGTAAGCCGTGGTTAAGGCAACCAGGAATCCCGAGAATAGAATCATAAGAAGACGTATTAATTTTACATTGACTCCCAGATTCTGAGCATAATTTTCTCCCAGCATATAGAGATTCATAGGCTTGATGATAAAAAAAGAAAGCAGAAGAAAAACTGATAAGCCAATAATAAACAGGGGCATTTCAGATAGCGTAATATTCGAAAAACTCCCAAGGCCCCAGATTACATACGATTTTAAATCGGAGGCCGTGCTGTAAAACTTCAGGATTCCAACTAAAGAAGAGCTGGCATACCCAATCATAATACCTATTATCAAAAGCACGGTGTTACTGGCCGTGTAGCGCGATGCCAGCATAATAAGGGCCAAAACCGCCAGCGCTCCGAGAAAAGCGGCAATGGATACACCCATATCGCCTACCAGCCCGATACTTCCCAAGGAAACGCCTGTCAGCCCACTTACAATCAATAAAACAATGGCCACGCCAAGGCTCGCACCCGAGCTTATGCCCAGAACTGCCGGTCCGGCTAATGGATTCCTGAAGAGTGTCTGCATCTGCAATCCGCTTACAGCCAGGGAAGCGCCGGCAATAAGCGCAGTAAGAGCCTGCGGAAGGCGCGATTTGATGATGATATTGTTCCAGGCTTCAGTAGCGGCTTCATTTCCCAAAAGAATATGTAAGGCTGAAGCAAAGGGTATATTTACAGACCCGGTAGTTAAATTTAAAAGGAACAGGAAAGCAACAACCACGAGAATTGATGCCATCAATACTACCGAAGTATTTCTTTTTGCCAATGAATTTGCGAAGGATTGCATAGGCTTACTTCTTTAAAATTTTAAAATACTCCGGCTGATGCCGTGAAAGGATATCAGGATGAAAAGCCTTAATAAAGTCTGCCAGGATGATTTCAGGTTCCAGGGCTCCTTTTTCGTAATAGGCCGTTGTGGCCACATTGCAAACTATGACCTTCCGGTTTTTTAGCGCCTTAAAATCGCCATACCTCTCATCTTCTGATAATAAATCGTGGTAGCTATACCCGTTTTCTGCTTTCACCACCAATTTCCAAAAATCAGCCCGGGCCGCCTGGGCATAAACCGTTTCAAAATCCAGGGCCATGCTGGCTGCCTGTTTGCTGTCCTTCCATAGATAATGTGCCCCGGCATCTTCAAAAAAATGAGCCATGTAGCTTTCACCCCCGGGCATGTACCATACCCCGCCATATGGCTTTCCCGAAAAAACCGTGGGTTTAGAGTCTATATCTTTGGTAAGGGCTTTTATTTCCTTATAGCGCTTTTTCGCCTCTTCGAAATAATCCCGTGCCTGTGCTTCTTTTCCATATAGCGCCCCCATTACTTTAATCCACTCAGCCCTTCCCAGGGGATGAGGCTCCATGTAATCAGCATAGGGCAGAATTTTCATTCCAAGTTCTTTGAGCTTTTTGTGTGATTGCCCTTTGAAGGGGGATATCAGGACAATATCCGGATTCAGCGACATTAGCACCTCGTTGTTAAAACTTTTACTGGCCCCTACCTGTCTGATTTCATTTTTTTTGATTTCTGCTTTTAAATAGGGTTGCTTGATAAGCTTCTTATCCCCTACTCCAGCAATTGTGGACAGCTCATTAAGTATATTTATCGCGGCGATTTGTGTTCCCGACATGGAAACTATTTTTTTTACCGGTGTCCGGATGATTTTAAAGGCTTCAGATGAGTCGGGACGTTTTTTATCGTTTGGAAGGCACAAAACACGATGGGCTATCTTTTCGGGCTGCCAGGGATCGTGAAAAAAAATAACTCTGAACCCTTTGTATTGTCCAAAAGAAAACCGTGAAGCATAATCCGGTGTAATTCTTTGAATATCAGCGCCTTTATTTTCCGGCTTTTCCTTCCTGTTACAAGCGCTGAAAAAAAGTATAAGGCTTGCAACAGCTAATAGTTTGAATCTTATCATATATACCGCTTTTATCCCGAAAGCATTAAATAACTTACGCATAAGGTTTCCTGGCTTTCTCCTACATAAATGCTCCTTCCTGGAACCAGTGGATTGTGCAAATACATTGACAGAGAGTACAGTTGCGGGTACAGCTCCGGACTAAAAAATATACCGGATTCCCTTTGTGCGTTTCGGCAAAATTGCAAATTCTTTTGCTCTTAAACAACTGCCGGCAATTTAATTCTCTGCTTCAAAAAGACTATTTTTGTAATAAATTTGAAGGGAAAAGTGAATCAATGTGAGGAACAATGAAATTAACCTTTTTTAAAACTCAAGGTCCGAGACAATTCCACATTAAACCCAGGTATTATGATCCGGAGAAGGAAGCCCGTGAGCAACGTAAGTGGGAAAGAGAACAAAGATTATCAGGTGCACAGGGCCTGCGGCAGGAAATGGAGCGCAAATGGCATCGTAAAAAACGTAAGAAATCAATGGGAGTAACATTGGTTTATCTTGCTTTGATAATTTTATTGTTGATGTTTATTCTGGGAAGTTAAACGGAAAAAGGAGAAATATGCCAGATATCATTCAGTTGCTGCCTGACAATGTAGCCAACCAGATAGCGGCTGGAGAGGTGATACAGCGCCCCGCCTCGGTAGTAAAAGAGCTAATGGAAAACTCCGTAGATTCAGGGGCCGGAGAGATTAAACTTATTCTCAAAGATGCCGGTAAAACCCTTATCCAGGTGGTGGATAATGGGTGTGGCATGTCGGAAACAGACGCCCGGTTGAGTGTGGAGAGGCACGCTACGTCGAAGATACGTCAAGCCGACGATCTTTTCTCCATACAAACGATGGGCTTTCGTGGCGAAGCGATGGCTTCCATCGCAGCGATATCTCACATGGAAATAAAAACACGAAGGCATGAGGATGACCTTGGAACTAAAATAGTCGTTGAAGGATCGGAAGTAAAAGCTCAGGAGCCTGAAACGTTGCCGGCCGGCTCGACCATAAGTGTTAAAAATCTCTTTTTTAATGTCCCGGCGCGAAGAAATTTTCTTAAGTCCGACAATGCAGAATACCGGCATATCCTGGAGCAATTTCAGCGGATAGCGCTGGTGCATCCCACCATACAATTCAGTCTGATAAACAACGGAAAAACTATCTATCAGCTCGATCAAAACAATATCAAAAAGAGAATTGTGGAAGTATTCGGCGATTCCTTTAAAAAAAGACTCATCCCGCTGGAGTCGGAAACAGCCATAGCGCACATCGAAGGTTATATCGGCAGACCGGAATACGCAAGAAAAAGAAGAGGCGAGCAATATTTTTTCGTGAACGGGCGGTTTATAAAACACCCTTACTTTAACCATGCGGTGGTGGATGCCTTTGAAGACCTTCTTCCGGAAGGACATTACCCGTCGTATTTTATTTACCTGAAGCTTCCCTCCAACCACATCGATGTGAACATCCACCCAACCAAGACAGAAGTAAAATTCCGCGACCAGCAAGCCCTGTATTCCATTTTAAGGTCAGCTGTAAAACAGGCCATCGGAAAATTCAATCTGTCACCCAGTATTGATTTTGATTTGGATCCTTCTATGGATGTAGGCCCCTCAAAATCCCCCTCAGAAATCAGACCGTGGGAGTGGAGGCGATAGGGGGGTATGAGCGAAAGCACAGGGAGTGGGA
>CAYFQK010000005.1:0-30907 GCA_964345255.1 uncultured Bacteroidales bacterium | reverse complement strand
AAGGCCAACGAAAAATTAAATCTGCCCCCAAGTATTGTTTTTGTTTTGGATCCTTCTAGGGATGTAGCCCCCAAAAAACCCCCCAAAAAAAAAAAACCGCCACAAATAGAAATAGATCCGGATTATAACCCTTTCAAACAAAAAGGCTCCCAGACTCAGATGGAACATGGCCGGCAGAGAAGAAACCTTGAGAACTGGGACCAGCTATATAAGCTGCAGCCCAGGGAAGAGAAACAAGAACCTGCGGCCGGGCAGCCTGCCAATGTATCAGGCAGGCTGGAGTCGGATATGGATGAGTCCACCGGGCAGCAAAGCGCTTTTCTTCAAGCGGCCGGAAGATACATCATTACCAACGTAAAATCGGGATTGATGGTCATCGACCAGCAGGCTGCGCATGAGCGTATCCTTTATGAGAAATTTCTTCGCCGCCTGAACCAAAGGAAACAAAGCAGTCAGCAACAATTATTCCCGAAGAATGTTACATTCCCGGCCGCAGATGCCGAGTTGGTGCGTGAAATTATGGATGAACTCCATGCCCTGGGATTTAACATAAAAAATCCTCAGGGCAATACATTCAAAATTTATGGCATGCCCTCGGACATAAGCGACAGAGAAGATATCGACAGCTTTTTGGATAGCATGATTGAAAGTTATCGAAACAATCAAATTGAGGTAAAAAACAATAAAAACATTAATTTAGCCTTCGCAATGGCTAGAAATATGGCGGTAAAGCAGGGCAAAGTCCTGGCTGAAGAAGAAATGCAAAGCATAATCAACAGTCTGTTTGCATGCGAAGTGCCTGATAAATCGCCCTCAGGAAAGCGGGTGGTCACTATAATTAAACCGGAAGAACTTGAAGCAAAATTTGAATAAAACATAAAACCAGATATGAGTCAAGATTCATTCAGACCAGGCGGCTGGAAAATTTTACCGCCGGTAATAAAAAATCTTATAATCATCAATGCCATATTCTTTCTGGCCACAATTACTTTTGAGGGAAGTTTTGGCATTAATTTAACCGATCTGCTGGGGTTACATTACTTTGCTGCTGAAAAATTTCAGCCTTACCAGCTTATCACGCACATGTTTATGCACGGAGGATTTGCTCATATCCTCTTTAACATGTTTGCTCTGTGGATGCTTGGGCGGGTATTGGAAAATGTCTGGGGTCCCAGGAAATTCCTGTTTTTTTACATATTTACAGGTTTAGGCGCTGCGGTTACCCACTACGTTGTCTTCTATTTCCAAATGGCCCCCACGCTTGATCTGATGAATACGTTCCTGGATAACCCCTCGATGAGCGCATTGAATGCGCTGGTAAACGAGCATACCTTCCAGATTAATCAATATTCGGGTGAGATTTATCAGCAATTTCAGCAGTTTCGTGAGAGCTATCAAACCCTCAAGGTCTCCCCCGGGGATATGACAGCCATGCAAAGCGCAATTGATTTTATGTACAATTATAAAATTTACTACCTCAACCTCCCCAATGTGATAGGTGCCTCAGGGGCTGTATTCGGCGTGCTACTGGCTTTTGGCATGCTCTTCCCCAATGCAGTGCTCTATATCTATTTTGCCATTCCGATGAAAGCAAAATATTTTGTTATTATCCTGGGAGCTATTGAGCTGTATTCAGGATTTGTAAACACCGGAGGCAACGTGGCCCATTTTGCCCATCTGGGTGGAATGATTTTTGGCTTTGCGTTATTAAAATACTGGCAATTAAATCATAAATTGTACGATTAATATGATGTACGGACAGAACAGATCGCCACTTGATAACATGATAGCCTTTTTTAAAAGCAATTCGCCTCTGGCCAGGCTAGTACTTGTTAATGTGGCTGTATTTATTGTGGTGAATATTATCAACCTCTTTTTGTGGCTTTTTGAAATTGACAGCCAGTCGAAAATCACAGGCATTTCCAAAGTAACAGAATGGCTCTCTGTACCCTCTCATATCGGACAATTATTCATGCGGCCATGGACCCTTGTTACTTATATGTTTTTGCAGGAGGGTTTTTTCCATATTTTGTTTAACATGATTATCCTCTATTTCGGTGGAAGGATTTTCGTAGAGTATTTGACCGATAGTAAATTAGTCAAAACCTATATTTTCGGAGGCTTGGCGGGAGCTGTCTTTTTTATATTGGCATTCAATATTTTTCCCGTTTTTTCAGATGCATTGCCACATGCTCTGGCTTTAGGATCTTCAGCTTCCGTCCTGGCAGTGCTGATAGCCATTTCAACTTATGTTCCTGATTATTCGGTAATGTTAATATTCCTCGGCAAGGTGAAGCTTAAATACATAGCTATATTTTTTGTTGTCCTCGACATTTTTAGTATTCAACAAGGCAATGCAGGCGGCCACATCGCCCACCTCGGAGGAGCGGTGTGGGGATTTCTCTACGCCAGCAACCTACGTAAGGGAAGGGAATTGGGAGCTTTCTTCGACCGTATTAAATGGCCCGGAGTTTCCACCGGCAGGAAAAAGAAAAGGCGATCGCATTTTGAAGATATCCATGTCAATAGCCGGCCCATGACTGACGAGGAATACAATGCCAAGAAGCAGGCGCGACAAAAACAAATCGATAAAATTCTGGATAAAATCTCCCGCTCCGGTTATGAGAGCCTGACTAAGGAAGAAAAGGAAATCCTATTCAAAAACAGCAGCAACGAATAGATGCAGGAAAGACGATTATATCAATCAGAGTCAGGCAAAAGCAGCATTTGGATAAAGCTAATGCTGGTTCTGAATATTTTATCCTTACTGGGATTGTTGTTGTCTTATCTAAGCTACCACCTTACTCCGGCACAAATACTGTTTCCCGTTTTTTTCGGAATAACTTATCCGTTTTGGTTCATACTTAACTTTCTGTTCATCCTTCTGTGGCTGTTCAGAAAAAAATGGTGGTTTCTTTTCTCTTTACTGGCTATTGTTCTTGGCTGGTCGCATGTAGGATCGGTATATCAATCGGGCGATTCCGGTTTGGAAAAGGCAAGCGGGCTTAGTTTGATGTCGTATAATGTAAAATTTTTCGATGTCTATAACTGGCGTACTGATTCCAGTGATACGCATCATAAAATGTACAGGTTCCTGGAGGAACACAAGCGTGACGTTTTGTGCTTTCAGGAATTCTATAACGAAGACACCCCTGATTTTGCCGTTATGGATACGCTGCTGGCTATTCAACCCGCCCGGAACTACCATATCGACTATTTTCAAACCCGCCGCAAAGACTACCACTGGGGGCTTGCTACCTTTACAAAGTATCCTGTTGTCAACAGGCAGCGCCATCAGTTTGCCAATAGTGTTGGCAATTACTGTATTTATACGGATATCATTTATCAGGGAGATACAATACGTATTTTTAACGTCCATCTGGAGTCATGGCATTTTGAAAAAAATGATTATGAGTTTCTAAGTGGATTGAAGGAAAATGCGGTGGCAGACGATCAGTTTAAGCACAGTATGAAAAATATTTACTGGAAAATGAAAAGCTCCTCTCTAAAAAAAGCCATTCAGGTGAAAGAGCTGAAGGAGCTTATTAAACAATCGCCTTATCCTGTTATAGCCTGCGGAGATTTTAACTCCACACCGGTATCTTATGTTCATAATCAGATGACTGACATTCTCAACGATGCCTTCAGAGGGCATGGTCGTCATTTTGGAACTACATACAACGGTTTCCTCCCGCTGGCAAGGATTGATTATATTTTTCACGATAATTATTTCAACGTGCAGTCGTTTAAAACTTTTCAAAAGGATTATTCAGACCATTTCCCCATATCAGTAACTTTGAAACCTGACAGAAACAACAAGCAGTGAAAAAGAAAAATCGACCCGGACTACTTAAAAGACTACTGGTAGGAATCAATAGCTTATTAACACTTCTCTTGTTTTTAAGCTACCTCTCCTACTATATCCCCCCTTCTCCGGGATGGTTATTTGGTGTGCTGGGATTAACATATCCTGCGCTGCTAATAGCCAACATTTTGTTTATTGTTTTCTGGACGGTCACCAAAAGCAAATACCTTATGATTTCCTTAATCGGGATTCTTGCCGGCTGGAATCATATTGACCGCCATTATGGCTTTGGCGCAGAAAGCAAAGAAAACGACAAACAAGGATTCAAAGTAATTACTTATAATATCAAAACTAACCGCTATTCACCTCACAAGGAAGAATTAATTTATAAAATATCGGATTACATAAAAAAGGAAAATCCTAAGATACTTTGCCTGCAGGAATGTTTTATGACAAAAAAAAGACTTCAGGAATTTTCCAAAGCAACCAGCATTGAGTGGAACAGTAAGAATAACTTGTCAGCTCCTGTCCAGGGTTTGTTTACATTTTCTCATATGCCTGTCATAGATAAAGGTTTTCTTCAGAATCAAACTTCTAAATTTGCCATTTATCATGACTTGCTATACAATAAAGACACCTTCAGAATCTATAATATGCAACTGGCCTCCATAAAGCTTCAAAAAGAAAAAGATCTTTTTGATCAAAAAAGCCGTTGGCAGTCGGTAAAATCAAAGGAGCGTATTTTTAGTATGTTTCGCAAATTTAATAGTGCCTACAACCGCCGCACCAGGGAAGTCAGGCTTTTGAAAGAGCACCTGTCAACCTGTCCTTACCCGGTTGTGTTATGTGGAGATTTCAATGACACTCCCCTCTCCTATGCCTATCACAATTTAAGCCAGTCGCTTACCGATCCATTCAACTCCTTCGGGAAAGGCTTTGGTAATACACACAATGAGAACCTGCCTCCCATAAGAATTGATTACATCCTTCATGATAAATCCTTTGAAGCCACATGGTATGAAATTGATACGCCTTCTTTCTCAGACCATTTTCCGGTTATCGCCACCCTCGAAAAAAACAGGTAGTTTATAACCACTGATTCCTCCGCAGCGCTTAGCTTGGCAAGCGTGAAAATAACCATTAGTTTTGCATAAAATAAAAAGAGTAGCAGTGCAATTTCAATTAACGTCAGAATTTAAGCCCACCGGCGATCAGCCTGAGGCCATAAAACAGCTTACCGAAGGATTAGAGCGTGGTGATAAGGCTCAAACGCTGCTTGGCGTCACCGGATCGGGTAAAACCTTTACCATTGCCAATGTTATTGAAAATGTTCAAAGGCCTGTCCTGGTGCTAAGCCATAATAAAACGTTAGCTGCTCAATTGTACGGAGAATTCAAACAGTTTTTTCCTGATAATGCGGTAGAGTATTTTGTTTCCTATTATGATTATTACCAGCCCGAAGCCTATATCCCTGTCACAGATACGTACATCGAAAAAGATCTTTCCATTAATGAGGAAATCGAAAAGCTGAGGTTAAGCGCCAGCTCTTCTCTGCTATCAGGACGCAGAGACGTTATTGTGGTTTCGTCGGTTTCATCGATTTATGGTATAGGAAATCCCGATGACTTTACCAATAATGTGCTGAGCTTATCGGTGGGGCAGAACATCAGCAGGAATCAATTGCTATTCAGTCTTGTAGAAGGGTTATACTCCCGTACTGAGGCCGAATTTAACCGCGGAAATTTCAGAGTGAAAGGGGACACTATAGACGTGTTTCCGGCCTACGCTGATTTTGCTTTCCGCATTTCAATGTGGGGAGATGATATTGAGACCATAGAATCTATTGATCCCGATAGCGGACAAGTCATCGAGGAATACGAAGACATCAATATCTATCCTGCCAACATATTCGTCACTTCCCAGGATAAAATGCATGGCGCTATAAAAGAAATACAGGATGATTTAAAGGAACAAATCGATTATTTTAAAGAGAATGGGAAGCATCTTGAAGCAAAAAGGCTTGAAGACAGGGTGACTTACGACATGGAAATGATGAAAGAGTTGGGCTACTGCTCGGGTATTGAAAACTACTCACGTTATTTCGACGGACGCAAGCCCGGTTCCAGACCATTTTGTTTGATCGACTATTTCCCGGATGATTTCCTGTTGGTAATCGACGAGAGCCATGTCACCATCCCGCAGATTCACGCCATGTACGGCGGCGACAGGTCAAGAAAAGTAAACCTCGTGGAATATGGATTCAGGCTACCTAGCGCACTGGATAACCGCCCCCTGAAGTTTCATGAATTTGATTCAATGATTAACCAGATCATCTTTGTCAGCGCCACGCCGGCCGATTATGAATTACAAAAATCCGAGGGAGTCGTTGTCGAGCAAATCATTCGTCCCACTGGCCTTCTCGATCCGGAAATAGAGGTACGACCGAGCCAGGATCAAATCGACGACCTGCTGGAGGAAATCCGGGAGCGCTCTTCAAATAATGAGCGTATTTTAATAACCACGCTGACAAAAAGAATGGCGGAAGAGCTGCAAAAATATCTGTCTAATATTAATATTAAATCTCAATATATCCATTCAGATATAGACACGCTGGAGCGGGTTGAAATTATGCGTAACCTGCGCACAGGCGTTATAGACGTCCTCGTTGGAGTGAACCTTCTCAGGGAAGGGTTGGATTTACCTGAAGTATCCCTGGTGGCAATCCTTGATGCAGACAAAGAAGGATTCCTGCGTTCGGAACGCTCCCTGACGCAAACCGCCGGCAGGGCAGCAAGAAACCTCAACAGCAAGGTAATTATGTACGCTGATACTATCACGGATTCTATGCAGCGAACTATCGATGAAACGAACAGGCGGCGCGCAAAACAAATAGAATACAACCAAAAGCATAACATCACCCCGAAACAAATAATCAAGTCTACCAATCAGATTCTTGGTCAGACCAGCGTAGCTGATTCCAAAACCCAACCTGAGGGAAAAGCTTATGCCGGTGCGTTAGAAAATGATGTGGCTGCCGATCCGGTGATACAATATATGAGCAGGGACCAAATCAAAAAAGCGATAGAAAAATCTAAAAAAGAAATGGAAAAAGCGGTAAAAGATTTGGATTTTATTAGTGCAGCAAAATATCGCGATGAAATAATGGAATATGAAAAGCTTATCAATAATGAGTAAATGTTTAGATTTTTAATTTAATAGTAATATTTTTATGCTTTTATTTCTTATTCTTTATGTGAATTTGTATTTTTAGCTAAAATTATAACAACTGGATGGTACTAATTAGTTTTTTATATGAAAAAGAAAGTATTAGTTATCGATGATGAAAAAAGTATAAGGGTCCTTCTGAAAAATTATCTTCAGAAAGATTATGAAGTTACAGCAAAAGAAAACGGGGAAGAAGGTATGGCCTGGCTTCAGCAAGGCAATATCCCCGATTTGATTGTTGCCGATATACAAATGCCCCGGATGGATGGGTATGAGTTTATAAAAAATATTAGAGCTAGCGGTTATTTCAAGGACATCCCCTTGATTATGCTTTCAGGCATTGAAGGCAGTTCCGATAAAGTTAAAGCCCTTAAAATGGGAGCCAATGATTATATCATAAAACCTTTTAATCCGGAAGAACTGGCAGTAAGGATAGAATTACATTTGGCACGAAGTTAGCAAAAAGAGTTTTAGAAATTCATTGGACTTATGGAAAATAATAATAAGGAGGATAGCTCACAAAAAAATCAGTACCACCTTTTATATATTGGGGGTGACCTGAAGACGATTAATCCACTGAAAGAGAGTGATTATTTTAACCTAACGGTCAAAGAAAACAGCTTGTCGGCTATCAGCTTTTTGTCCCACGACGAAACCGTAGACGCAATTTTATGTGAAATGCACATTCCAGGCGTCAATGGAATAGAAATATACAAGCTCCTTCAGTCCAAAAAAATATATCCGAGAACACCTTTTATTCTCATAACTCATAGCTTTGACCCGAAAGCTATCCAGGAAGCCCTGCAAAACAAAATAGACGATGTATACCCTACCCCGCTGGATCTGGAAAAATTATACCAGCGAATCTCTTTTCTTAAAAGATATAAACAGGATTATGAAACTTCTACCCGGCCAAAACATGATCCTCAGGAATACAAAATGCCTTTTATCAAGCGGGCTTTCGATATCGCTTTTGCCTCACTCATTTTAATCATACTATCGCCCATTCTCATACTTACAGCCCTGGCAATTAAGCTTGAATCGAAAGGGCCACTTATTTATACTTCCAAAAGAGTCGGCACAGGATACCATGTATTTGACTTTTACAAATTTCGCTCAATGTTTACCGGGGCGGATCAGAAGCTAAAGGATCTTAAACATCTTAACCAGTATTCAGCCCTTGAAGATGAGGACAGTAATAACGAGCTGGATACAGAATGTCCTGATTGTAAACGATTAGGCCATCCCTGCTCTCCCATTTTGTATATCGAAGGGAAAGAGATTTGTGAAAATCATTATTTAAGACAAAAAAGAGAAAGCCCACAATCGGCCTTCGTTAAAATCAAGGATGATCCGAGAATCACAAAAGTGGGTGCTTTCCTCAGAAAGACCAGTATCGACGAGCTGCCACAGCTGTTTAATGTAATAAAGGGAGATATGTCCATAGTCGGTAATCGCCCGCTGCCGCTGTATGAGGCTGAGCTGCTTACATCGGATGGATGGGGAGAACGTTTCATGGGACCGGCAGGAATTACAGGGTTATGGCAGGTTTATAAGCGGGGCAGAAGCGAAATGTCGGATGAAGAAAGAAAAGCTCTGGATAACCAGTATGCAAGGAACAACTCGTTTTGGTTGGATATAAAGATTATCCTTAAAACCATCCCCGCAGTGTTCCAAAAAGAAAATGTATAAAAGTGTCCGTTTTTGGTCTGAATTGTCCGTTGAACGGACAAAAACAGGCCGGCACTTTGATTCAAAACTTAAAATTTGAAAGCTCCAATAACAAAATATGTTTATAACTTATGGAAAACTTTTATAGATAGGTTATAACAGATAGCACAAACTTGTTTAATTTTCAATTTAAAATACATAAATTGCAAAGCAAATCATTTATCAGATATAATTTAGGATCGATTATGAGGCATATATTGTTGATAGCCATAGTGTTTTTATATGCTAGCACAGTTTTTGGACAACGTAATAACCGGCAATATTTTAATCCTTTAACAGACGATATTACCCAATACCTCCCCCCTCTTTCTGCTTTACTTGACACAGCAGTTGAAAATTCACCCAGTGTAAGGTTCGAAAATCTCAAAACAGATTTTTATCGTTACAATGTGAAGACGGAGAAACGAAATATTCTTGAACATTTTGGCTTGAGTTCGGAGCTCAATAACGGAAGGTGGTACTATAATGACTGGAATGAAGGCTTTCAGGAACCGGAATTTTATTATTCAGAATCAAGGAGGTTCAACTATGAGCTGGGGCTTTATGTAAGGCTGCCATTTTCTTCAATTATAGACAGGCGCAACCGGATCAATAAGCAAAAAAAATGGGTTGAGATATCCATGGCCCGCGAGCGCGAAGTAGCCAAGCAAATACGCCGGGAAGTCATAACACTCTATAATAACTTACTCGAAAGCCAAAGAATACTAAAGATAACGAATGATTACCTGCAGTGGACCTACGTACAAATGCAGATGGCAGAAAATCAATTTGTGAATGGCCAGATATCAACAGCAGAGATGACCCGATTAAAGGAATTTCAACGCAGAGGTCAAACAGAATTCGCCAAACAAAAAGCTGCTTTCAAAAGTTCATACGACCAGCTGCAGGAATTGGTGGGAATGAAGTTTAACAAAATTAAAGGGCTGGACTAATGGATATAAACAATTTTATACGTCTGCTGAAAAATAATATACTTCTACTGCTTGGAGTACCTATAATATTGGCTATTTCTGTTTATTTTTTCAGCCGAAATCAGCCCAAAAGCTATTCCTCTGAAACGACCGTTTATACAGGTATCGGTTCAGGGTACTCAGCAGAGACACAATCCAGAACACGGGTAGACTACTACACTACCAACATGCAGTTTGATAATATTATCAAAATCGTTAATTCCCGCAGCACCAGAGAGCAAACGGCCATAAGACTTTTAGCCCAGCATCTTTGCCTTGAGGAGCCTAATCCGGGATATGTTTCTGAAAGACAATACAATGAGCTGCAGCGCATAGTACCCAAAGAAGTTAAGGATCTTGTCGTAAAATATGGCCAAACGGGAGCTGAGCGTGACCGGATTGAAGAAATAAAAGAAAAAGAAAAACGAATACAAGAGCTTAACCAGGAACTGCAGCAGGAAAAAAGCAGGATTCAAAGTATTACCCGGCAAAAAAGCACCTCTCAAAATAAAACATCTCAACAAGTTCTCTCCTCTGGAGATAGCTTAACGAATGGTAGTTATCACACGGTGAGTTACGGCGAATCACTGGCATCTATAGCTGATAGTTATGGGATGACTGTCGGCGAACTGATGAGCTTAAATAACCTTAGGGATGCTGAAATTAAAGTAGGCGATCGCCTGATGGTGAGTGTGGGTTCCCAGGCCGGGCAGTCCGCCACCGGGCGTACCCAATATCAGTACCACACCGTTAGAAGCAAGGAAACCCTTTACTCCATTGCTCAGCAATACGATGTATCAGTTAATGATATTAAAAACTGGAATAACATTTCAGGCGAGTCCATAGAATCAGGTAAGCGCCTGATTGTTGGCCGCCAAATCAAATCATCCCGCCAACTGGATACAGCCAGCCGTGAGCAAAGCCGGATAACAGACTATTCAGAATATGTTATGCAGGATTTCCGGTTTCTCGACACGCAGCAAAAAGCTACCGAGCCGCGTCAAAAAGACGCAATTGTTCCCCCGGGCGTGGAAGAAAATGATTATTATCAAACGGTTCAAAACCTGATGGGTTATTACCAAAGTAGTGATTCGAATTTCGTTTATGAGCTGCTTCAGTATAACCATCCGATATACAGTATTCAGGCCATATCAAGGGCGCAGGTTACCAGGGTTCAGAATTCAGATTTTATCCGCATTGCATACAACTCTAAAGATCCGGGAGTATGTCAGCAAACGTTAAAAATTCTCACAAAAGTTTTTATTCACAACTATAAGAGCCTCAGAGCGCGCCAGACTGACCAGGTAGTGAAGTATTTCGAGCAGCAGGTTAAAAAAGCCAGCCAGCGCCTGAAAGATGCAGAAAGAAGGCTGCTGCGGTTTAACCAGGAAAACAACCTGATTAACTACAACGAGCAGACCGAGGCTATAGCAGTGGAAAAAGAACGGCTCGACAAGCAATACCAGGACGTTCAGGCTGATATGAAAGCGGCGGCGGCGTCATTGAATAAGATAGAATCACGTTTGTCAAAAAAAGACAGTATTTTTATAAAAAGTGACCTTATTACCAACAAGCGGAAAGAGCTGGCAGAAGTAACATCTAAGCTGGCCCTTAATGAGGTAGCACAGGATTATGATGAAATCACCTCCAGCCAGGTGCAACGCCTGCAGCAGCGAAAAAGGAATTTGAGGGATGAACTTAAACTTTACATTGACCAATTATACTCCTATCAGCAGTCTATTGAAGGGGTGGCTGTTGCCGATTTGCTCGACCAGTGGCTCGTTAAAACTATTGCCTTTGAGGAAGCCCAGGCAACCCTCTCCGTTTTAGAAGAGCGTAAAAAAGAATTTAAAGAGACCTATAAGATTTTTGCCCCGTTAGGCGCTACCCTCAAACGAATTGAACGTGAAATTAATGTAGCAGAACAAGAGTATCTCGAATTGCTCAGAAGCCTGAATGAGGCACGAATGCGTCAGCAAAACCTCGAAATGACCTCGAATATCAAAGTTGTTGATCCGCCCTATTATCCATTAACCGTTACTGCAAGCCAGACCAAAATGCTTATTGTAGCAGCAGCTATTATTGGCTTCTTCCTGATTGCATTTGTGATACTCGTACTGGAATATTTTGATAGCTCAAACAAAACACCGGATCGCATCATAAAAGCCACAAACCTCAATCTTGCCGGAGCTTATCCAAACCTGAATTTACAGGAGGAAAATGTGGATCTGCCTTATGTAATTAACAGAATGTCTGAGATGATTATCCAAAATCTAAAACTCAGGCTCAGATACACTTCTATCAAAAAGCCGGTGAAACCCTACTTTGTATTGATATTTAGTACACAACCACAGGCCGGAAAAACTTTTGCAGGACACAAGGTTAAAGAAAAACTTGAAGAGTTTGGGTCTAATGTATTGTACCTTAACTATAAACCTTCAGAAAATCAAGAGTATTCAGAATCCGAATATGTCTATGACATCAATAACCGCTTCTTTGAAATAGAACACATCAGGGAACTATTGGATAAAACGGCGTTGCGCTCCGATAATAAAGAATATGATTATATATTCCTGGAGATACCCAACATAATCCACAACACCTACCCATTAGATCTCATGAGAACCATTGACGGGGCATTGCTTATAAGCAGGGCAACTGAAACATGGAAGAAAGCCGACCAGATGGCGCTGGAGAACTTCAACCGCGTAGCAGAGGAAGAGCCTATGATTATACTTAATGAAGTGGAAATGTTTGTTATCGATGAACTTTTGCATGGCGTGCCCACAACAGGAAAGACGCGATGGAAGCGTTTCAGGGATACTGCAACATCGCCTTTCAGAATGCGCATACAGTTTAAAGATTCTCATGATAACGACGAAGAGGCGAATAAATAATAATCGTGATAAATTACATAGCTAAAATAACCAAAGAGAAAAACTTTCTGTCTTTAGCTGCCAATTTATCCGTTGCAGTGTTTGGCTTTCTTAGCTTTGTGCTGCTCACCCGTACCTTGTCTAAAGACCCTTTTGGCGAATGGGTGCTTTTTATAACCGCAGCCAATTTTCTTGAAATGCTGCGCTTTGGAATCACCCGCACTGCTATTATCCGCTTTTTATCCGGTGCAGATGGTAAAGAAAAGTATCGCTTAATCGGTTCAAACTGGTTTATCGGATTGGTGGTTAGCGCTGTTATTGCCATTATCATCTTTTCGATAAGAATTACGTTTCCCCAAACTATCATGAGTTCGGGGTACAGATTGTTTTTTCTTTGGTATCCCCTGCTGGCATTTCTTAATCTCCCTTTCAATAATGCTATCTCCGTCTTGCAGGCTAAACAGCAGTTTTTTAAGATATTGATTATCCGGGTCACCCAAACCGGAACATTCGTTATCTTTCTGTTTATCAACTTATTTTTTCTTGATTTCGGACTGAAAACCATCATAGCGGTATATCTGGCTATGCAACTGTTAACCAGTGTCTTAACAATGCTAAAAGGCTGGGATGGCGTAAAATATATATTCTATGCCAACCGGGCAACGAATAAAACAATACTCAACTTCGGAAAATATACCACTGGTACCTTGATAGGAAGTAATCTTCTTAAGAGTTCTGATACATTTATCCTCGGGCTAAGCAGTTTCATGGGGACTACGGGAGTCGCCCTGTACAGCGTACCTTTAAAGCTTACCGAGGTTATAGAAATCCCGCTAAGAAGTTTTATGGCCACCGCATACCCCTCGATGTCAAAAGCCAGCATAGAAGGAGACAAAGAGAAATTCAAAAAGACCTATTATACCTATGCGGGGGCAGTCACTTTTCTTCTGATTCCCATACTGATTATAGGATTTATCTTTGCCCGGGAGTTTGTTATTATCCTCGGAGGCATGCAATATGAAAACACTGCCGATATCTTCAGGATATTTGCTGTTTACGGTTTATTGCTTCCCCTGGACAGGTTTACCGGGGTAGCGCTGGATAGCCTGAACAAACCCCGAAAGAATTTTTTCAAGGTCGTTTTCATGACCGTCGCCAATATTGCCGGAGATGTGTTTGTGATATTTGTAATGCTGAAGTATGTTCTGGGAATATCGCTTGTTGCAAACTTTCTTAAAAATACGTTGCACTTTGAGTCGCTCTTCGATGCCAGCGCGCAGCTAAGCTTTTATTTTACCCTGCAAGGTGTTGCACTGGTTACAATTTTTATGACCATTATTGGAATGATAGCAGGATATACGTATCTTCGAAAAGAAATTGACATACAATTCAAGCAAATTTGGGTGGAGGGGATAAACTTTTACCGCTCTTACCTGGTAAGTTTTTTTAAGAGAGAATAATATGGCAGGATTTAAAAAAAATAGTGTTGGAAGATGAGGTCAGGGGTAACAAAAACAGGGGCAGACATTCTTAGAGACCCGCTGGCGATTATTATATCCCTGCTGGTAGCATTCGGCATAGGTGTTTTCATTGCCAACGGAGGACTTATGATAGCCGGACTGTTCATCATCATCCCTTTTATGCTGGTATACCTTAACAGGCTTTTTGTGAATCCGCGGATTGGTTTATTCTCACTTGTTATTGCCGCCTTTACAGCTATAGGCCTGGCCCGCTATATTCCCGGCAACCCTCCATTGGGTTTAAGTATCGATGGCCTTTTAGCCTTAACATACATTGCGATTTTTTTTAAATTCTTCTATAAAAAAACAGATTTACGACCTGTATTGAACGACCTGATGCTCCTGAACCTGTTATGGTTTTTGTATGAAGTGGCAGAGTTCTTTAACCCGCTGTCTTTGAACAGGACTGCATGGTTTTACGTCGTTAGGGGCTTTTCCCTTTACATGTTAATGACCATCCCGTTGGTTTTGGTGCTGTTAAACAGGGTAAAATATTTATATATTTTCCTTTATTTATGGGCCTTTTTCTCTATACTCGTAACCCTTAAAGGCGTGATGCAATTATACCTGGGTCCCGACTTTGCTGAGCAGCGATGGCTGGATGCCGGAGGAGCCACCACCCACGTGCTCTTCGGAGAATTAAGAATTTTTTCCTTTTTAAGTGATGCCGGCCAGTTTGGAGCTCAGCAAGGCGCCGCCATGGTGGTGGGAACGATCCTGGCGCTGCATATCCCAGGCTTTTGGAACAAAATCCTGTTTGGAACAATGGGATTACTGGGTTTTTACGGCATGATGATTTCCGGAACAAGAGGTGCTATAATCGTTCCGGGAGTAGGATTCATTTTGTATTTGATATATACTAAAAACATCCGGGCGCTGATTATAGGCGCCATTTTGATGGCCGGTGTTTACTCGTTTTTCCGGTATACTTACATTGGGCAAGGCGTTGCCCAAATACGAAGGATGCGTACCGCCTTCCGGCCGGAGGAAGCCGCCTCGCTGGAGGTGCGTTTACAAACCCGACAGGTGCTTCAGCAATACCTGGCAGATAAACCTTTTGGTGGTGGTTTAGGTATGGCGGGAAATTTTGGTAAACGCTTTGCCCCACAGGGATTTTTGGCACAAATTGCAACAGATAGCTATTACGTGCATATATGGGCAGAACAGGGAATCATAGGGCTTATGATCTTTTTATTTATTTCATTTTACATTTTACTTAAAGGAAGCTTCTATGTATGGGCCCGGTTGGAAACCGACGAGATTAAATACATTACAGCGGCCCTCCTTGCCGGCATAGGCGGAATAATGGGGGCCTCCTACGGGAATGGTGTGTTCGGCCAGCACCCTACAGGGTTACTTATATATATGTCTATGGCTTTTATATTTATGTCGCCCTGGTTGGATGATGAGATGCTGGCAATCAAAGGGAAAAAGGGCAGTATTTTCCGTGAAGACGAAGAGTGGATATAAAAACGACCTTCGGCTGAGGAGCCGTTGGTAAAATTACATATCATAAATATATGGAACAAAATCAATTTCCATTAGTCTCTGTAGTTACAATTAATTACAATCATTCAAAAGTTACAGCTGATTGCCTGGACTCCCTGAAACAAATCACTTATCCCAATATCGAAATAATTCTTATCGATAATGCCTCACCAAAAGAAGATGCCTCCTGGCTGAAAGAGGCGTATCCCCATGTGACGTACATTCAATCGGAAACAAATCTTGGTTTTGCCGGCGGAAATAACCTGGGCATAAAAAAAGCCGCTGGAGAATATATTCTTCTGCTTAATAACGATACGGAAGTGGAACCTGATTTTCTGGAACCCCTGGTGGATAAATGCCGCAATAATCCTGATGCCGGGGCCGTGAGTCCTAAGGT
This sequence comes from uncultured Bacteroidales bacterium, assembly GCA_964345255.1. Taxonomy (GTDB): domain Bacteria; phylum Bacteroidota; class Bacteroidia; order Bacteroidales; family JAIPAH01; genus JAIPAH01. The sequence continues at coordinate 14,915 of CAYFQK010000005.1, read as the reverse complement.
ACGCTACCATCACACCCCCGAAATGCTTCAATATGCCGGATATACTTCTATCAATAAATTTACCGGCCGCAACAAAGCCGTAGGATTTAACCAAATCGACAAGGGCCAGTTTGATAAAGACTACACTACATATTATGCAATAGGTGCGGCTATGCTGCTTCCGCGAGAGGTTATCGAGGATATTGGGCTGATGTCTGATATATTCTTTCTTTATTATGAAGAGATGGATTGGGGGTACCGGATTCGCCAATCAGGACGCAGGATATATTATGTTCATAACTCACTGATATGGCATAAGGAATCAATAGCCACGGGCTTCGATTCGCCCCTTCAGGTATATTATCTCAACAGAAGCCGCATTTTATATATACGGCGCAACAGTAAAGGGCTGAATTATCTGGGAGCCTTCTTCTATCTTTTGCTTGTTTCTATCCCTAAAAACTACTTTTCTTATTTTATCAAGCGTAAACTGGATTTATTAAAAGCCTATCACCGCGCCATTAGCTGGCACGTTAAGAATGCTTTCAATAAAAAGATTCATGAAAACCCGGAGCTTTGATGAAAAAAAAATTTCCACTTGTATCTATTGTAACCGTCAATTATAATCAAAGCCAGGTAACCTGCGAGCTCATAGACTCACTGGAAAAAATCACTTATCCCAATATTGAAATCATTGTGGTTGACAATGCCTCCGTGGAGGATGACCCGGATACTATCAAAACGCAATACCCTAACGTAGTGCTTATCAAAAACCCAATCAATTATGGATTTGCAGCCGGAAACAACATCGGAATCATGGCATCTAACGGCGAATATGTCCTCTTTCTGAATAATGATACGGAGGTAAAACCGGATTTCATGGAACCTTTGCTGAAAAAGTTTGATGAAATACCCAACCTTGGAGCAGCAAGTCCTAAAATCCGCTACTTCCATACGCCTGATACCATACAGTATGCCGGGTATACCGAAATGAATACTTATACCATACGAAACTTTGCTTACGGACACCAGAAAGAAGATTTGGGATTACATGACAAAGATCGCGAAACAGCTTATGCCCATGGAGCAGCAATGATGGTCCCGATGGATCTTATCAGAAAGCTTGGAATGATGTCTTATATCTTCTTCTTATACTATGAGGAGGCGGATTTTTGTGACAGGATAAGACGTGCCGGGTATTCTATATATTATGTGCATAATTCTTTGGTATATCATAAAGAATCAATCTCAACAGGTAAGACAAGTCCACTGAAAATTTACTATCTTTACCGAAACAGGATTGTATATATGAGGAGGAATATCTTCGGAAAAGCGTTTTATATCGCCTTGTTGTATCAACTTATGGTGGCGATACCCAAAAATGCTTTCGCCTTTTTACTGAAAGGCAAAGTAAAGCTTTTCATGGCTTATTACAGGGCTATTGGCTGGCATATAAGTCACATGTTTGATAAAACCGTCCATGAGAATCCGATGCTGTAAATAATAAATACTGGGGAGTATGAACATAATTACTCAAATATTACAGGTTTTGCAGATTATTCTGCTTGTTTATCTTGCCATAGCTGTGGTTTATTACTTTATATATGCTTTTGCTTCAGCATTTACGCATAAAATCCATGTTCCTAAAGGCGATCATAAAAACCGGTTCGTTGTTTTAATTCCCGGATATAAGGAAGATATGGTGATAGCCGAAGTGGCCAAAGAAGCACTAAACCAGGACTATCCATCCGAGTTTTATGATGTTATCGTTATAGCTGACTCCTTCAAACAGGAAACCCTGGATAAGCTTTACGAGTTACCTGTTATTGTGAACATTGTCTCTTTTGAAAAAAGCTCAAAATCCAAGGCCCTGAATAAAACCATGGCCGATATTCCCGATGATAAGTATGATGCGGTGATGATCCTTGATGCCGATAATATTATGGCGGATGATGTATTACGCAAAATGAATGATGCGCTTAATGCAGGTTATACCGCCATACAAGGCCACCGGCTGGCAAAAAACATGGATACTCCCTTTTCACTGCTCGATGCAGTGAGTGAGGAAATCAATAACTATATTTTTAGGAAAGGACACCGGGTGCTGGGCGTTTCCTCGGCCCTGATTGGGTCAGGCATGGCTTTCAAGTACAGTGTATATAAAAATTTTATGGCTACTATCGACTCTTATGGAGAAGACAAAGAGCTGGAGTTTAAGCTTCTGGAAAACACGCATAAGATAGAATACCTCCATGATGTTTTGATTCATGATGAGAAAGTATCGGCGAGTAAGGTTTTTGTCAGACAAAGGACCCGCTGGTTATTTAACCAGGTATTATATGCGCGGCGCTATTTTTGGTCTGGAATAAAGCAACTTGTGTTTCATGGTAATATAGATTACTTCGATAAAATGTTTCAGCAGTTCCTGCCGCCACGAATTATTTTGCTGGGGCTTACTACACTGTTAACTCTCGGCTCCTTTTTCTATAATGACATTTCACTAACGGGTCTGTGGCTTATAATCTTTGCCCTTGCAGTATCAGCCTTCATCCTGGCTGTTCCCCGGCGTTTTTACACCTGGCAAACTTTTAGAGCGGTTTTGCATCTCCCCTACGGTTTCCTCCTGATGTTAAAATCACTCACTCAGCTTAAAGTGGCTAAAAAGGGGTTTGGAGCAACAACGCATACTGTGAGTTCGAATAATAACCAGAAGAAAAATAAGTGATGGAAATAGCAATCTACATATTAAATATCTTCCAGGCTGTTGCCTTCATTTATCTGGGGCTTAGCACCTTATATTTTCTTACATTTTCGACGGCTTCTCTATTCAGGCATCGCATTTCCGGTCCACTAAACAAAAAAATTCACACGTTTGCCGTGATGATTCCCGCATACAGGGAAGACCAGGTTATTCTTGAAGTGGCTGCTGATGCTTTAAAGCAGGACTACCCGGCCGATAAATATGATATTATTGTTATTTCAGACTCCCTGAAGGAAGCTACCTTAAATAAGCTCAAATCACTTAATATAAAGGTTTTAGAGGTGAATTTCGAGATGAGCACAAAATCTAAAGCCTTAAACGAGGGATTCAAGCATATTGACGAAGAACAGTATGATTTGGCGCTGGTGCTGGATGCTGACAACATGATGAACCATGATTTTCTGAAAAAAGTTAATAGCTATTTTACTGAAAACAGGAAAGTTATCCAGGGACACCGCATAGCAAAAAATCAAAATACGCCGTTTGCTGTATTGGATGCTATCAGTGAGGAAATCAACAATAATGTGTTCCGTAAAGGGCACCGCAACCTGGGACTGTCCTCTGCACTGATTGGTTCGGCGATGACTTTTCGCTTTAAATATTTTAAAAACCTGATGAAAGATGTGAATGCCATCGGGGGATTCGACAAGCAATTAGAGCTGAAAATAATCAAAAACCGCGACTTAATTGAGTATCTCGAGGATGCTTATGTTAAGGATGAAAAAATACAAAATTCAAAAGCATTCTCCAATCAGCGCAAAAGATGGCTTTCAGCCCAATTGTATTATTTCAGAAAAGATTTTCTTATTTCTTTCTGGGATTTTATTTCCAAAGGGAATCTGGATTATTTTAATAAAGCATTTCAATTTATCCAATTGCCGCGCGTATTGCTGCTGGGAACGCTAATAATCATAAATATTATCTCCCTGATTTTCAACTCATTTATCTTTAAATGGTTATGGGGTGCGGCGTTACTTTTATGCGTTATCGGATTTATTTTTGCAGTTCCGCGGCGCTTCTACTCCCTCAAAACCCTGCATGCCATCATCATGCTACCCAAAGGTTTTTATTTAATGCTGATTTCTTTACTAAATCATAGTAAGGCAAAGAGCAACTTTATACATACAGAGCATACGGGAAACTACAGAAAATAAAAAACAATAATATATGAGAATAGGCATTGAAGGACAGCGACTTTTCAGAAAGAAAAAACACGGCATGGACATGGTCGCCCTGGAATTGATAAGAAACCTCCAGCAAATTGACCATGAAAATGAATATGTTGTTTTTGTAAAGCCTGATGAAGATGATAAGGTCATTACAGAAAGTGATAATGTAAAAATCCATCCTATCGAAGGCGGCCCCTACCCCATATGGGAACAGGTTAAATTGCCCAGAGCCGCCGCGCAGGAGCAATGTGATCTTTTACATTGCACTTCCAATACTGCGCCCACCCGCTCGGATGTTCCTGTTATGATTACCCTGCATGATATTATTTACCTCGAAAGTTTAAGTATCTTGAAAAAGAGCGGCACATGGTATCAGAAAATGGGAAATGTATACCGGAGATGGAACGTACCGCGTGTTGTAAAAAAAAGCAAACGGATTATCACGGTTTCTGAATTTGAAAAGGTACGAATTAAAGAATTTTTTGGTTTCTCTGAGATTGATCAGCGCCTTAGAGCAGTTTACAACGGCGTCAGTGAGCATTTTAAACCGGTTAAAGATGAAAGTAAGCTGGAGGAAGTGAAACAAAAATATCAACTGCCGGACAAGTTTTTATTTTTTCTTGGTAATACAGACCCTAAAAAAAATACGGAACGCGTGCTCCATGCTTATGCCGATTATGTGAGTGAATCGGAGGAGCCTTTGAAGCTTGTTTTGCTTGACTATAAAGAAAATATTCTTGATCAGGCACTAAAATATCAGGGAATTGAGCACATTAAGCCCAATATCATTTTACCCGGTTATGTCATTAATAAAGATTTACCGGCCATATATTCTCTCAGTGTGATATTTCTTTATCCTTCGCTTAGGGAGAGTTTTGGTATACCCATGCTGGAGGCCATGTCATGCGGCACCCCCGTAATCACCTCCAATACTTCATCAATGCCTGAGGTGTCGGGAGGAGCTGCCAGGATAGTTGATCCTTTCAAAAAAGAAGAGATTACAAAAGCTATCGTCGACCTTGTGACGAACGAGCATGAGAGAACCCTCCTTGCCGGGCAGGGCTTGCAGCAGGCATCCAAATTCACCTGGAAAGCAATGGCCGAAAATGTGCTTCAGATTTACAAAGAAATAGTTCATCAAAAAACTCAGTAATATGATTGAAAACAGAGATATTATTTGTTTTGGCCTTCAGCCGTGGGACCTCGATATAGCTTTTACGCTGAAGTATACCGCCATTGAAATGTCTAAAAAGAACAGAGTGCTGTTTTTAAACCCACCCATTCTGAGAGGAGACCTTATCAGAAACGGGAATCATCCCAGACTGGCCTACCGAAAAGCCGTATTAAAAGGGGAGCAACCCGATTTGTTTCAATATAACGACAACCTGTGGGTGTTTACACCCAGGAAAGTCATTGAATCAATCAACTGGATACCTTTTCCTACAGTGCATGATGCCCTCAATAAAATGAATGACAAGCGCTTTGCCAGTGAGGCGCAGCGAGCTATCAGCGAATTAAATTTTAAAGATTACATACTCTTTGATGATAATTCGATGTTGATTGGCTTTTATCTCAAAGAATTGTTGCAGCCCTCCTTTTCTGTCTATCTGCTGCGCGACGCCGTTCTGCAGGTTTCATACCATGCCAAACATGGTACTCGACTGGAACCCGAACTCATCAAGAAAATGGACCTGATGGTGGCTAACAGCGACTATTTTGCCGATTACGGCAAACAGTTTCATGCGCACTCGTACATGGTAGGCCAGGGTTGCGATTTGACCCTCTATGATATAAATGACCCTGAAATCAAGGTCCCTGAGGATTTAAAGGCTATCACCAAAAAACCAATCATTGGATACGTTGGTGCTTTGACAACTATTCGTCTGGATATCGATGTGCTTGTCCATATCGCTAAGCAAAGACCCGACTGGTCGCTGGTTCTTGTCGGGCCTGAAGATGAGCACTTTAAATCTTCTGAGCTACATAGCCTGGATAATGTCTACTTTTTGGGCCGTAAAGTGCCGAAAATGCTTCCGGGCTATATCAAAGGATTTGATGTGGCTATTAACCCTCAGATTATCAATCCGATTACAGACGTTAACTATCCATTAAAAATTGATGAGTACCTGGCTATGGGCAAGGCCACTGTAGCCACCAGAACGACTTTTATGGATTATTTTAAAGATTACACGTATCTGCCATACAACAAAGAAGAATTTGTTACTGAAATTGAAAAAGCACTTGAGGAAGATTCTTCCGATAAGCAGGAAGCCCGTATTGCTTTTGCTTCCACCCATACCTGGGAGAATTTTGTCAAGAAGATTTATGACCATATAGAGCGCATAGAACAAGAAAAACAAAAGCCACAGCAGGAGGACTAACTCATCCGGATGAAACTACTTCGTTTGGATAATTATTTATGTAACTCGTTGATAGGTCTGACGTAAACTATAAAATGAACTGTCTATAAAATCATAAAAGTCTGAGATATGAGCTTGTCGGATAAAATCAGGGGAAATCCCAAAATAAAAAAGCTGGCATTGCGACTGATGATGCCAAAAAACCAGGCGCGTCCAAGACTCTGGGTAAAATGGTTTATTAACCCGCTAAAGCATAAAAAAGGCAAAGGGTCGCTTATTCGCCGCAGGACAAGAATGGATGTTATGCCATGGAACCAGTTTGTTATCGGGAGAGATTCGACGGTGGAGGATTTTGCAACAGTAAACAATGGCGTCGGAGATGTCATTATTGGAGAGCGAACACGAATAGGCCTTGGCAACACTTTAATCGGTCCTGTAAAAATCGGAAATGATATTATGTTTGCCCAAAACATCGTGGTAAGCGGGCTCAATCATGGATATGAAGATGTCTCTCAGCCTATCAGTGTTCAGCCCACAAAAACGAGTTTGATAACTATCGAAGATGAATGCTGGATTGCAGCAAATAGTGTTATTACCGCAGGAGTGACCATAGGCAGGCATTCGGTGGTTGGCGCAGGAAGCGTGGTAGTAAAAGATGTAGCACCCTACACTATTGTAGCCGGAAACCCGGCGAAGCCCGTAAAGCATTACAATGAAGAGACTAAGCAATGGGAGAAAATCAGCAGGTGAGAAAGCTCACTCTTTTTAACGCTAATAAATAATTAATTATGCATACATTGGCAGTCATTTTTTGGATTCTTTTAATACTCGTCTTTTATAGCTACCTGGGTTACGGGATTGTACTCTTTATCCTTGTGAGGCTGAAACGGCTTATATGGGGCAAAAAGGATGATTATTCCGCAATGGATTATGAACCTGAAGTAACACTTTTTGTGGCTGCATATAACGAGAAGGACTATCTTGACCGTAAAGTGAAGAACAGTTACGAATTAAATTACAATCAGGATAAAATAAGACAGATATGGGTCACCGATGGGTCTGATGACGGAACCCCGGAATTGCTCCGGCAATACAAGGGTGTAGAAGTTTATCATGAAGATGCACGCAACGGAAAAATAGCTGCAATGAACCGCGGAATGAAGTATGTGGAAAGCCCGATTGTAATCTTCTCTGACGGAAACACCCTGCTGGGAAAGGATTCAGTGCAGGAGATCGTTAATTTGTTCAAAAATCCTGATGTCGGATGCGTCTCAGGTGAGAAACGCATTTTTACTAAAGAAGAAGATTCGGCCAGTGGCGCCGGCGAAGGAATCTACTGGAAATATGAATCCACGTTAAAAAAGTGGGACTTCGAACTCTATTCTGTCGTAGGAGCTGCCGGAGAACTTTTCGCCATTCGGCGGGAGTTATATGAAGAAGTAGAGCGAGACACGCTTTTAGATGATTTCATTATCTCGCTGCGCGTGGCTCAGCAAGGATACAGGATTGGTTATAACCCTAAAGCTTACGCTATCGAACATGCCTCTGCCAATGTAAAAGAAGAATTGAAACGAAAGGTCAGAATTTCGGCCGGTGGGTTTCAGTCTATCCTACGCCTTAAATCACTGCTCAATCCGTTCAAATACAAAACGCTCACTTTTCAGTATATAAGCCACAGGGTATTGCGATGGACCGTGGCTCCGTTTTCATTACCGGTAATTTTTGTTCTTAACCTTATTCTGGCTCTTCATCAGGGGTTTTTTACTTTTCACCTCTACCCTGTTCTCATGTGGCTTCAAATCGTGTTTTATGTAACCGCTATGGCGGGATGGTACCTGGAAGAAAAAAATTTAAGAAAAAAAGTGCTTTTCGTACCTTACTATTTTTTTATGATGAACTATTCTGTGTATCTTGGATTAAAACGTTATTTGAAAGGAGGACAATCGGTAAAATGGGAAAGAGCAAAAAGAGGAAAATAATATATTTCAGTGTCTTATCACTGCTTTTAAGTATCAGTTTGAATGGATTCGGTCAGTGTGATCATATAATTGACACAGACACAGATACCATTGATGGGAACAAGATGAACATTCAGGAGGGCGATATAATTTGTCTCGAAGCAGGGGCTAAACCCTATCTCTTGATAAAAAATATCGACCCGAATGATAATTTCAATCAACCTGTTACGATTCAAAATCATGATGGCCAGTTAATTATTGATACAGACCATGTTTTCGGCATTTCAATTCGACATTCGAATAATATAATTTTGAGTGGCAAAGGGGATAGCGATCATTATTATGGGATTCACATTCGCCGTGTAGAGCCGGAAGGTGGATCGGGTGTGGGTATTTCAAAGCTCAGCTCCAAAGTGGAGGTAAAAGGCCTGGAAATAGCAAACACCGGTTTTGCAGGTATTCTGGCTAAAACCGATCCTTACTGTGCTGATGGAAATGTAATGGCTACAAGAAACCAGTTTACGCAATACGACATCATCATTCATGATAATTACATTCACGATACAGATGGTGAGGGAATGTACATCGGGAGTTCAAAATACCTCCAGGGGTTCCCAAATCCCTGCCCCGGTCAGTCAGGCACTGTCATGCCTCACGTCAATGTTGGGGTGAAAGTCTATAACAACAGGGTGGAGCGCTCAGGCTGGGATGCTATTCAGGTTTCTTCGGCAGTTAGCGATTGCGATATCCATGATAATTATATTTACCGTGATAGCGAAGCAGGATATTCAGCTCAGATGAGCGGGATTCTTATTGGTGGTGGCAGTAAGTGCGATTGTTACAATAATAAAATTATCGAGGGGAAAGGAGATGCCATCGAAATGCTGGGCGTGGGAAATCAGCGTATTTATAACAACCTGATAGTGGAACCAGGCCAGCGGCTTAATCCGGGCGATCCGAACACCTTTAAGCACGGAATTTTTGTGGGACATATCTTCACTGAAACCAACGCTTCACTTTATCTTTATAACAATACCATTGTCAAGCCCAGGACCGACGGTATTAAATTTCAGAACGATCATCTGAAAAATAACAAAGCCTACAATAACGTCATTCTCGATCCGGGAAGTTACGAAGCTGTTGGAGATCGCGCCTATATCAACCTTGAGCCGGAAACCATTGAGCTGGACAGGCAGAACAACTTTCTGAACACCAATGTGTACTCCGCCGGTTTCGACAGCCCGGCCAACAATGATTATGATTTGAACTTAAATTCGCCGCTCATTAATGCGGGCCGGCCAATATCTGAGTTCAATTATGACATTGAAAACCGCTCACGGCCTCACGGTGGGGGTTGGGATATAGGGGCTTACGAATGCCACAAACCGGGGGTGGGTATTGATGAAACCCCTGAAATGGTCCACTCATTTAGCCTATACCCGAATCCTGTGAGAAAATTTTTAAATCTTGATATTCATCTAAAAAAGAAATCTTTTGTAACTTTAACCATCAGAAATTCACTTGGGCAACTCATTTTTGAAGCAGAAAGCAAACCAACTGACAAAAAGTATGTCCGGCGAATTAACACATCAACCTGGAACAGCGGGATGTATTCTTACACTATAAGATTCAACGAGGGGCAGCTAAGGGGGAAACTAATAAAACATTAAAATTATGGCAGCTAAAGACACATTAAAAAAGGTCGTCCCTTACTCAGTGGGTGTAAAATTAAGAGGCGCGTGGCAAAAAACATTGCGCATTATATACATGGGCAACCGTTATTATTGCCCTTTTTGCCAAAACTCCTTCAGGAATTTTCTCAAAGGGGGATATCCCAGCCCCATTGCCGACGAGAAAAAAATTATAGGCTCGGGAAGAAGAAATAATATGCTTTGTCCCCGCTGCTATTCTACAGACCGTGACCGGCTGATTTATCTGTACCTCAAAGAAAAGACCAATCTGTTTGTAGAAAACGCTGAGATACTGCATATTGCCCCGGAAGGCAGCCTTAAGCATTTTCTAAGCAAACTACCCAATATCGGGTACACCACCGGCGACAAGTTTGAAGAAGGCTATAAGGGATATTATTACGATAGAGATGTGCAACAGTTGGATGTGACAAATTTACCCTATGAAGATAATTCTTTTGATTTGGTGATTTGTAATCATGTGCTGGAACATGTAAAAGACGATATCAAAGCCATGACAGAAATCAGACGGGTGCTAAAAGAAAATGGCAGGGCTGTATTACAGGTTCCCATTTCCTTGCTGCTAACCAAAACCGACGAAGAAAAAGTTGACACTGCCGAAGAACGTGAGAAACGATTTGGGCAATTTGACCATGTTCGCCTTTACGCATTGGACTATCAATTCAGGTTAGAAAAAGCAGGCTTTAAAGTAGAAATCCACAACCCCGAGCGCGATGGCTGGGGCAGTGAAATCAGTAAATTAGCCGTCAACCCCCTGGAGGATGTCTATGTTGGACGAAAATAAACGTATGATTCATAAACTCTTAATAGCTACCCTGGTGGCGGTATTCCTTCCGGGCCTGACGCATAATTATGCACAGCAAGATAGTCGCCCGGGCAATGATGAATACCGTTTATCGCAACAAACTTCTGATAGCGTTATAAACGCTATAGCTTATCATAAGGAGAGGCTAAAAAAAACTGAGCACCCGGATAGCCTGATAGAAACCCACATAAAACTGGCGGATATATTTTCAATCTACAAAGAAATGGACCTGGCATTAAGGAATCTCCGGAAAGCTTTTCTCATCGGACAGCGAAATGAAATGCCCGATCTTCAGCAAGCGAAAATATTTTGGAAAATCACTAAGACATCTTACCGAACAGGTCAAAAAGAATTAGCTAATGCGCAGCTCGATTCCACGCTTCAAATAGTGCAAGGTGTGCAACCATCGCTTCAGAAAGCAGACTTTTATATAGATATTGGTGTATTTTTCCGTGAGACCAATAGATACGATAAAGCCATTGTATACCTTAACGAAGCAGGTAAATTGCTGCAGGGGAGTGAAAAAACCAGTGAACAGGCCAGATTGCTAACGGTAAAGGGCGTGCTTTACCACAAAATTTATAACTACGATAAAGCTTTAAATGCATTGCAAGATGCATTAGATATTAGAAAAAAGCGTTATGATACAGCAAATATAGCTGCGCTACACCATTCGATAGGGTCTGTTTATTTTGACACAAAACAATTCTACAAGGCAGAAAAAGCCTTCCATAAAGCCATTTCTAATTCAGATGATGATGCCCCGTCAAAATTAACACTTCGCAGTGCCCAACTACTGGCCTTGTCGCTCACCAGGCAAAACAAATATGACCAGGCACAGCAAATCCTGGGCACATATCTTCCTATAGCAGAGAAAGCAAATGATTTCAGGGCCTTAAGCGCCTATTACGACTTACTTACTGAGATCCAAAAACAAAATAATAGGTATAAACAAGCCTTAGAAAATAAGGCGCTTCATTTTACCTATAAAGATTCCATAGAGCAAAAGAAACAGGCTGCCCAAATAGCCTTTCTAAGAACTCAGCAAGAATTAGAAACTCAAAAAATACAACAAAAGCAAAACGCTGTTTCAGAAAATCTGAAAAAGAAAGCCCATCACAAAACGTGGTTGCAGTGGGTAATCGGCGCGCTTGTCCTATTGATTTTAATCGCTGCGTTTTGGTTCCTGAGAACGCTCAGGAAATCCAGGGAAAAATTCAAAGCCCAACTGGCCGAAAAAGAAGATATTCTCACTAACACCAAAAAACAACTTGAAGAAGCCAATGAGGACGTAGAGGCGAAAATCGATGAGAGAACCACGGAGTTGCAGGATCAAATTGAAAAGTTCAGGAAAAAAGATATCGACCTTAAAAAAGCGCTGCGCGAGGCAGAAGATGCCAATTACTTAAAAAACGCTTTTCTCTCCAATATGAGCCATGAGATACGTACTCCTCTGAACGGTATCATCGGTTTTTCCAGTCTTTTAGAGACAGAGTTATCGCTCATGGAAAACGACGAGTTGTATGGCTATGCACAAGGTATACAAACCTCCGGCGAGCGCCTGCTTCACCTGTTAAATAATATCATAGATATAAGCCGCATAGAAGCCAATGATTTACAGGTATCTCTGCAGGAGACTAACATAGAACAAATAGTAGATAAAAGCGCAGAGCTATTTAAATTTAAGGCCAATGAAAAAGGGATCAAATTCAACCTTAAGCTTGAAGAAACCCCGATGGTTTATGCTGACCCAACAAGTTTATCAAAGGTTATATCCGATATCATCGATAATTCAGTAAAATACACTGAGAAAGGCTTTATCAACGTTACCTCGGGTTTTGATAACGATAAAAAAGAAGTGTTTGTTAAAGTGCGTGACACGGGGGTGGGTATCGACGAAAATTACCTACCCAAAATTTTTGAAGCGTTCCGCCAGGAGAGTCTGGGATATTCAAGGGCTTATCAGGGCGCAGGGCTTGGCCTACCCCTTGCAAAACGGCTTCTTGACCTTATGGATGGACGAATAGACATTGATTCAAGAAAAAGTGAGGGTACCAGTGTAATCATTTTTATTCCTACCAAAGAAAAAATTGAAAGCGAGAGAGTCAAGCCAAAAACCAAACAGAAGAAGAAAAAGTATGTTCCTGAGCTTTACAAGCCCATTGAAGAGGTGCAAATCTTCCTGGTAGAGGATGACCGCATGAACAGACTGGTGATTAATAAAATGCTGGATAACGACTGGACAGTAACTTCTGCTGAGGATGGGGACACTACGCTTGAGGCTATTGCTAAGGCCTATAAGAAAAATATAGTTTTCGACATTATGCTCTTTGATATAAACCTTCCCAGCCCCTGGGACGGCATTAAGCTAATGAAGCACATCCGCAACAAGTATCCTGAATATAAAGAGGTACCTTTTATTGCACAAACAGCTTATGCGATGAGAACGGACAGAACACGCCTCATGGAAGAAGGGTTTGATGAATATATTTCCAAACCTATCAATCAGCAGCGCCTCATTACAATGCTTTATAATTTCTTGAGCAAGAAAGATAAATAATGGCAGGAAATACTTGATTAACTTTAATCTTGCTTGTCAGTTACCTTAACAAGATGAATATCATAAACCAGCGTTGATTTGGGAGGAATTCGTTTCTGGTCCCCTGATATCCCATGCGCCAGATGAGAAGGAATTATAACTTTGGCTTTATCACCTTCTGAAAGATGAGGCATCACCCTGTGTAAGCCGGTCACTACATCCCCCTGCCCTACTTTAAAGGTTTTTGGCTGCCCTCCTTCTGAAGAATAACATTTAGTTCCGTTCAGTAATTCAATTGTATAATGTATTGTTGCGTTTCGCCCTTCAAGCGCTTTAGGCCCTGCCTCTTCTTCATAAACTCCGTAATAAACACCTGATCCCAGTTTTTTCATATCCCACTGATGCCGGCTAATGTACTTCGCAATCATCCGCTGTTCCTCCTTAATAGCGCTTTTATTAGCTTCAATCAATGCCTCCTCCAGCCTTTTTTCGCTATTATTGTCGTTCTTCTTCTGCTCCTGAGGGTGCGGGTTATTGCGGCAGGCAACAAAAGAAAGAGTAAGCAATAACGCTATGAAGACCTTACTTTTTAGCATACGGATTCTATTCAGCGAGTGAGTTTAACTGTTCTTTATATTTAGGTAATAACGATTCAAACTTTTCGATAGTATCCGCTAAGCTGAGATAGGAGTTCGCTCCGGCTGCCTTTTCATGGCCGCCACCATCAAAATTATCCCGTGCGAAATGGTTTACCGAAAACCCTTCCTTGGAGCGAAGTGAGATTCGAACAACGCCGTCTTTTTCTTTCAGCATAGCCGAAAAGTTGATGCCTTTAATCGATAAACCATAATTGACCAAACCTTCAGCATCCCCGTCTTTGAAATCAAAGCGGCGCATATCTTCCTGCGATAAATAAATGTATGCGGTGGAGTATTTATGAATCACTCGCATTCGTTCGCTTAAGCTAAATCCTAGAAGCCTGAGTCTTGATTCGGAATAAGTGTCGTAAATACTTCGATTCACACTCTCAGCGTTTACTCCAAGGCGTATTAAAGAGGCCACGACCTCAAATAATTCAGGGCGGTTCACCGAGTAACTGAATGAACCTGTATCAGTCATAATGCCCGCATAAAGAGCAGTAGCAGCCTCCTTGTTTAGCGCGGCAGCGACATCAAGTGATTGGAGCACATCAAACATGATCTCAGCTGTGCTGGAAAAACCTGTTTCTGAAAACGTTAGTGCGAATTGATCTTTGTTGGGTTGTGGGTGATGGTCTATAAGCACTTTATAGGCTTCTGAGGCAATCAGTTTCTTCTCCATTTGATCTGTACGGCTGAAATCATTGTAATCCAGGGCAAAAATAAGATCGGCATTGGCAATTCGAGGAGTTAATTCTTTTGCGTGATGCTCAAAAATGAAAATATTATCAGTGCCGGGCAGCCATTTCAGGAAAGAGGGATAATCATCGGGGACGACAAGATTCAAATCTTTTCCTGTTTGCTTAAGGTAATGGTAGAGACCAAGAATTGATCCGATGGCATCTCCGTCAGGATGCCTGTGGGATGTGATAATAATTTTTTCAGATGCTGCAATTTTTGTACTTAATATGTTAATATCTTTATCTTCCAAAAGGTT
>CAYFQK010000004.1:0-43630 GCA_964345255.1 uncultured Bacteroidales bacterium | reverse complement strand
ACCGCTCAATGATTCCTGTTTACCGCTGACTTCTACGATCTTCTGCACATTCAAATCCTCAGCGCATTTTTCCTACCTTTGCCGGGACAATTGACTTTTAATGAAACAAACGCTTTATTTCAAATATCACAGCAAACTTTCCGATTTCTTTCACCGCCGGATGTTGTGGCCGTATTACATGAAAAAATACGCTACAGACTTCGAAAAAGTCCCCGTTTACGTGATGTTTCTTGGATACCCCCGCAGCAGTCATTCTCTGATAGGCGCTTTGCTGGATGCCCATCCGGAGATGTGGATTGCCCATGAGTTAAATGCGTTAAAATACATCCATAAAAACGAATCACGCGATAAAGTATTTGCACGTTTGATTGGAAGGGGAAAATGGTTTAAATCCCGCAAAAACATGTGGACAGGATATTCGTACAAAGTACCCAACCAGTGGCAAGGATACTACAGAGAGCTCAAAGCAATAGGCGATAAGCGTGGCGGAGCCTCCACAAGGTGGCTGAGGCAATACCCTGGTTTACTCGGGAAACTGAGCCAAACGATTGATAAGGAAATCAGGATTATCCACATCATTCGCAATCCTTTTGACAATATCACCACACGGGCCCGCGGTGGCAACCTCAACCAGAAAGAGGTATCGAGGGAAAAGCTCTTTAAAAACATTGATTTACATTTCAAAGATACCGAGACCATCCACAGGATAAAACAGTCGGGAAAATTTGATATCTATGAGCTTTACAATGAGAAGTTTGTGGAAGATCCTGCTTCTCACCTGGCGGATATTTGCCATTTTATAGGCGTGGAGCCCTACCCCGGCTACCTGGAAGACGCGGCCAGCATTATAAGGACCAGCGCCAGCAAAACCAGGCTGAAGATTGACTGGCCCCAGGACGCCAAAAAAGAGGTGATGGATAAGATGAAAAATTATGATTTCCTTAAGGGATATGATTTCGATTCCTGAGGAAACACGGGCTTAATAAGTGTCGCCCGGGCCCTGCAGCTTGTTATGTATTTCAAGGACCTGAGGGATAACCAGCTTCTCGCCGCTGTTACTAACAATAAAATCAGCATATCCCTTAAGCTCCGTCTCCGGGAGCTGCCTTTCCATCCGGCTGAGGACCTCATCGCGTGTAGCCTGGTCTCTCTCGATAATTCTATTAATCCGCGTTTCAACGGGAGCTGTCACCACTACAATTTTATCCATGAAACGGTAAAATCCGCTCTCCACCAATATAGCGGCTTCCTGGAGGGTATATACCACATCCCGTTGTTTGCTGCACCAATATTTATAATCTTCCTCAACAAAAGGATGAATTATCTCATTGAGCTGCTGCAGCTTTTTTTCATCGTTGAAAACAATTGCAGCCAGCGTCTTCCTGTTAATTCGGTTATCTACTGTTATGCTTTCTCCGAAAAGCGCCCTTAGCTGAGAAATTACTTCCGGCGTATCAAGGAATTTTTTTGCCTCTGTATCGGCATGATAAACCGGCACTCTCAGAGCCTCAAAAATCTTCGAAACAGTGCTTTTACCGCTTCCAATATTTCCTGTTAATCCTACCTTAATCATTGCAAAAAAATGTATTCTATTTCCTGCGGCTCAACCTCAGTAATCTCCACATAACCAGGGGCGTGCACTATTTCTACAGGTAAAAACTGGCTGCTTTCAGGTTTGTAGTTAACAACTGCCCTGAATAATGAGGAGTTGACCTTTTCGTAATCCGCATGAGAAACACGATAGGTAATCGTTACTTTTTCAGGAAACGTTTTTAATTCTGTGTCTCGCGGGGTCTTGGCATGAATAGGAATACTTACCTGCGATTCAGTATATTTCTCAGCAGGTATTTTGATCATAACTTTATCCTCCTCTTTTTCCAAAAAAGGGGATTTAAAGCTTTTCAATGTAATATTTCGGCTGACAGCCTGCTCTATCGTTCCCAGATTGATTTTCCTGGTATAAACCGCACTTACCGTATCGACTGCTGAGACTATGCCTGAAATAACGATGCTGTCTGGAATAACAGAAACGGGTCTGCGAAGCCATAGCTGTTCACCCAAATCATACTTCAGGCGATGTTTTACAGGAACTTTCCGGTATTTTATTTCTTCAAACTCAAACCTTAGGGTATCCGGATTAATATCCACCAGTTTATCGTAATATTTTGACTGGCGGGCGATTTGTGCAAGGAACCATACCGAAGGGACCTGTGATTGAAATCGGTGTTCACTGATTTGCTCCAATTCCACATTGCTTAAATTAATCTGTAGGGGTTCGTTGGGTTCTCTGATGCGGGCTTTTATCAATTCCATACCTCGCCCGCGGACTTGCAAATAAACCCTATCGGGAGGATCATTCGTCAGAACCTTATCCTGGACCTGGTTGATGTATTCCACCGGATGTTTAACGGATGTATTGTATTCTTTAGATAACTTTATAGATAACCAAATGAATACAGAAATGAGCAGGCAGATAAAAAAAACATATAGCTGGTTTCTGAATCGAAGATCTTTAAAGGTCTTTATAACCCAATCCAGCCATTGTTTCCCAACAATATGTTTTTTTTTACCGGAATCTGCCACTATCGGATGTTACTTTTGCTGTTGCTTCAATTGATCCTGATCCTTATTGTCCATGGAGATGGCAGACTTTTCTACTTTAAGCTGCACCTGGCTGCCCACATCTAAGACCACGTGGGTATCCTTAACCTCAACTATTTTCCCATGGATTCCTCCCACAGTAACTACTTTCTGTCCTTTTTCCAGAGATTCACGGAATTGGCGCTGCTGTTTAGCCCTTTTCATCTGCGGGCGAATAAAAAAGAGGTAGAATACCAGGATAATTAATATGAGTGGCAGTAACGACATGATTCCGCCGCTTTGACCACCTGATCCCTGCGCTGTTAATAAGATACTTAAATAATTCATCATTTTTACTTTTTATGGTATAATTACTTTTGCTTTTATTCTCACTGTTTTCTGACTGGGCTGTGCATTGGTGGCCACAGTTACAGATTTGCTCTGAAAGCCCCGCCGGTGGTCGCTGTCAAAAGTCACTTCAAGGTACTTTTCCTCTCCCGGCTTAATTGGTTTATCAGGGTAATCAGTAACCGTGCATCCGCAGGAAGAACTCACTTTTGATATAATAAGATCGGCATTGCCTGTATTCTTGAATTTAAAATTATAGCTTACCACCTCCCCGCTAATGACCTTGCCAAAGTTGTGTTCCTTTGTTTCAAAGGTAATTTCCGGTAGCTTCCCGGATTTTTTTTCTTTTCCTTCGGCTGAATTAGGATTATTCACCACATCGGTGGGTAATTTATTGTCTTTTGAGTTGTTACAGCTATTTAAGCTCAATGTTACGATAGCAATAAAACTTAAAATCCACAGCTTTTTTCCCATGATCTAAATTTTTAACAAATGTAATAAAACAAACTGATTTAATATTACCCGGAGGGCTTTCTGTTTATCAATACGCGGTAGCCTTCCAATTCTTCAAAGCCATACTTCTCATAAAGTCTTCTTGCCTTATCATTTTCTGTATGCACTTCCAGCTTTATTTGCATTTTCATAGCGCGGGCGTACCCTATAATCTCGTCCATCAGTACGGCGCCAAAACCTTTTTCGCGAAATGCCTGTTTTATTCCCATGTGGTGCAAATAAAGCCTTCTTCCGTTATTGGTCACCCAGGCAGTACCTATTAATTCACCCTGTTGTTCCATCAGAAAGAGTTTACCTCCCAGTCGCAGTGTTTCATTGATGACCGACAAGTCGTCACCACGCTCAGGGCGCCCCAGATCTAACTCTTTCCACAGTTCAACCAGCGCCTGATAATCTTCAGGTGTAAAATCACGAATAAGCGGCATATTATCTGCTAATTGTCTATTAAACCACGCCCCAGCTTTTGAATCTTTCCGGCTTCTTTAAACTCTGATAATAACTTATCGAGCATGCCATTAACAAAGATGTTGCTTTTAGGCGTGCTAAAAACTTTTGAAATCTCTATGTATTCATTCATCGTAACCTTAATCGGAATTGTTTCAAATTTCAGAAACTCACTAATCGCCATTTTCAAAATCAGGTTATCCATAACGGCAATCCGCTCAAAATCCCAGTTCATTGTCCGGTCTGCGATGAGCTCATCATATTCTTTGCGATTGAAATTCACTGTTCTGAAGAGTTTTTTTACAAACTCCTCGTCTTCATTGTGTCCTTTTTCGTCGGTAGGAGCTATATACAAAGAAGGTAAGGGGGCGAATTCATCTTCTTCCTTTTTTATACCTCTGAAGGTTTTTTCCAGCATAAGTATAGAAGCATCAAAATCATTAGCCCAAAAAACATTCTTCTCCTCATAAAAGCTTTTTAAATACTCGTCGTGCAGGATAATCTCCTGAACCATTTTTACCATAAAATCCTTATCTTCGGTATAGCCTTTCCTTCCTGACTGCAGGTACTCTTTAAACACTTTGCTTTGCCTCAGATTATTATACGTTCTCCTTACCATAGCTGTCTGGTCAGCCCAATTAATTTTAAGCCTGGCGCGATGCCTTTTGAAAGAACGATTTTCCGAAATCTGTGTTAATACCTGGTTATCAATAAATTTAGTGTTTGGATTCAAATCTTCCTGGGTAGGGTAAAATTTACTTTTTCCTTCTTCGATTCTGTTGGCTGCAAAGTCACTTATCTCCAGAATGTAGGATAGCTGGTAAATAAAAAGGTCGTAAACCTTTTGGAGGTTATCTAATAACGCCTTCTCGGCCCTGGCGTAATCTTCATCATCTTTTCTTGAGAACGCGTAAAGCTCCTGCAGAACTTTGATTCGTAAATATCTCCTCGTTAGCATATACCTTAGAACATTTAATCTGAAATCAGGGGGCAAAACTAAAACATTTTCCAAAGAAAAAGCACATTACTTATCAATGAGTCCGGTCAAAAAAGGTCAATAAAAAATTCTCAGCTACTTTTTACCTCCTGACCTAAAGTGATAAGTGCTTAATAATGAGTCTTTAGCTAAAGGAAATATTGGTGAAATTAATTTTCAGCCTGCCTGATTTTAAACAAATTTTTTGCCCATCCTTATCAATGAAAAAGTAATTACCGGCCTTAGGATACAAAGAAAGTGCTTCAGGTATTCATAATCAGGCTAATCCATATAATTTTCTTTATTGAATGATTATTTTTGAGGCTGAAACTTTGATATAAGTTATATTTATTTACTTTTGCGAATAGGAACTTTAATAACGATTGAGGAAAATGGCTGAGAACAACGCACGCAGAAGAGACGAAATTTTTTCAAGAGCCGTCAGAGCGGGCAAGCGAACGTACTTTTTCGATGTCAAATCAACAAGAAAAGGGGAGTACTATCTGACGATCACAGAAAGCAAAAGGAAGTTTAACAACGACCAGGGAAAGTTCTATTACGAAAAATTCAAACTTTTTCTCTACAAAGAAGATTTTGATAAGTTCAAGAATGCACTGGGTGAAACCATTGGTTTTATCGATGAAAATCAGCAGGTTATACCTGAAGAGGAAGAAGAAAGCACCGCTGGTGGGGAAAATGAATCCCATGTAGCTTCAGAAGATAAAAACACTGAAGCAAAACAGGAAGTGCAATCTGAAGCTAAAGATGGAGAAGCCGATCCCTTCAACACCTCGCTTCATACCAACATAGATTTTGAAGACCTGGACGAGGAGCAATCAAGCGAAGAAGTTCAGGAACAAAAATATTACAATAAATAGGGTTCATATCTGCCCCGGACAGCCTGAAGGTAAGTGCATTAAAGACATATCGCTAAGCTTTAGGTGCTATTTTTAGTAAATAAAACCTCAGGCTGTCGGGAAAGAATCCCTTCTGTTTTCTTTCCTTGAAACGATTGTTCATATCTCTACCTGGATGCTGTTATTCAATTCATTAAACCTTAAACAATTCTGTGAATAACAATTGCTTTAAAGTAGATCAATAAAATTGTATATTTGTGACAATTAAAATCTATTAAATTTTTATGGGGAAGATAATAACCATTGCTAACCAAAAAGGAGGGGTTGGTAAAACGACCACAGCTATTAACCTGGGCGCCAGTTTTGCGGTGTTGGAATATAAAACACTAATTATTGATGCCGACCCGCAAGCCAATGCCACCTCTGGAGTTGGTATCGATCCAAAAAGCGTTAAAACAAGCATTTATGAAGCAATTATAGAGGAAGCAGAAGCCAGCTCTTCAGTGCTGGAAACAGAAACGCCAAACCTTTACATACTTCCAGCTCATATCGACCTTGTGGGCGCTGAGATAGAAATTATTAACATGACCGAGCGTGAGAAACTCATGCGCAACGTAACCAACAGTCTCATGGAAGAATATGATTTTATCATCATTGATTGTTCTCCATCTTTGGGTCTGATCACGGTAAACGCTCTTACAGCTGCCGACTCGGTTATTGTCCCCGTTCAATGTGAATATTTTGCACTGGAAGGACTTGGGAAATTATTAAATACAATAAAAATTGTTCAGTCAAGACTCAACACTGAGCTGGACATAGAAGGCATTTTGCTTACGATGTACGACAGTCGCCTGCGCTTGTCGAAGCAGGTAGTAAGTGAAGTTAAAACACATTTTCAGCAGATGATTTTTGATACACTGATACACCGTAACATCAAGCTCAGTGAAGCTCCGAGCTTCGGGGAGTCAATTATTTCTCATGATGCCACCAGTACAGGAGCGCGTAACTATCTGAACCTGGCACGTGAGATACTGATGAAAAACGGAATGCTAGAAGAAAAGACCAAAGAGAAAGCCAATGAGTAGTAAGAAAAAAGCAGCATTAGGAAAAGGATTAAGCGCCATACTGGAAAGCCCCGAAACCGATATCACCTCCAAGGATATCTCGGGCAATTATGTCGTAGGTGCTGTGGCCTCGGTAAAAATCAGCAACATAGAAACCAATCCCTTTCAGCCCAGAAACAAACTAGAAGAAGAATCGCTGAAAGAGCTTGCCGAATCGATAAAGGAGCAGGGCATCATTCAACCCTTGACCATCAGGAAACTGGGGTATGAGCAATATCAGCTTATCTCGGGAGAACGCCGCCTAAAGGCCTCAAAACTGGCCGGCCTGGAGGAGATTCCGGCATATATCCGTGTAGCCAACGATGAGCAAATGCTGGAAATGGCCCTGGTGGAGAATATTCAGCGGGAAGACCTCAACGCCATAGAAGTAGCGATCAGTTACAATCGCCTGATGGAAGAGGTACAACTTACCCAGGAAAAACTAGCCGAGCGGGTGGGTAAGAGCCGCACGGCCATAGCTAATTACCTTCGGTTGCTTAAATTACCGCCCGAAATACAATCGGCCATACAGGAGCAAAAAATCACCATGGGACAAGCCCGGCCGCTGATAAATATTCAGGATGAAGAACAGCAGAAGATGCTTTTGGATGAAATTCTGGAAGACAACCTGTCGGCAAGAAAAATTGAGCTGCGCGTTAAAGAAATGACTGAAGCTGAATCCGGCGGCAGAAAAAAAGCTAAAGAACAAAAACAGCGCGAGCCACTGCCAAAGAGATATGTAGAGATCAAGGAAAACCTGACAGAGAAACTTGATACCAGCATCAAACTAAACAGAAATACTAAAGGAAAAGGGAATATCGTTATATCTTTCAATTCAGACGAGGATTTAGAGCGCATCTTGTCTTTGATAGATAAAAAAACGGGTGGTGAATAAATTGTTAAGTGACAGAATTATTGTGACAAAGGTTTTTGTTTCCATGGACAGAGCGAGGCGAAAACCTTTGTTTTTTTGTGCCCTTTTTTCAGTGATTTTTTTCATGATGGCTCCTCATAAGCTGCAGGCACAGGAGGAAAATAATAAAAAAGAGCAGGCTAAAACAGAAACACCAGCCAATGCTGACTCTATAAAGCCTCACTCGCCGAAAAAGGCAGCCTTATACTCGGCAGCACTGCCGGGCCTTGGACAGGCATACAATAAAAAATACTGGAAGATCCCCATCATTTATGCGGGTTTCGGTACACTGGTCTATTTTATCGATAATAACAATACCGAATACAATAAATTTAAAGCGGCCTACTCCTATGTCATCTCAGAGGATACGGGAGAACCCCCTAATGAATATGTGGAGCGGTATGAGAGTAACTCGGAAAAGCTGCGGAAAATAAAGGATTTTTACCGGCGAAATCTGGAACTTTCATACATCCTCTCGGGCGCCTTATACATTCTAAACATATTGGATGCTACGGTCGATGCACATTTTTTTCATTTCGATGTGGACAAAGATCTTTCACTGGAAGTATCACCTTACATCCGGCCTGCTCCTATGCGCCATGCGATATATGCTGATAAAGGAATTAGTATCACATTGAACCTATAAAAACCCTCATGCAATGAATATCATACTCTCAGGATACGGACGAATGGGCAAAGCAGTGGAAGAACAGGCGCTGCAAAGGGGACACACCATTGCTGCAACAGTCGATAGCAATAATGAGTGGGAAGAGAAACAAAACAGCCTTAAAAAAGCAGATGTCATCATAGACTTCAGTCTTCCTGATGTTATCATGGATAATATCTACAAAGCCTTCAAACTCGACATTCCTTTTGTAACCGGCACCACCGCCTGGTACGACAACCTGGAGGAAATAGCTACATACTGCCGGCAGCATAACAAAAGCCTGTTTTATGCCCCCAACTTCAGTATTGGGGTTAATATCTTTTTTGAGCTGAACAGGACGCTGGCCGAATTAATGAGTGACCAGCAGCAATACCATGCCCAAATTGAAGAAACACACCATGTGCATAAAAAAGATGCTCCCAGCGGCACCGCGGCAAGACTGGCCGACGATATGAGTTATTCTCTTAAAAAATATTCCAGCTGGGAAAAGGAAAAAGCTACCCGGGCTGACTCGTTCCCTGTTATTTCCTATCGTGAAAACGAAGTGCCCGGTACGCATCAAGTGGTTTATAATTCGGAGGTGGATAAGATTACGATTCAGCATGAAGCAAAATCCCGAAAAGGATTTGCACTGGGGGCGGTTTTAGCAGCAGAATTTCTGGCCGGAAAAAAAGGCGTATACACAATGAAAGATTTAATATTTAGTAATTTTTAACAGAAATGCGTTTCTTCGCACTCATAAAAAGTGAAATTTTGCAAGAGTTTATAAAATAAAATAAAATGATTGTAGAAAAAGTACTGTTGATTATCTTCCTGTTCTTTCCTGTTTTTATAGCAAAAACTTTCTCAGAGGCCGGGCAGAAAAGCTACTATGCTTTCATCCCTCTTTTTAACTACTACATCTGGTTGAAAATAGTGCGGAAGCCCTTATGGTGGTTTATTTTCCTTTTAATACCGTTTATAAACTATTTCATGGTATTCCTGCTGGTAGTAGAAACCGCCAAATGTTACAAAAAACATAAGCTTGGCGAACAGGCCCTGGCCGTGATTTTGTTTTTTTACATACTGCCCCTTTATGGGTTCTCAAAAGATGAGACGTTCGAGGACCCAAAAGACCGGCCGAAAATTAAAAAAACAGCCACGCGCGAATGGGTAGATGCCGTTATTTTTGCAGTTATTGCAGCCTCTATCATCCGCATCTTCCTGGTAGAAGCCTACAAGATACCTACTTCCTCTATGGAAAAATCGCTGCTTGTAGGTGATTTTCTGTTTGTCAGCAAAATAAGCTACGGGCCTCGTGCACCGATGACTCCCATCTCTTTTCCCTTTGTCCATCATACACTACCTCTTACCGAGAACACCAAATCGTATGTTGAGGGGGTTAAACTTCCCTATTACCGGTTTTTTGGACTCACCGATATCGAGAGAAATGATGTGGTTGTATTTAATTTTCCGGTTGGTGATACCGTATCAGAGCGATATCAGAGCAACAGTTCCTATTATTCACTAGTAAGAGAATATGGACGGAAAACAGTAAGAAATAACAAAAGAAGATTCGGGGACATCATTTACCGACCGGTTGATAAAAGGGAAAATTTCATTAAGAGATCTGTGGGAATGCCCGGTGATACGCTTGAAATTATTGATAGAAACATAACCCTCAACGGAAAAAACCTTGACACCCCTGGCATAACGCAGTATAAATATATTGTAAAGACCGATGGGTCGAGAATTAATCCCCGCACCCTGAAGCGCATGAATATCACGGAGAATGTAAGGAATATCAGCAGCACTGAATTTCTCATGACCCTCACCGAGGAGAATGTAGAGAAAATAAAGAACTTTAAAATAGTGAAAGAAGTGCGGCCTGTTAACCGGCCCGACGGGGTAAGGATGCCCTATATTTTTCCACACGATTCGGCCTATAAATGGAATGAAGATAACTTCGGCCCCCTGTATATCCCTAAAAAAGGAAAAACCATACAGTTAAACAGCCGAAACATAGCGCTATATGAACGCGTAATAGATGTATATGAAAAGAATGATCTGAGGGTTGACGGTAGTGAGATATACATAAACGGAGAGAAAACAGATAGTTACACATTCAAAATGAACTATTACTGGATGATGGGCGATAACCGCCACAACTCTGCCGATAGTCGATTCTGGGGTTTTGTCCCTGAAAATCATATCGTTGGAAAAGCTGTGTTTGTATGGCTTTCTTTAGACCCTAACCGGTCTTTCCTAAATAAAATACGTTGGAATAAAATGTTCAGAACTATAAACTAATTTAACCATTAAGCTATGAAAAAGATCCTGATATTATCGTTGGCCACTGTATTTCTGATGAGTTCCTGCTCAATTTTTAAAGGAGGTGCAGCCGATAAAAGCTTCGAGGGTAAAATAAAATACGAAATAACATACCCCGAAAGCTCTATGCCGGAAGCACAGCAGCAGCGTCTTCCAAGCAATCTTACCCTGTATGTTAAGGGTGATAAAGTAAAATCTGAAATGATTACCGGCATGTTTACCCGTAAAACCATTAAGGATGCGAAGAAGAAGAAAGCAACGACACTCCTTGAGATTATGGGTCAGAAATATGCTATTGAGCAGACACCGGAGGACATCCAAAAACAAATTGAAGAACAGGGGAAGCCAAAAGTAGCCATCACCGATGAAACAAAAGAGATTGCCGGGCGCACATGCAAAAAAGCCGTTGTCACCTCTGAAGACGGGGATGAGCAAAACATTTATTTTAGTCCTGACATAGGAAAAGCCTCTCTTAATTTTGATTCTCCTGCATATAAGCAGATTAACGGTATCCCGCTGGAATACCAGATGAAGACCAACATGTTTACCATGAAACTGACAGCAGCAGAGGTAGAGGAAACAAAAATATCAGATGATGCTTTTGCTATTCCTGATGATTACCAAAAAGTAACTCAGGAAGAGCTGCAAAATATGTTAGGTCAATAGTTGATTATAAGAATGCTTTTTAATAACAGGCTAAAAAAGCGGAACATATACTACTTTTAATAAACCCGCGTTTTATTAAATCACACGAACAAACGGGTAACTTCACCTGGCATTGAAAAAGGGTCCGATTAGAAAGGGCTTCCGGATGCACTCTTTTTTCAGTAATGGTCAGGTAAGATTTTGTAATTTTGCTGAAATTTCAAACCTGATGGCGACCAACGGGAATAAAAATACCTTAAAGACAAAAAACCAGGAGAAAGCAAATCCGCCAAAGGACAAGGGTAAAAAAAAGCCCGGGAAGACTGTAAAAAAAACAAAAGCCTCCCGGCAGAAACGGTACCGGAATCTAAGGATAATCACCGGCATCTTTCTGATGCTCTTCTCAGTATATTTGCTCATATCCATGTTATCATACCTCTACCAGTGGTTTGACTTTGGTAACGATGATGCCCTTTTGGGGATGACATTCAGTGAAATTCTCACCAATGAAGGTGTGGATCACCATAACTGGGCCGGACGCATAGGCGCCGCCCTCTCCTATCAATTTATTCATCAATGGTTTGGTATCGGATCTTTTCTGTTTTGTTTCTTCTTTTTTGTTCTGGGCTTATACCTTGCCAGTGGCTACCGAATGGTAGATCTGGGAAAAACTTTGGTATACACGCTTTTGCTTACCGTCTGGATATCCCTTACAACGGGATTTTTATTTTTTCATTCTGATGATTTAAGCTTACTTAGTGGGGTATTCGGCTATCAGGGGAATGTTTTCCTCACATCTGTGCTGGGAAATTCAGGCACCGGCATTTTACTTCTGTTTATTCTGCTCAGCATTACTACAGTAGCCTACAACATTCCATGGCGCTGGATGGATTTTGAAGCCCTTACCTCCACAGGTAAAAAAACCAAAAAGGCAAAACAGCCATCAGGTTCTGAAGAGAAAGAAGAAGGCAAGGCGGATAGAGACAATGAAAAACCAGGTAGCATCAAAAAAGGAACTTTTAATACCGAAGAATATGCCGTTGACGAAGACGAACCTGAAGTTCTGAAGCACGATAGTGAAGAGGAAGATCCCATCCCTCCTGTCGATCATGCCAATGATGATTCTGAGCCGAAGCAAACAAAAGCTCCTTCAAACGCAGAAGCTGAGGAGGACGAAATTGAATTTACGATAGAGACCCCCAAAAATACAGACGAGGGCACCGATCAAAAGAACCACCAGGAACCTAAGCGCCAGGGGTTAGGTACCGAATACGATCCCACACTTGATTTGCCCGAATTTCAGTTCCCCACCCTCGATTTGCTGGAGACTTACGAAGATTCGCATGACATAAAAGTTCAAAAGGAGGAGCTGGAGGAAAACAAGCAACAAATTGTAGACACCCTGCAGAATTATTCAATAAAAATCACCTCTATCCGTGCTACTCCGGGACCCTCGGTCACGCTCTATGAGATTGTGCAAGCTCCCGGCATCCGCATCTCCAAAATCAAAAACCTGGAGGATGATATCGCCATGAGCCTGGCAGCCCACGGAATAAGGATTATAGCACCTATCCCGGGAAGGGGGACTATCGGCATAGAAGTTCCCAACAAAGAGCCTCAAACCGTAGCTATGCGCTCTATACTGAGCTCAAAAAAATTCAGGCAGTCACACTACGAGCTGCCCATCGGGCTGGGAAAAACTATATCCAATGAGAGCTTTATCACTGACCTGGCTAAAATGCCACACCTGCTTATGGCAGGAGCTACGGGCCAGGGGAAATCCGTGGGACTGAATGCCATCATATCCTCATTGCTATACAGCAAGCACCCTTCCATGCTGAAGTTCATACTTGTGGATCCGAAAAAAGTAGAGCTTACCCTTTACAATAAGATTGAAAGGCACTACCTGGCAAAGCTCCCTGATGTGGAGGAATCGATTGTTACCGAAACCCGGGAGGTAGTCCGCACACTTAATTCTTTGGTAATTGAAATGGAAGACCGGTATAACTTACTCAAAGATGCCCAGGTAAAATCTATCAAAGAATACAATCAAAAATTTACTGCGCGAAAACTTAACCCGGAAAACGGACACCGTTTCATGCCGTACATTGTTTTAGTGATTGATGAATTTGCGGACCTCATAATGACCTCAGGGAAAGAAATCGAAGGCCCTATCACCCGCCTGGCACAGTTGGCAAGGGCGATAGGTATTCATTTAATCATCGCCACGCAGCGCCCTTCGGTGAATATCATCACCGGCTCCATCAAGGCAAATTTCCCCGCGAGAATAGCTTACCGTGTTATCTCAAAAGTCGACTCGCGAACCATTCTCGACTCAGGGGGCGCCGAACAGCTTGTAGGGCGCGGCGATATGCTTCTTTACACCGGGAAAGAGCTGGTGCGCCTGCAGGGAGCGTTTTTGGATACTATGGAAATAGAAAAATTAACCGAATATATAGGCTCGCAACGGGCATATCCTGAGGCTTTTAAGCTACCTGAATATGTAGATGAAGAAACGGAAACTTCTAAAGACCTTGAAGACCTGGGCAGAGATGACATGTTTGATGAAGCTGCACGCGTGGTCGTTTCTAACCAGCACGGATCGACATCACTTCTGCAAAGAAAACTCAAAATCGGCTACAACCGGGCCGGAAGAATTATTGACCAGCTGGAAGCTGCCGGGGTGGTAGGTCCCTTTGAAGGAAGCAAAGCAAGAGAAGTATTAATCCAGGATATGGTTAGCCTGGAACAATTATTGGACAACATCAGTTAAATGAAAAGACGAGGGGAAATGAAAAAAACAGTACTGCTATTGGTTGCTAATTTATTGATTTTTAGCTCATTAATGTCTCAAGTGCAAGAAACAAAAGCGGAAAATATTCTTGATAAAGTAGCCAGCAAAACAACATCATATAATACTGTAAAAATTATTTTTAGCTATTCAATGGATAATGAAGAACAGGATATCCACGAAAATTACAGGGGGGAGATCATTTCTAAGGGAGATAAATACCGGTTAAAGGTGGCCGGGCAGGAAATTATCAACAACGGGAAAAAAGTATGGACTTATATTCCTGATGCACAGGAAGTACAGCTCAATAACGTATCAGAAGAAAATACACGCTTCAATCCCACCCAACTCATCAGGAACTACAAGGCAAATTACGAAACGGAGTTAATAGAAAAAACAAAAGAACAGAACCGGAAGCTGGCCGTGATAAAACTTATCCCTAAAAATGAAAATGAAACCTTCAAAAGGGCTCACCTTGTTGTGGATACCACCCGTGATGAAATCTATAAGCTGATTATTTTCGGGGATATGGGGAATAAGTTCACTTACACTGTTGAAGAGCTTCTGCCAAACATAAGTGTCCCGGAAGATTCGTTCCGGTTCAGCAAAGAGAATCACCCGGATGTAGACATCATCGACATGCGATGAGGGGTTAACCGGCAAACAAAAAGACAGTGTTTTTACACTGTCTTTTTTTATCAGTCCATCTTTATCAGCTTATAGTTATAGTAGCGCAGGGGCGAACTGTGAATATTCTCAAAACTACCTGAGTCATTCTCTCGGAAACGCATAATCAATTCAAGGGTATTTGGCCGATGATATTTCAGGCACTTTTCAAAATCTTTTCCAAAACGCATTAAAGCGCTCCCAAAGTAATACATAATATCAAACCCTGTATATGCGTATTTTTCAGGCAGAGGTTCTGTTTTATATTTTTCTCTGTAATGACTCAAAAACCACTTAACATTCGATGAGTCATACTGAATATACTCATCATCAAAGAGGTGTACATCAAGATTCATAAGATATTCCGAATCCAGTCCATAGTCTCTCCATGAAGACTTTCCAAAAACGGTAAGACCGCCAATACTGTCACGTGCTTCATTGAGGTGCCTCAATAACTCGATAGTAAAAACCCTGTTATGGGTAAGCGCCACTACAATTTCTCTGCTCTTGTTTAACGAATCAACCTGGCTGAGCACCGGGTTAAGGCTGTCTGTAACATATTTTATGTCTACGATTCTGCGTATCGGACTGAAAAGCGATGCGGTGTCTACCCGGAGTTTCTCCCTGAGCATTTCCAGATTCTCTTTTTCCACATATTTATTATCGCGTACAATATAGATATCAGTTGTATCAGGATAGTGCTTGTTGATATACTTGCTCATGGCTTTCATCTCTACGCGTTCAGGGGCCTGAACTTTAAACACCCCCTCTTTGTCCTCGATAATACTTTTACGGCCTGATAGCGGGTTTACTATCCTGATATCATGCTTTTGGGCAAACTCAGATATCACATTAAATGGTTCATTATAAACCGGGCCGATGATAAGGTCAACATCCTGCAATTTCTGGTCGATACTCCTTATAGCTTTTTCACGGGATTTTCCCACATCATAAACATAAACATCAGATTTCATGCCCTGCTTTTCAAGCGTATCAAGAGCCAGGAGGGCGCCTTCATAAAACTGTATAAAGTTCAGTGATTTCAAACCTTTTGGTTTATTATACTTAAAATCAGAGGTATCGATCGCTTTATAATTTTCGAGGTACAGCGGAACCATCAGGGCAATCTTAAAGCGCTGCCCCATCCCCGACTGCTCCAGGCATTTGCTTTTGAACACATCCTTTTCTTCCGCTTTATCTTTCTCTTCCTCTTCCTGCACTGTCTCTACCTTCGTGGTTGGCTTTTTAACGGGGATCTTTAATTTCCGGCCTTTTTCTATCTGCTTATCCGCACCGGGATTAAGTTCTACGATAGCGCTTTGAGAAACATCATACAATTTCGCTATACGATACAGGGTTTCTTTCTTCATCACCCGGTGGACTATGTAATTAATTGTGGTGTCCGAAGGCATGTCTTCAGGAGTGTCCTGCTCATAAACAGCACTTTTCACTTCTGCCTCGCGGGGTAATTTGATAACATCGCCCCAATTAACCCCCTCTTTTTTGATGCCAGGGTTCAATTTATAGATCGTATCAATATCAATATTTTGTCTTTTAGATATTCCGGGCACACGTTCCAGGAACTTGACTTTATAATAGCGATAAGTCTGAATGGTGTCCTGCTCCTCCTGCTTTTCAGGGATATCCTGCTTGTCGGCCTGAGCAGATTCATTATCGCTGCTACTGGTTTTGGCCTGAAGAACAGGGGATTCACCTTCTATGGGTATGCGAATTCTGGAACCTACATTCAGGTTATTCACACTAATCTCCGGATTCATATTTAAAAGACGCTTTTGAGATATACCAAAATTCTTAGCAATACGGTATATCGTCTCTCCTTTTTTAACCTGGTAGGCATTAAACCGGTTTCCCTTAAAAACACCTTTATCCTCTATCTTTTTGGAAGACTCTCCGCCGGCCAGGTGAAGGGGAATGGTAATGGTTTTGCCCGGACTGATGTTTTGTGTAAGCCCCGGATTCACGTTTTTTATTTGTTCTACAGTGACTTTATATTTTTGAGATATGCTGAACAGCGTCTCTCCTTCGTTTACCTTGTGGTAGACTAATTTTTTATCAGCGCTTTTTTTTCTTTGTTCTCCAGTCTCCCCGCTTTCTTGCTGCTGGTCAGAGTCATCCTGCCCGGGGCGTGGCTTCTCTGAAACTTCATTGACTTTATCAGAAGACATCGGGTTAGCTGCCGCGACAGGAATCCTTAATATTTGATTGGGACGAAGATTGTCTTCTCTCTCCAGCGAAGGGGTGGATTCAATGATCTTTTCCGTTGAAACACCATATAGCTTCCCTAAATCGCCAAGCGTTTCGCCGGGCTGAATTAGATGGATATAATATTTTTTCCCTTCAATTGTTTCAACAATGGAAGACTTCTCGCCTTCCTGGCCAAAAACGTAAGTACCGGAGATCAAAAAAAAGAAAAAAGCTACGACTCGAATGCTGATTTTCATATGACCTATTATCTTGCTGATTACTATTCCCATTCTATTGTTGCCGGAGGTTTAGAGCTTATATCATAAACTACCCTGTTAACTCCCCTCACACGGTTAATTATTTTATTGGATACTTTGCCCAGAAAATCGTAAGGCAGTTTTGACCAGTCGGCTGTCATGCCATCGGTTGATTCTACTGCTCTTAGCGCTACCACATTTTCATATGTTCGTTCATCTCCCATAACACCAACCGAACTCACGGGCAGCAAAATCGCAGCAGCCTGCCACACGTCATCGTACAATCCTGCGTCTCTTAGCCCCCCAATGAAATAGCTATCTACTTCCTGCAGTATTCTTACCCGTTCAGGATTCACCTCTCCTAATATACGGATAGCCAATCCGGGACCCGGAAAAGGGTGACGGTTCATGATTTTCGGATCCATATCCATCGATTTCCCCACTCTTCTTACTTCATCCTTAAAAAGACTTTTTAGCGGCTCCACTACCTTCATATTCATTTTTTCAGGAAGCCCCCCCACATTGTGATGTGACTTAATAGTTACCGAGGGGCCATTAACTGAAACAGATTCAATCACATCAGGATAAATGGTTCCCTGTGCAAGCCACTTCACGTCTCTAATGCTGTGCGCCTCTTTATCAAAAATTTCAATAAAGGTTTTCCCTATAGCTTTACGTTTTTCCTCGGGCTCTGCTTTTTCTTTCAGTGCTTCATAAAACTCATCTTTGGCATCTACTCCTTTTACATTGAGGCCCATATACTTATACGATTCCAGCACCTCTTCAAATTCTTTCTTTCGTAGCAACCCATTATCAACGAAAATACAGTGCAGATTATTTCCTACGGCTTTGTCCAGCAGCATAGCGGCAACAGAAGAATCCACCCCGCCTGATAATCCCAGCACTACCTTGTCGTTGCCAATCTTTTCTTTCAACTGCTGCACACTCTCCTCAACAAAAGACTCAGCAGTCCATGACTGGTCGGCTCCGCAAATCTCTACAACAAAATTCTGCAGCAATGTTTTCCCCTCTGACGTATGGTATACCTCCGGATGAAACTGGATTCCCCAGGTAGGTTCATCTTTAATTTTGAACCCGGCCACCTTAACATCATCGGTACTTGTGATAATGTTAAATCCGGCAGGTAATTCAAGGATAGTATCACCATGTGACATCCACACCTGGCATCCATCAGTCATACCTTTCATCAGCTCATTATTGTGATTGATGTATGATAGGTTGGCTCTACCATATTCCCTTATTTCCGATGGGAGCACCTCTCCGCCACTACTATCTGCCAAAAACTGCGCACCATAACAAATAGCCAGCACAGGGACTTTGTTTCTGATTTTGGACAAGTCGGGAACCGGGGCTTCCTTGTCTTTCACCGAGTGGGGACTGCCGGAAAGAATCACTCCTATGATATCTTCCGTTATTTGGGGGACATGATTAAAAGGGTATATGTCGCAGTAGACGTTTAGTTCTCTTACTCTGCGGGCGATAAGTTGCGTATACTGAGAACCAAAATCCAGAATAATAATCTTTTCTTCCATGCTGCAAATATACGACATCGGTTTCAGTCAACCTTGAAAGGAGCTTAAAATTTATATTAACTGACAATCAACTACCTGAAAAAGAAAAAGCACCGGTAAAACCGATGCTTTGATATATCTTGCATAAACTCTCTTTTCTCAGAAAGGGGAACATTCGAGCGGTTTCTTCACAACACCGCCTGAACGGGCGCCTGGGGACGACCCGAAACTATCGCCAAACCCAAACATCATCAAATCATCCAGTTGCATAATAAGGGTGATCTCGTGGGTCGGACCGCTGATGCTCACCAGTTCATTAAGCGCCCAGTCGTAAGAATACATTATTTTCATACGGGCGTTATCTGCAATTCCGTAATTGACTCCTAACATAAATACCATAGCATCAGAGCGAAATTCGCCATAGCTTTCTCCTTTGTACCATGCACCAAAATACAGATTCGACTGCATGACGTTCATCCCCAGAGCAAAGTTGCTCCGTTGCTGCCAGGATTCGAGAAGGAATCCGAAATCATATTTTGTAAGCCCTGAGAAGGGATTGTCGCTAAAGGTTGATGAGGCCCCTTGCTTTACCCAAAGCATATTGCCGTGAACCACCCATTTCTGAGGAATTTCGGTAGGAATTCCAATATAAGAATCATCGGGCTTGAGCGTGTGGTGAAGTGCTACACCGAGTGTTCCAATCATCTTACTACCGCTCATGGATTCCGGAAAGAATCGAACAATATTTCCAATGGTCAAATCAGGATAAGTAACCTGTCCCTGTCCCCCTTCATCGGGCGGAGTGAAATTTGAGCCCCCGATATAACCATATCGAGGATCAAGTTGATCACTAAACAACAGGTTGTTCCAATTCACACTTCGGCTTACAAAACTCCCCATAAACCCGAGCTGCGTTACGATATTCTGCTGCAGCGGAACCCGGACGGACATTCCCAGTCCAATATTCGAGGTTTCAAGGAATCCCTGTCCTTCCTGTTTGCGATTGAACATCAGCCCCAATCCTCCTGAGCCAGGCATCTTCCTCTCTGCAACATCCATGTTGAAATTAATTGTCTTAAATTCACCAGGGAGCTGCGTCCATTGATTTCTGTATTGAAAACGGACTTTGGTTCCGATATCCGCTCCGATCAAAGCCGGATTATAATATATCGGGTTATTGAAATATTGCGAAAAATTCGGATCCTGTGCTTTGAGCTGTCCGGCTGAAAGAAAAGCCAACAACAAAGTTAAAATACCGGTAGTTAATTTATTGTTTTTCATAGTATTCCTTTTCTTTTCTTCTAACGAATTAATGTAAGTGTTCCTTGACGTTGCCCTGAACTAAACTCACTGGTTCCTGTTTCATTTCCTTTCCAGACGGTTCCGTCCTGGAAAACAGCTTCGATTTTCCAGACGTAAACGCCCTGTGGTAAGGGGTCGCCTTCAAAAGTTCCGTCCCATCCTTCGGCAGGTGCGCCTTCATCATCAAGTTCCCGGGATTCCCAAAGCAGGTTCCCTTTCACATCAAAGATTTTTATGCTGTAAGTATCTTCTTTGATGTTTTGCCCAACAGGCTTAAACTCTTGTACCCCTTCCTGAGGTGAATCGGGAGCGAATGCGTTTGGAACGTAAAGGCCTCTGAAAAGCAGACTATCTGAAACCTTCATAGTATCGGCACAATTATAGTCATTCCAGATTACTAATTGTAGTTCGTATAACCCATCTTCACTAAAAAGAATTACCGGACTAAAGTCATCTTCATGATACTCGGTATCATACTCCCAGTCTATACCAGTGATATCCCATTCATAGTAATCAACATCTTCTGAATTATTCATGATATTAAACCTTCCCGGCTTGTCTTCATAATCTTTTTCTATTTCAAAAGAGGCCGTTGGGGAAGGATGAGTCACTACAGTTTTATTTACTGTATCACGGCACCCATAGATATCTTCTACTTCAAGACGGACTTCATGAGTTCCTTCCTCCTCATACGTGAATTGAGGTTCACTGATATTTGCTGTATCGGAACGGTCACCCTCTAATCCGAAATCCCAGTGCCAGTGGGTTATTCTTCCGACAAAACCTGTCGTATCCGTCATATCATAAAAATAATTCGGATAGGAAGAGCAGGCAGTATCGAAAACGAACTCAGCTTCCGGTTTCTGATGAACAGGCACATCCTGAACAACAGAATCCTGACAACCGAACTCGTTAATAACCTGCAACCTAACGGCGTAGGTTCCATAATTATCATAGTTATAAGAAGGCTCTTTCAGTACTGAAGTATCACTCTGCAAGCTGTCAACACCGAAATCCCAGTGCCATTGTACCACATCCGCTGTATCTGTGTTTGTAATATCCGCAAAGTTCATCGACTCATAAACACATGTCGTATCATAAGAGTACTGAGCTGTCGGGCTTGGCCTGATATTAATTGTTTTGGTTATGGTATCAACAATAGGCTGCCCGCCACCGGCTGTTGTTCTGGTTATTAGAGAGACTTGAAGTAACCCGGTAGTGTCGTAGGTATGATAAACATTAGGTGTTTTAAACCTTATCGTTGTATCGGATCCATCCCCAAAAATCCATTTCCATTCAGCATTTTCAGAATCCAGCGTTGTTGAATCCACAAAAGTCACAGGATTATTCTGGCAAACCGGACTGGTCGAAACCATGAAGTTGGAACATGGTTTACGGTAAACTGAATCGGATACCGTATTACTGCAACCATCATCATTAATTACTGTTAGCGAGACCGGATAATCGCCCGGCTCAACGTACTGATGGCTAATATCGGGTGAAAATGGTGCGTTAATGGTATCATTGGGAGAACCATCTCCCCACCTCCATATCCAGGTGCTGATTTCATCAGAAGGGGTGGTTTCATCAACCATATACACATTACTATCGCATGAATATGAATTGTAGCTAAAGGCAGGGTCCGGTACGTCATACACCCTTATATTTTTTGTGATGCTATCAATGCAATAGCTGGTGTTGGTTGCTTTAAGTGTAACGGCATAGTTTCCTGCCTCCAGGTACATGTGCTCCGGGGTATATTCAGCCGATTGAGAACCGTCGCCAAACTTCCAATGGGTGAAAATAATTGAATCGCCATCCGGGGAAACAAGTTCTGGCTGAAAAACTGTAGGCGAACCCAGACAGGTTTTATTAAAACTGAAATCAGCCTTGTAGCCCTTAGGAACGCTAACCGGCCGCACCACGGTATCTTTACACCCGTGAGCATCTGTGGCTACAAGCTGCACGTTGTAAGTACTATCCACTTGACTAAAGGTATAAGAGGGGTTCGGTATATCCGCACCATAGCCAGGTTCAAAATTCCATTGCCAGTTGGTAATGGTAGAGTTTTCACTGGTCGACATATCATAAAAATTAACCCTTCCTTCACCGCAGGCAGCCGTGTCAGGCTCGTACCATGCTATGGGATTCGGTTGAACTGTGACGTTGTTCGTCACTGAATCCACACATCCGGTATTTGTTGTAACTACCAGCGTAACCGGGTAAGTTCCTGATGTATCATAAACGTGCAGGGGATCCTTATTGCTCGAGTGGTTAGAGGCTGAATCAGGTGCTGCCGGATCGTTGAACGACCAGTACCATGTTTCTATGTAAGCATCTTCATCGTTAGCTATATAGGAGTAATCAGTAAATTGGGTAGCTCCTCCCTGGCATGCCTCATCATAACTGAATACAGCCGTGGGGGTTTCGGATACACTGATTGTAGTGGTGGCGCTGGCTGAGCAGCCCACTGTATCAATAACCGTGAGGGTGACATCATATTCTCCGTAAGTACTATAAGTATGTTCTACATACTGGCCGCTTGTTCCTGTACCATCTCCGAAAGACCATTCATAAACAGCAATAGCAGGGGTGTCAACAACAGATGTATCGGGGGCAAAATAGGTTACCGTATTTTGGCAAGTAGAAGAAGTTACAGAAATCCCTGCTTCAGGAGGTTGGCTAATGGGCACCTGCTTCACAATGGTGTCGTAACAACCGGCAAGGTTGCCGACTTCAAGCTGCACGTCAAATGTATCGGCTGCGGTGAAATCATGGAAAGGATTAGGGACATTCGAGAAGTTATCTGAACCGGATGAGGGGTCGCCAAAGTCCCATGACCAGGTGCTGACTTCCGTACCTCCGGCGGCCTGCGAACCATCCTGAAATGCCACGGCTTCGTTTTCGCAATTGCCATTAAACCCAAAATCGGCTACCGGCGTCTGCAATGTAGTAACTTGTTTAACCGTATCGTTTACACATCCTGAAACAGTTGTGATAGTCAAGGTTACATTGAAAGTTCCTGCATCATTGTATTGATATGTAAAGTTTCCTGGAGGATCTCTGAAGGTCGTATCATTTCCATCACCAAACTCATACAACCACGTATCTATTTGTTCATCAGCCTCAGATTGATCGCTAAACTCAACCGGATCGGAGGCGCAGGTATTTGCAGAAGCCGTAAAATCTGGTTCAGGAATAGAGAGTACTTCTACGGGTTGTGTAGTATCTCCTGTGCAACCGGACGTGTCGGTTACGGCCAGGTTTACGTCGTAAGTGCCGCCTGTTTCATAAGCGTGACTAGGTGCAAGGCCTGTGGATGTATTCCCGTCATCAAAATCCCACAGCACACTCTGGATTTCCTCAGGCCGGGGCTGACTAATTTCGAACTCGATGTTGCTCCCCGCGCAACTCCCCCCCCGGGTGGTAAAAGCAACCGAAGGGGAGGGTTTTATTGTTACTGTATCCACTGTAGTGTTGCTACACCCATTGGTGGCTCCTACAGTGAGCGTAACCGCATACTGTCCCGGCTCCTCATAGGTATGTGAAGGCTCCCACAAATCGGATGTATTATCCGAACCGCTGGCCGGATCGCCGAAATCCCATTCAACAAAAGTCACAGAGCCAGAACCATTTTGCTGGGTGAGGTTTGTAAACTGCACCGTTTCTCCTTCACAGTTATTATCCCAGGAGAAATTAGCTACCGGCACCGGATCTATCCCCACGGTATAAGTAACGGAATCAACATAACCGGCATCGGTGGTAATGGTTAATGAAACATCATAATCCCCCGGATCGCTGTATTGGTATGCTACGTTGGGATCTTCTCCCAATGTAAATGTTGAATCATTCCCATCACCAAACTCCCAAAACCATTCCTCGATAACATGATTGATGGTATCTGGAATCCATGAATTATCAAAAAACTGAACCGGGCTGGTATAGCATGTGGGTTCCTCCCAGTAAAAATCTGCATAAGCAGAATCAACCCGGGCCCCATTGGTGCCTGGTACTCCTAAACCCTCAATCAGAAAATCATTTTCTTCGTCGTTTTCATTTAACTGTGAATTATTTGAATTTTCATTTTGGGGCAACCCTGTTAAAGGGAATGTGATTAGGACTATAAACAGAAGAATAACCCTTCTGAATAGCCATTTCTTTAATGTAAAGATACCTCTCATATCATAGAAAATTTTACGGACGTTGTATTAGAATCATATTAGCTATCTAAATAGTTGTAAATGAAATGATTAAGCGTAAATTAAAAAATTATAAACTAAATCATTATATTACTAGACCAGTTTTAGGGGGTTTTACGTTGCATCAGTTAAAAGGTTATATTAAAAAAAATATTTTTTCTGTTAAATGCCAACTTAAACAACCTATACAACCACTCCAGATTAAACGGTTGCTAAAGTAATATTATCCCTGAAATTCTCACTGTCAGAAAAGAAAAAAATACAAATCGAAACAACAAGGAAAACCACCTTTGTCTTCATTAAAAGAGGTCAATAGATGAAATAACCCTTGGTAATCAGTTTTTTATCACAAAATCATACGTTTTGACACTGACATTATCTTTCTCGTCCTTTACTTCCAGCTTTAAGGTATTTTTACCTTTTTTGAGAAATTCATCAAAACGATAAATTAGTAAATCATTTTTCGCATCATATTCACCAATCACCCAATTATTGTTCAGATACAGGTCGTAATCGGCAATTCCTGAGAGATGGTCCTTCATTTTAAAGCGAAATGCATCTTCCTTTTTCAGACTGATCGTGTCATTTTTATTAAGGTTTTGAATATCAACTATTGGAGGTACTGTATCTATTTTTATCCCGTACATGCCAAATTTCCGGATGGTTCCAATAAGGGCTCCTTTTGATTTTTTGCTTTTGACCGCTTCAAAACCATCCTCCTTATCATAACGTCCCCAGAGTGCTTTATTTAAAAGGGAGTCATTCACAGAGTGGGCGTCCGTTTTTATTGTAAAGTATTTGTGCACAGGCTCTTTTCTGTCTCCGAGATGAAAGAGCGGGAAAGGCTTAATGGAATCGGGAAGATGCTTCTCAGCAAAAAATATAGTTTCCCGGTAAAAGGCATGCTTTGGAAATTTCACACTTAAATCGCCTATTTTTATCATCTTTCCTTTCGAGGGATTTATAATAACCGAATCGCTATTTGAGGATATTGTAAGGCACTCGCGGGTTTGATTATCCACATTTTTTACATAAAAATCAATTTCAGAAGTATTCCCGAAGTAATCAGAAACCTGGTAATGAAAATGCGCCACACTATCCTTTGAAATACTATATAGCCCCTGGTTTCGCACCCTCTCGTACATGCTTAGTTTATTGTAAGGATCAATTTCCGATCTGACAAAACGCCTTTTCGTATCCTGGTACTCCCCGTAATCAATAAGACTGTTTATATATCTTGTTTCATAAAAAGAAAAGCGGTCGGCGGTCCAGGTAAAAACTGCTGTGTCATTTTTCAACAGGCGAATTTTGTATACTCCATCCGGATTAGGCGTATCATTAAGCTTGTCGATAGCGCTTATACCAAAACTCACTTTGCCTTTGACTTTCAGGGTATCACTTTTACTTTTCAGTTTGTATTTTCCACTTTGACCTTCAAGTTCATATTCCTTTTGGGATGAATCAGCAAATGCGTTTTCATTTTGATAAACTTTTAGACCCAGCAAAGCAGGGGGAATATCATCTTTTATATCAAACCCAAAATAAAGTGGATTAACTGGTCTTTGATTCCTGGTTTCGCGTATTTCAAAATGAAGATG
This sequence comes from uncultured Bacteroidales bacterium, assembly GCA_964345255.1. Lineage (GTDB taxonomy): Bacteria > Bacteroidota > Bacteroidia > Bacteroidales > JAIPAH01 > JAIPAH01. The sequence goes on along the minus strand of CAYFQK010000004.1, from coordinate 17,724 downwards.
CGGCCCCATTGAGTAGCCACTATTCCCGGTATAGGCAATAATATCTCCTTTTTTATAATACAGCCTGTATTTAGGTACTGCCACATCAATTTCGTAAGACTCTTTCTTTAGCTGCAGCTTCCTGATATATTTATTTATGGTCCGGTTAAATGTTTTAAGATGCGCAAAAACTGAGGTATAGCCATTATTGTGAGTAACATAAATGGCTTTGCCATACCCACCGGCACGAATCTTTATCCGCGAAATATGCCCATCGTCTATCATCCGGACGACTTTCCCGGTTTGCTCATACGTCTTAATATCGATACCGGCATGAAAGTGCCCCGAGCGCAATTCACCGAAGGTGCCCGATAATCTCATGGGAAAATCAACAGGGGCTCTGAAAGTGATATTTTTAGAAGTACTTTGAGAAAAAGAAAGGGTTGCCAGCAATACAACCAGAACGAATAATCCAAAAACTTTACGCATGATCTGTATCATTTAACAAGCCACAAAAATAGTTAATTCCGCCAAAATTAAGAGGGTCTTATTTAGAATAATTATTTATTGCTGAATATAAACCAATTATGGGTTTTAACGTATAGTTATATACAAATTTCTAAATACTTTTGCAACCATGAAAGTTAAAGTACACTATATCAAAGACTCAGAAGGACAGGACAAAGCTGTCAAAATTGCCATCGATGACTGGCGGCAACTGCAAAGCCTTCTGGAGAAGGTTTCAGATAATGAACACGAGCCACTGGAGTTAGTGGAAACGCCTTTTAAGGTGGAAAAAATAGAGACTAAGCCTAAAGCGAGGCACTTCAGTGACTTTATTATGGACATCTAGCTATCGGGGCGCAATCACAAGTATTCCTTCAGTTATTTTAAGACGAAAAAGGAAGCGTCGAATAATATTTGCCATAATAGAGCATCTGCTCCATGAAGTTATCCGGGTAATCAATCAACACGTCCTTAATCTCCCCATCTTTTTCCAGAGGTTTAAGTACGGGGTTAATAAAACCGGTATAGGGAGCAATTTTCAGTTTTTCCCACCGCTGCAGAACTTCTTTGTGTAAATTTTTATCTACTTCCACTCCGTATGTCTCAACCAAACGTTGGGCAGCCTCATAATCACCTGTCGATTTTATGCGCTGAACTTCTTTTAATAAAATTCCAAAAAACTCCCTCAGTAATTCGTAATCATTCACCACGAAATAGGTTTTACCGTCTTCATACTTTTTCTCGATGACGTTCTGGTGCTTAGATTTATGGTAAGCCCATCCGGCAATAAGCTGCCGGTTTCGCATATGAGACTCTTCAAGGTTGTTTCCCGGAGCTACCCTGGCCAGTTGAGTTAGTAATCCTCCCCTGATATAGGAATCATACTCGGCTTTGCCGACTTCGACATCGGGCATAAGACCTAATTCAACCAATTTAGGGTCGAGGGCAAAGTACAATGCCACCAGGTCAGCCCTGGTTTCTTCGATGGTTGACGCATAGCTTTTCAGGGTTTTGCTGGGTTCGCCAACGCCTTCTTTTATTTTCCCGGAGCCGTGTCCAACAATTTCGTGAAGGTCAACATGCAAATTGGTCCCCAACAAGCCATATTTCTTTCCCCTCGCCTTCTCTTCATCGCTATAGGCAAATTCCTCCAGCACGCCCGACTCTTTTCCTGCGATATCGTAAGCGTTGAGGATGTTTGAGAGGGTTACCGACTTGGAACCGTACCTGGTTCTTATCCAGTCTGAATTAGGAAGGTTGATACCAATCGGGGTGGCAGGCGAGCAATCGCCTGATTCTGAAACCACATTGATAGCTTTCCCGTTCACTCCTTTTATTTCTTGCTTTTTAAACTCCTCATCAGTCGGGGAGTTCCACTCAAACCAGGCCGCCTGCTTACTGATGGTCGCGGCCCGTTTTGTAGCCTCTTCATCCCTTATAGATATCACAGATTCAAAAGTTCCTTTTCGCCCTAATGGGTCGCCATAAACCTCTATGAACCCGTTGATAAAGTCTATTTTGGATTCTGTATCCTCTAACCACAGGATATTATATTCATCAAAGCTCCTCAAATCACCGGTTTTGAAATGCTCCATTAATTTATCGAGTGCTTCGGCCTGTTTGCTGTTTTCAGCCACTGCTTTGGCCTTTTCAAGCCAGTATACCACTTTACTCAGCGCATAGCCATACATCCCACCGGTTTTCCATACCTTCTCCACCACTTTCCCTTTTTCTTTGACCAGTTTGGAATTTAGACCATACGACTTTGGTTCGGGATCATTATGATCGATAACCTCGTTGTAGTAATTCTCCGCTTCTTCCTGGGTAAGCCCTTCGTAGAAGTTATTAGCAGAGCTTTCGACAAGGTCCTTGTCTTTATCCTGAACAACGCGCTTGGCGTCGATGTCTTTTCTAAAAATCAGTGGCGTAATAAAATCTATCAGTTCCCGGAGTGATTCAAAAATATTGGGAAATCGCTCTGTATCGCTACCGTAAACTAACGTTTGAAAATATTCTTCCGAAATCTCAGGAATAATCTTGTCCATCGAATAATGATGGTGGATGCCATTTGAAAACCATACACGTTTTACATAATCCATGAATTTTCGATAGGATTCTGCTTCTTTGTCTCCCGTATAAGTGAGAACAATATTCTCCAGCACATTCCTTATGAGAAGGTTATGTTTATAATTCTGATCCCAGATAATGTCTCTTCCCGACAATCCAGCCTCATAAAGAAAATAAAGAAGCTTCTTTTGTTTGAAGCTCAGCTTATTAAAACCTGAAACATTATATCTTAAAATCCTAATATCGGCAAATTGCTCCGAAAAGTAATGAAATCCGTTTTCTCCTGTCATGGTTAATGCGGTTGTTTTATTTGATTCCGAAACGAACCAGCTTAAGGTTTGTTCAAAGCGGCATTGAAAAGCCTTTTGTCGCTCTTGCGCAATAGCGGTAAGGCTGATGAATTATCGATTGTAAATGTATATTCCAGTACATCATCCTGGCCTCTGCTTCGCAGTCTCTCACGGTGAGCTGCCTTGTTGATATACATTTCGATATTATCTTTTCCCGAGAGCCACATGTCGACTGCTACAGTGACGGAATCGCACTCAGCCTTGTATTGCCCTGATTGAATCAGATTATGAGCCAGAGCCCCGGCATAAAATGAGTCTTCCAGGTTAAATTTATTTTTGTACCCACTACATAATATAACCACATTCTTGTGAAGAGTAAGAATCCAATCAGTCACGGCTTTCAGGTTGTTGAAAGAACCGATGGCAACCTCTTCGCCGCTGTCGTTGGCCATTTCTATGGCCTGCGTGCCATTAGTCGTGCTGTAGGCTATAGTTTTTCCTTTGACCTGTGGCGTCATAAAGTTAAATGCGGAATTTCCGAAATCAGCAAAGTCAAGTGTTACACCATCCCGCTCCGATGCCACAAGATAGCCCCTTTCCTTCCACTTTCTGGCCTCTTCCACACTTCCCACCGGAATTATTTCCTTAACTCCGTTATCAAAAGCAGCGGTTATCGATGTGGTAGCTCTGAGTATGTCGACTATCACCACCACAAAATTCTCCCTGGTCAGTTTATGAGGGTAGAGCACCGGTGAAAACGCTACCTCAACCGTGTTTTTGTCACTCATGATCATCTTTTAAAATCCATCTGCAAAAATAGCCAGCTCGCTTTGAAAAAGAAAAAGGTTGTCTGAAATTTAGACTTCACTATTGGGCATTCGCCTGTTTGCAAATTATAAGACAACCCCTTTGAACACTATTCAGGCTTATAAAACGGTAGTTTTACAATCTTTGCTTTTCTGAGTTTATTGCGCATTTTTATGTATATCTCTTCTCCAAATGCGGCTTTTTCTTTTTGAATGTAGCCCATTCCGATTGCTTTATTAATGTATGGAGCCATTGTACCTGAGGTAACCTCACCAATCTTATTACCGTCGGCATCGGTAATTTCGTAATGCTGACGTGGAACTCCCTTGTCAACCATTTCAAAACCACGCAATTTACGTGTAGGCTTCTCTGCTTTCAGCCTTTCATGATACTCGCGATTAATAAAGTTGTTCCCCTCGTTAAATTTGGTTATCCAGCTGAGCGTAGCCTCTATCGGGGAGGAGGTATCATCCAAATCATTTCCATAAAGGCACAGACCGGCCTCTAGTCTCAGCGTATCACGCGCTCCCAGGCCCACAGGCTTTATTCCGTAATCTTTTCCCGTATCCAGGATTGCTCTGTAAATTTTGGGAGCATCTTCGTTTGACACGTAGATCTCACATCCGCCTGAACCTGTATAGCCCGTAGTAGATAGTATGACATCCTTCACACCGGCAAAATTTACCTTTTTGAAGGTATAAAACTTCATATCAATGATATTTTCACCGGTGAGCTTTTGCATTGCTTCAAGCGCTTTTGGGCCCTGCACAGCCAAAAGAGAAATTTCATCAGACGCATTATAGAGCTCTGCTCCCATAGTATTTTGCTTACTTATCCAGTTCCAATCCTTGTCAATATTGGCCGCATTGACTACCAGCATGTAGGTTTCATCATCAAATCTGTAAACCAGGAGGTCATCCACGATTCCTCCCTGCAGATTGGGCATGCAATTGTACTGTACTTTGCCGTCATAAAGCTTTGCCGCATCATTTGAGGTGATTCGCTGTACCAGTTCAAAAGCCTTCGGACCTTTTACCCAGAATTCACCCATGTGTGATACATCAAAAACACCCAGTTTTTCGCGAACCGTGTTATGTTCTGCAGTAACGCCTTCAAATTGAAGAGGCATTTTATAGCCTGCAAATTCGGTCATTTTGGCGCCCATTTCTTCATGTATGCTTGTAAGTGCAGTCGTCTTCATTACTTATTGTTTTTTGTTTACGATGGCAAAAGTATAAAAAAAAGCCTGATATGTACAGCCATCCAGGCCAACACATTTAAAATAGCTGATTGTTATGTTCCATAAATGGTAATAAAGCCATAATTACTGCAGGTTTATACAAATCGGTTCTAGTCACCAGATCATTTGTTAAAATACCTATAGCCCCGTTTTTTTGCTTTGAATTATGCAGACTGAAGAGCTTATCATTAGCATGCCCTAATTCATAACCCTTCTGCAGGAGCTTAACAGCCTCCGCCGGAATCTCAAAAGCCGCAGTCCTTGCCTGGCCTATTTTTTGGCCATTATCGATAACCACCCATGCAAAAGAAAAACCATGCCCCTTTTCTATGTAGGCCCCGCCTTCAATGCCTGCAATATAATCGCAGCCGGGGCCGAACTTCCTGGCATTACGTATGCGGTTTGAGGCCCCCCTAAGGGTTTCGGCATCCGAGAGAGGCTGCTCTGAAACATCACTGTTTACTTTAACCAGTTCGTAATCTATTGTCAGTGCAGGAAAGACCTCACTAAAAGCTTGCTTACAAGCATTTAATTTGACGGGATTTTGCGATGTGATTAAAACTTTCATAAGATAGATTTGTTGTTAATTATTCAATAATAAATTATTTTTTCGAAATTTGCAGATAATTGCAAACGAAATATATTTTTGGAAAAATTTGAGGAGATGGGAGAAGCACAAAGACTGAAAAACTATTCAACTTATCAATTGCTGGACATGGTAAACAGAAGATACCGTCTTAGCAAAGAAATAATAATTGAATTGCTTAAAGAACTTGATAAAAGAGAAGTTTCAAACGAGCGGGTTGAAGAACTTAAAGCTGAGTTTCCCGAATATAAAAAGGCCTTTGCTAAAGAACCACAAAAAGCAGCTGGCGAAGAGCAAACGCCGGGTGAAGCGCTTCCAAAACTATATAGTATTCGCGCGATTTTTCTTTTTTCCATTATTTTTTCTACTTTTTTTGCCAGTATATTAATGGCCTTTAATCTTAACGAAGTCAAACAGAAAAAAGCAATATTGCCCCTGGTGTCTTTCGGTTTTATTTATACGGCAACCATCGCATCTATGTCACAGCATTTGGCATCGGCGGCCTTACTTCTGGCCATTGCACTTAACGTGGCCGGAGCTTTTCTTATCGTTCATTTTTTCTGGAATAATTATATCGGATCACAGGAATTTGAAAAACGCTCAACAACAACACCGTTGTTGATTGGCATTGGGATTTCATTGCCTATGATATATCTGCTGAGCCAGAACGGAATGGTCATGTAATTTAACTGCGCCTGCTCAGTAGCATAAAGATTTAAGACGTGCTTGAGTAATTCAAAAAAATCAAACGGGAAGAACCGGTAGTTTACTCTCAGGATTTCGGGCCGGAGGATTTTAAAAAGTGCACCGCCTTACCTCAAATAGGCCGGCAATGCACTCTCGTTCAATTCGTTTAAAAAGTTTCTAAACTACTGTATTCACTAATTCGGCAGCTTCTTTAAGCTGAATAGCCGAATGTACCTTAAGACCAGACTCATCAATAAGCTGTTTTCCCTCTTCGGCATTGGTGCCCTGCAAACGCACGATTATCGGAATATCGATATTGCCGATATTCTTATATGCATCAACCACACCCTGGGCTACACGGTCACATCTCACGATTCCTCCGAAAATATTAACAAGAATAGCTTTAACATTCGGGTCATCCATGATTATTCTGAAACCTGCCTCAACACGGCTGGCATCAGCAGAACCTCCAACATCCAAAAAGTTAGCCGGGTCACCCCCTGAGAGCTTAATCATATCCATGGTAGCCATAGCCAGGCCCGCACCATTTACCATACACCCTACGTTTCCATCCAGTTTCACGTAATTAAGTCCATATTCACCGGCTTTTACTTCCGTAGGATCTTCTTCGGTAATATCGCGCATACTTGCAATATCTTTATGACGGTAAAGCGAGTTGTCATCTATAGAAACCTTCGAGTCTACAGCCAATATTCTGTTATCGGAAGTTTTTAATACCGGATTTATCTCCACCAGCGAAGCATCACTTCCTTCATAGGCACCGTACAGTTTCAGGACGAATTTTGTCATTTCCTTGAAGGCCTTCCCGCTTAAGCCAAGATTAAATGCTATTCGCCGCGCCTGGAATGCTTGCAGGCCAACAGTAGGGTCGACTTCTTCGCGGAAAATCAAATGAGGCGTTTCTTCTGCTACCGATTCAATATCTACCCCTCCCTCAGTGGAGTACATTATTACGTTTCGGCCGGTCTCCCGGTTTAAAAGGATACTGAGGTAGATTTCCGACGGTTCTTCTTCTCCGGGATAAAACACATCTTCAGCAATAAGAAGTTTGTGGACCGTTTTCCCACTTTCTCCGGTTTGGTGCGTTACCAGGTTCATTCCCAACATCTTTTCGGCTAAATCTTTCACCTCGCCCAGGCTTTTGGCCAGTTTAACACCGCCACCTTTTCCACGCCCACCGGCATGGATCTGAGCTTTTAATACCCACACTTTTGTGCCGGTTTTGCTTTGAAGCAAAACCGGCATGGATCTGAGCTTTTAATACCCACACTTTTGTGCCGGTTTTGCTTTGAAGCTCTTTAGCTGCCTCTACAGCATCCTGGAGCTTGTCAACCGCAATTCCTTCAGGGATTGGAACTCCGTAACTTTTTAGAATTGATTTTGCTTGATATTCATGAAGGTTCATAGTTCGATATATTTAATTTCCTAGATATAAAACGGTTTCAAAATTAGAACTTTTTTTGCTTTCAAAAAAATGTTGTTAAGGTTTGCTAAGATTTATTTATTGGCGCTTGTTTGAAAAATTTAGGAACATGTTCTCTGGTGGCATCTATTACCCTGTAGCTCCACTTTTAATGAAATATTAAATTGATCTTCATAGTCATCAAACACAAAACTCCGATGGTAAGAGTCAAACCATTCATAAAAATGCCTCAGTATTTTCCTATCCATAACGCTGGCAAAGGTAAACCTTAAATGTGGGTAAAAAAATATGAGCACACAAGCAGGGCAGCCATCATCGGGCAATTAAACTTCAGATTTGTTTAGCAGGTCGTAAACTTCAAAAAACCTTAATTTTCATGAAAAAGCTATAAATTTGCCGCCAACAAGTCGCAGCCATTCAAATATTAAATATGATCCTTAAAGCGAATAACATTCATAAAACTTTCGGAAGCCTTCAAGTGCTAAAGGGAGTAAACCTGGGCGTGGAAAAGGGAGAGATCGTCTCCATAGTAGGAGCCTCCGGGGCCGGAAAAAGCACGTTGCTTCAAATTCTGGGTACGCTTGACTATGCGGATCAGGGAAGCATTCATATCAATACAATAAATACGGCAGAATTAAAGCCGGCAAAGCTTGCCGAATTCAGAAATCAGCATATCGGGTTTGTTTTTCAGTTTCACCATCTTCTGCCCGAATTTACGGCACTGGAAAATGTAGCCATCCCGGGATTTATTGCAGGCAAAAACCAACAGGAAACTACCGAAAAAGCAAGAGAACTGATAGGGTTTTTAGGACTTAAAGAGAGGTTGTCGCACAAACCGGCGCAACTCTCCGGTGGAGAGCAGCAGCGCCTTGCAGTAGCCAGGGCCTTAATAAACAATCCGGACATTATCCTTGCCGATGAACCCTCCGGCAATCTTGACTCCAAAAATTCAGAAGAGTTGCATAAGCTGTTTTTTAAACTCAGGGATGAATTTTCGCAGACCTTCATCATGGTTACACATAACGAACAGCTTGCCCATATGGCGGATCGCAGGATAACCATCCGCGACGGAGTTATTTTTTAAAATAAATAATCTTTTCAAGTTTTAGACGTTTGCAGAAAGTGACAATGCAGTGAGGAAAACGATCATGAACATAAAGCTACTTTTTATCCTATTTTCAGTAACTCTTTTGCTGTGGGGAGGCCGATGCGTCCAGGCCCAGGATAACCTCCCTGCCAGGGGAGATTCACTGGTAAAAGAAAAAAAGTTTGACGAGGCCCTAAAACTATATCAAAAAGCACTAAGTACTGATACCGGCAATTCGGCTATTTTAGAAAAAATCTCAGAGGCAAAAGGGCTTAAAAAGCAAGCCGCTGAAAATTACCAGGAGGCGCTCCTCAAAGGCCAGCAATATCTTAGTGCTAAAGAATATAAGAAAGCCATTGAAGCCTTTAAGACGGCCCTTGATCACAAACCGGAGGCTACCTATCCCCGGCTAAAGCTGGATGAAATCCGCCAAAAATATGAAGACCCGCAAGAAAAGCTCCAATACAAGCAGTATGTTCAAAAGGCCGACAGCTTAATGGAAAAATTCAATTACGAAAAAGCGCTTACCTTTTATAATAAAGCGCTTGAAATAAAGCCTAGGCAGGTCGATTTACTGAAAAAAACCAAACAGCTCAATAACTTCATCAAAAAGCAGGATCAAAGGGGAAAAGATTATGACAAAATCATTGCGCAGGCTGAAGAACTCTATGATAATCAGCAATATCAGCAAGCGATGAGCAAATACCAGCAGGCTTCTGTCATCAAGCCGGATAAAAAACTTCCCGGACAAAAAATCCAGGCAATAAGAAAGCAGCTTCAAAAAGAAGAACAAAAGAATGAATTGTATCAGAATCTTGTCGATAAAGCCGACAGCCTTTATATGGAAAGGCAATTTGAAAAGGCTAAGACAGCATACAAAGAGGCACTCAGCATCAAGCCCTCTGAGAGCTACCCTGTTAACATGATTGGTAAAATTGATCCCGCACTTGCGCAGAAGCAAGAGATGCAAAACGAATACAAGCGACTTATTAATAAGGGGGATATTGCTTTCAGAAATGAAAATTATCAGGATGCTATTTCTCTATACCAGGAAGCTTCGCAAAAAAAACCATCGAAAAACTATCCTAAAGAGCAGATAGCTAAAATCAATGAGCTGGAAGAGAAAATAGCTATCCGTAAAAATCGCGATAAAGCCTACAGTGAACTGCTGGCTCAGGCAGACAGAATGATGCAAACCGACAATCTCCGGGAGGCCAGGCAGGCTTACAGGAAGGCTTTAGAAATTTATTCGGAAAAAACTTATCCCAAAGAGCAACTGCAAATTATCAGCGAGCGGGTGCAGCAGTTAAATAACCAAATGGCAGCTTATGAAAACTACCTGTCGACTGCTGACAGCCTTTTTGAAGCGGAGAATTATAGTGAAGCCATATCGTACTACCAAAACGCTTTAAATTATACCGACACCAAAAGTTACCCTGAAAGCCGGATAGCTCAAAGCCGGAAAATGTTAGCCGCCGGAAAAGCCAAAGAGCAAAAATACCAGGCCACTATTACCAAAGCCGACAGCCTTTACCAAAATAAAATATATGCCAAGGCCAGGGAACATTACAAAAAAGCCCTTGAAATAAAAACCAACGATTCTTATGCGCAGGATCAATTAGCAAACATTGAGGATGCGCTGAACACTTATAACTCTGCTCTAGCCCGGGGAGACCGCAATTACAAAAATGAAGAATATGAAGCAGCGCTGCAGCAATATCAAAAAGCTGCTCAAATAAAGCCCGGCGAAGACACACTGGCAAATAAAATCTCGGATACAAAGCAGATTCTCGAAGAAATCCACCAAAAAATGATGGAAAAATATAATAAGGTGATTGCTGATGCTGACGAAAAATACAAAAACAAAAAATTCAGTGAAGCCATTGATGCTTATGAAGAAGCCGCCAGAATAAATGATGAGGCTGATTATCCGGAGGATAAAATTTCTCAGATAAATAAATACCTCAAAGAGCATTCGCTACGGAAAGTAATTACTCAAAATACTACCATCGCAGATGGAGCCGAAAAGCAATTTTCATTTAACCCGCTGGGGTATCGCGACCGAAGTCAGAATTTTATCGTCATCGAGGCAACAGGTGAAAATAATAAATCCCCAAAAGTATTCCTAAACTACGGCCAGGGCGATTCAAAAAACGGCGGAGTAGTTATCCCCTCTGTAAGCGCATCAACAACGAAACAATATATCATAAACCTGTCCGAGCACAATCGCTGGTATGACAATGAAAATAACTGGATAAGCCTTTACGTGCAGGATGGCGAACTAAAAATACTTAATATGAGTATAGTTAAAGGAGATTAAACATATTAAACCTTCACCAGGTAAGCGAGAGATGACTCATAACCAAACCCGGTAAAAAGCTCCTTAGCTGTTAGGTGCAGCACGCAGCCAAGATGCAATGGCGCTAAAACAGAAAAAATCCGGCTAGAGGCACTAATCGACCAACCCCTCAGGATATTCAATTTTATGAAGGAAAAGTCCGCGAGCCGGAGCAGAATATCCTGCCGAGGAGCGCGACTGGTCCTGCACAATCCGATGCATTTCCAGCACTTCAAACTTATTCTGTCCCACATCCAAAAGCGTACCTGCAATGGCTCTTACCATATTTCTCAGAAATCGGTTGGCCCTGATAGTAAAAACCAGCTTATGACCTTCTTCTTCCCATTTGGCATGATAAAGATCACAAAAATTATTTTCGGTCTGGGTATTACTTTTTGAAAATGAAGTAAAATCCTTATAAGAAAATAATATTCGCGCTGCCTCGTTCATGCGCTCCACATTCAAAGAGCCATGACAATAATAAGTGGTATCATAGCAAAAGGGGTCTTTTATTTTCGACACATAATATTTATACGTGCGGGCAGTGGCATCAAATCGTGCATGTGCCTTTTGGCCAACAGGAAAGATATCATAAACGGCTATCTCTTTGGGGAGAAAATTGTTGAGCTTGAAAACCAGCTGTGCCCTTTCTTCCTCACTGCCAAGGGATTGCCCTGAATCAAAGTGAGCGTAAAACTCACGCGCATGTACGCCGGTATCTGTCCGGCCTGCTCCTATTAAATTTACATCCTGACGAATAATAAGGCCTACTGCGTGATTCATAACCCCCTGAATAGTATCAGAGTTGGGTTGTATCTGCCATCCATGATGGTTCTTTCCGTTATAGGCAAGTTTGATAAAATACCTTTGTTTCTCCATATCTTCTTATACAAAACAGACAAATATATATAATTTTCTAAAATAACCAAATGTACCAACAAATTACTATATGTTTATTTATCGGTGATTAGAATTAATCTAAATAGAAATTCTTTTATTGACAGAATTTATTTCATTATTGTTACCGTATTAACAATTAAACTATTATTTTTGGCAACAATTATTGTTAACAGAATAACAACAAACAACACTTTATAACAACAAAAGGAGGACCGATGTCAAACACAGATGCTTTAATCAAAGACCTGGTTAAAAAGCACGGCGATAGCAAAAACAGCCTGATGCCTATCCTACAGGGGATAGTGCAGGAAGATCGCATGCTATCAGAAGAAGCAATGCTAAAAGTAGCCGAGGCGCTGGATTTATCTTCAGCGGAAGTTTACGGTACAGCTTCATTCTACACATTTTTGGATACGATTCCCCGCGGAAAGAATGTCATCCGAATTTGCAAAACCATCACTTGCCACATGAAAGGCAAAGATGAAATCATAGAAGCTCTTGAAAAGGAGTTAAATATCAATGTGGGTGAAACCACCTCCGACAAGAAATTTACCCTTCTTACGGCCAATTGCCTCGGATGGTGTCACAAAGGCCCCGTAATGCTCGTCAATGATGATGTTTATCCTGAACTAACTGTGGATAAGGCCCTGGAAATCGTTCAGGAATACGCTCAAAAGGCGAAGTAAATCGAATTCATGTTTAATCCTTTAAAAAGAGTTTTTTATGGAAACTGTAGAAGCGAAAAAATTTAAAAAAGTCGATATAATTTTTGAATGCCAGGAATGCCAGCCTTTGGATGTACTGGACAAAACTATTCAAAAAAAGCCGGACGATATTATCCTGGACATAATCGATTCAGGCCTTAAAGGCCGTGGCGGTGCCGGATTTCCCACCGGACTGAAGTGGAAATTCACGAAAAACGAAAATGCTGAACCAAAATACGTCATTTGTAACGCCGATGAAGGGGAGCCCGGAACATTCAAAGACCGCGAAATCCTCGACCGCGTCCCGGAAAAAGTATTTGTGGGCATGGCAATCTGCGGATATTCCATCGGCGCTAAAGAAGGTTTTATCTACCTGCGAGGGGAATATAATTTCCTTCTGAAAGATTTGAATAAAAAGCTGGATAAATTCAATAAACAGCTGAAAGATAGGAATCTTGACTTTACCATCAGTATCAAGTCCGGAAGCGGAGCTTATATATGTGGCGAAGAAAGCGCCCTGTTCGAATCAATGGAAGGGAAACGCGGCGAACCACGAAACAAGCCCCCCTACCCCACTACGGAAGGCTATAACGCTAAGCCAACCGTCATAAACAATGTGGAAACCCTGGTTTACACCACTATGATTTGTAACCTGGGAGCGGATAAATTCAAAGAGCTGGGAACGAAAGATTCCAGAGGTTCTAAAGTATTCTCTGTATCAGGAGACACGCCCATTGCCGGAATTTACGAGCTGGAGCTGGGGATGTCGCTGGGCACTTTCGTAGAAGAGTTTGGCGACGGCGATACCAAGTCAGTTCAGGTTGGAGGAGCTTCAGGTCAATGTGTTCCACGAAAACATTTCGAGGATACGATAATAGGCTTTGAAGGAATCCCCACCGGTGGTTCAATGATGATTTTCAACAGTACACGCTCTATGTACAACGTTTTGCATGACTACCTGGAATTTTTCACCGAGGAATCCTGCGGACAATGTACCCCATGCCGTGTTGGTTGCCAGCAATTGCTCAAAGGCATTGAGGCAGTCAAGAAAGGGGAAAGAAAACCTTCTTACCTGGAGGATCTGAAAAAGCTGGCTTCCAACATGAATATGTCGGCAAAGTGTGGATTAGGTCAATCTGTGGCTAATCCGTTTAACTCGATTGTAGACAATTTCAGAGAGGAAATCATCTACTAATTAAACCTTTTTAAGAACCTCAAAACGAAAAGTCATGAGTAAAAATAAATATTTAGTCAATCTAACGGTTAACAATAAACCGGTATCCGTCGAGGAAGGAACCACAATCCTGGATGCCGCCCGAAAGCTGAAATTCAAGATACCCACATTATGTCACCATCCCGACCTGCAGGTGGCGGGGAATTGCAGAGTATGCGTCGTGGAGCAAAAAGGAGCCCGTAACCTGGTTGCTTCGTGTGCCACTCCGGTTTCCGAAGGGATGGAAATCCACACCAACAGCGCTAAAGTAAGGGAAGCAAGAAAACATGTGCTTGAATTGCTCCTTTCAGAGCATAATGCCGATTGTACAAAATGTATCAAAAACGGCAAATGCGAACTTCAGGAGCTAGCTTCTGAATATAGTGTTGGTGACCACGTATTCCTGGATTTAGTCCACGAAGAGGATAAAATTCCTGATATCTCATCACCTTCTATCCAAAAAGATGACAGTAAATGCATCCGCTGTCAGCGATGCGTCAGAACCTGTGCCGAACTACAAGCCGTCAGCGCATTGGCAGTGGTTAATAAGGGAGATGAACAACGGGTTTCCACATTCCTGAACAAACCACTGGATGACGTGGTTTGTACCAACTGCGGACAATGTGTGAACAGATGTCCAACAGGTGCTCTCACCGAAAGAGCTTATATTGATAAAGTCTGGGATGCCATCAACGATCCGAGTATTCATACTGTTGTCCAAACCGCTCCCGCAGTTCGTATAGGACTGGGAGAAGACCTCGGGGTCGCCCCTGGACAGAGGGTAACCGGAAAAATGGTTTCCTCATTAAAAGCTATAGGTTTTGATTCTGTTCTGGACACCGATTTTGCGGCTGACCTTACAATCATGGAAGAAGGTACCGAATTACTTACCCGCCTGAAAAAGGCACTGGTGGATAAGGATGAGAGTACTTCGTTACCAATGATGACATCCTGTTCTCCGGGATGGATTAAATTCCAGGAACACATGTTCCCCGAACTGCTGCCAAACCTATCTACATGTAAATCCCCGCAACAAATGTTCGGGCCATTGGCCAAGACTTACTATACTCAAAAGAAAGGGTTAAAAGCAGAGAATGTTGCATCAATTTCCGTCATGCCTTGTACGGCGAAGAAGTTCGAGGCAGAACGACCTGAAATGCGAGCCAGTGGGTACCAGGACGTAGACTATGTTCTTACCACACGCGAACTCGCAATGATGGTAAAACAAGCAGGAATTGAGTTTGAAAGCATGGAAGAGCAAAACTACGACAGCATCATGGGTAAATCAACCGGAGCAGCCGTAATATTCGGAGCTACCGGTGGGGTAATGGAAGCGGCCCTGCGTACAGCTTACGAAATCGTAACAGGCGAAGAGGTACCTTTCAAAAACCTTAATATTATGCCGGTTCGTGGTATGGAAGGTGTTCGCGAAGCTGAAATCACTGTGAAAGGAGCCAAACCTGAGTGGAACTTCCTTGAGGGAGCTACTTTGAGAGTAGCTGTAGCTCATGGACTTGCTAATGCCAAGCAACTGATGAAGGCCGTAAAATCCGGTGAAAAAGAATACCATTTCATCGAGGTCATGGGCTGCCCCGGTGGTTGCCTCGGCGGTGGCGGACAACCCATCCCGACCAGTCCTGAAATCAGAGAAGCAAGAGCCAAAGCGATTTATGAAGAGGATTCGGATATGCCGGTAAGAAAGTCTCATGAGAACCCTGAAATTCAGGCTATTTACAGCGACTTTCTTGGTGAACCGCTGAGTCATAAATCCCATGACCTGCTACATACCCACTACAAGCCGAGAAAACGGTATTAATCAGATACACAGCATAGCAAAAGAAAAAGGCTGCTCAAAAGAGTGGCCTTTTTTAGTTTACAGCAATTTTCGTTTTGGAATTTGACTTACCGCTTGTTACGGTATAAAGGCTGGCTAGGTAATTGGTTGACTGGTTAATTAGTGACTTAATAAAGCATTGGATTTCAAAGGGATCTACAGAAAATATTTCGGATAAAACCCATTCAGTTTACGAACCTAAGTACTCCTCTACTTTTTCGGTGAGCAACCCTTTATCATAGCCCAATTTCCAGGAGTAGACGATTTTACGCACCGGGGAAATCAATATAAATTTTGGAACGCCACCTGCATCATAAGATCGTAACGTTCGGCGATCAGAATCCTTTGACCCCAGAAAAGTCCATTCAATACCGTTACTTTCAGCTTTAGATTTTAATTAGAGAGCTATGATATCATGCTTAGGACAATAATAATAAGCAAGTACTTATGTCTTTTTATATTGATTTTAAATAGTTGCGCTTCGTTGTAAAATACACCTGTTTGAAGTTTGTTGCTTCCAGACGCTCTAAAACTTGAGTCAATTTTTAACCATGTTTTCCATGAGTCACAGACGGTATTTACTGTATTGCCAGCCTAACAATACGCGCAAAAGCTTTAGCTGGCTGGATTTTTATGCAGTTTATGTATAAAGCCTTGTTTTTATGTAATTTTGTATAGGATAAAAATAAAGAAAGCTATGAATAATGTAGAATTAAAATCAGATCTGCACAACTTAATCGACAAGGTGGAGGATACAACTATATTAAATGCTATAAGAGCCATATTAAGCAAGGAGGTTAAAGAAGGTGACTTTTGGGACGAATTACCATTAAGTGTTCAGGAGTCTGTAAAAAGAGGCATGGAGCAAGCCAAAAGAGGTGAGACAAGACCTCATTCTGAAGTAATGAAAAAATATAAGCAATGGCTTTAGTTGCCAGGTGGTCTAAGGAGGCCGAAGATACTTTCGATGAGATAATAAAATATTTAGAAAGCAACTGGACCGAAAAAGAAATACAAAACTTTGTTGGATCGGCAAACAAGGTTATAGAGCAAATCGAAAAGAACCCATACCAGTTCAAAGCTTCCCGGTTCCACAAAATACGTAAGGCTTTAATAACAAAGCATATCAGTTTGTTCTATTTCGTGAATGAAGCTGATAAGGTTATAGAACTTTATGCATTTTGGGATAACCGTCAAAATCCCCAAAAACTTAGATATTAATTCCCACCTTACAGAACAGAAAAAGTGGTGTTTGCCATTCTCAGTCATTAAAAAGCCACACCAAGCCTTCCGGCATTTTTTTATTACCTTTTAAGCTGTTTATTAAAAGGTGGTATAATAACAAATGTTTCCTCACACGATTGCACTTCTTTTAAAACGTTTGAACCATAAATACGGGAATTGCGGGGGACTTTCTCATCAGATATTTGTTTCTTTGTGAATTGATTTAAAGGAAAAAGCTATGGCAAAGGGAAAAGACCAAAGAAAAAGTATCGCGCTGGTGGCTCATAATGCCAAAAAACATAAGCTGCTGGAGTGGGCAAAGCAACACAAGGATTCGCTTAAGGATTACCAGATTATCGGGACAAGTAATACATCTGCCTTGCTGAATAATGTGCTTGACCTTGGGGTAAAAGCTTTTGGTCACGGCCCGAATGGCGGAGATATTCTGCTTGCCGCGAAGATTCTTGAAGGAGAAGTCGACGGTATTGTTTTCTTCATCGACGTGGAAAATCCGCATGGTCATGAACATGACATTCAAACCCTCATACGTACAGCTGTCCTGAACAACGTTCCGATTGCGCTGAATGAAAAAACCGCTGATTACCTCGTCTCCAAATCCGGGATGTAGGAACCCTTATAGTTTATTAATTTGTTATTTCTGAATCACGAATTAACCAATCCCCAATTAACCAATCCCCAATTAACCAATCCCCAATTAACCAATCACCATTTAACCAATCACCCCACCTAAACACTTAAACACCCACGCACTTAAACACGACATCAAAAACCTACGAACCAGGTTATTTAAACTCAT
>CAYFQK010000003.1:0-45600 GCA_964345255.1 uncultured Bacteroidales bacterium | reverse complement strand
TTTCATGAAAACCTATTTTATAAAATCCGGCAAAATCATTAGCAAGTTACTTTACCCTTCGCTTGTATGGAAAATACCAACTTCGCGAAAAGAGCTTTTTTTGACTTTTGATGATGGACCAACCCCAGGAATTACAGAGCAAACCCTTGATCTGCTTGATCGCTATGGTGCTAAAGCTACTTTTTTTATTATAGGCGATAAAGTAGCACGTTATCCTGAACTTGTTAAAGAAATAGTAAAACGCGGACATCAAACCGGCAACCACACATACCATCATTTGAAAGGCTGGAACACTGAAGATCAAGTTTATTTTGATGACATAGAGCAAGCCAATTTGCTTTTGGATACAAAACTATTTCGTCCGCCTTACGGGAAAATCAGCCGATCGCAAATTTCAAAACTAAGTGAATCCTATCATATCATCATGTGGACGGTGCTGAGCGCCGATTTCGACAATTCCATCACTCCCGAAAAATGTGCCTGGAATGTTATTGATAATTCCGACGAGGGGGCTATCATTGTTTTCCACGATAGTGAAAAAGCTAGTGAAAGAATGCTTCATGCTTTGTCTAAGACCCTGGAGCACTTTTCAGCTAAGGGGTATCAGTTCAACTCCATTCAGATGTAATTCAGACATTTATTGCTTTACAAACTTCAATGAGCGAATCATTCCGGCTTCCATTTCAATACGCAATAGATATACGCCGGCATTAAGTTTTCGGGTGTTTATCCGTGCTTTTTCACTTCCATCAAAGCCATGTTCCTCAACAAAACGACCATCAGCGGAGTACACCCTGACCGAATTCATCTTTTGATCGGAAATGATTTGAACAAAAGAGGTCACGGGATTCGGCTGCAGCTTTAGCAGTATATCTTCCTTAAGCGATGATGTACTTAACAGCGTGGAATTCTCTGCAGATATGAGATGGTAATTCGGATCCACAAAAACCGAATCCGGGAAAAATCCCAGGTTGGTCTCAAATTGTTGATTGTTGTGGGTATGGTTAAAAATGACTACTGTATCGTGAATGGAGTTCTTGAACTCCACCGGCACCGGCATTTCAAAGAAATCCACACTCGGATGGCTTTGTTGCTGAGATAGTGTTACTTTCACATGTCCTTCATTTATCCAGTCGGTTTTGACCTCATATGATGGGTAGCCCTCCCCATAATACCAATCGTTAAAAAACTCCGTCAGCGTAGTATCACCCTGCTCCTCCAGGTGATAAATCAGATCCTCATTTCCTGCGTAACCGTGAGCGACAGCCGGATCGGCCAGGTAGTTTCTGATGGCCTGGAAAAAGGCTTCATCGCCAATAACCCATCGCAACATGTGAAGCAAATAGGCTCCTTTACTGTAGGAAAGCCGGGCATCAAAAATCCGCTCACGGTCACTTACATCCGGCACATAAACCGAACCGCCGGGCTCGCTGGTAACATGCCCGATAATCTGTGGCCGCCAGATATCCCACCATTTGTCCGTATCGAAGGCTTTTTCGTAGGCCAGTCCTGTCAGATAGGTGGCAAAGCCCTCATTCAGCCAGATATCGTGCCAGTTATCCAGAGTAATGTAGTTTCCGAACCACTGGTGAGCGACTTCATGCGTAAGCAAGTGGAAATCGTAGCTGCCGATAAAGGTCATGGTTTGATGTTCCATACCCCCACCGCGGTTCATCTGGGCATGGCCGTACTGTTCTTCAAAGAAAGGATAGGGCATGAAAAGGGTATCAAAAAGCTTAAACGATTTGTAATAATTGGGGATATGATTGACCGCAAAATTGTAATCCTCTTCATAGATATAGTTAACCTGGCGCAGCGAATCATCCCTGAAATGGATGTACTCATCAAACTTTCTGTAATCGCTGACTGCGACTGCTACCAGGTAAGTGGTTATGGGATAGCGGTGCTTCCAGTGGAAAATGCGTTTATCTTCAGAGGTCATCACGGTATCCTTTACGAGTATCCCATTGGAAGCGGCCTTGTATTGAGTTGGTGTGACATGAACAAAAATATCCAGCGAATCAATTTTATCAGTCAGGGCATTTTTAGAAGGCCACCACTGTTTGGCCCCGTAGGGCTCTGATAAAGTCCAAATGACCGGGGTATCGTCGGGTCCATGCACGCCCTGCGCAAAAGCCGCTGAATCGGCCGGTGAGCCCTGGTAAAATATCGTCAGAGAATCATTAGTCCCTTCGTCGATTTCTGATGGCAAATATGCCGTAATCACATCCTCTTGATGAACATAGGCAATTCTGCTATTGTGATAAACAATGCTGTCTACCTGCATCGCATCGCCCAACTGAAAAGCAACAGAATCGACAGGCTCTCTGGCTTCGAAGGCAGACCTTACACTTCCCCGAATATAGCGAATACCGGGATTGAGAAACCAGTTTATGCGATGATAGTGGAGATCATAATTAAGTCCTATTGTGTCATGATTTTGCAGATGAAATTGTTTCTTAAAGTCACTGCACTGTTTTATTGAGGTAATCAAGTTTTTTTGCTCCTGACTTGAAAGAAGCAGAGACAGAAAAACTAATACAAGTGTTAGCCTGGTTTTCAACATAGTCCTTGTTTTCTCTTTATAAAAATACAAATAAATCAACGGAAGGTTGTAGATTAAAATAACAGTTTTCCCGAAGAATCTAAAATTATGCATGAATATGTGGTTTTGGCTTTGTTTGGTATGGTTTTTTTATCTTTATCGTCTTAAAAGTATAATTGATGAATATTACCCGAAGAAGACGTATAAGTGCAGGAATGCTTATTTGGGCAGGCTTAGTAGCAGCTATCTTTATCGGATCGTGTGCTAAGGTGGCTCCGCTGTCAGGTGGACCTGAGGATACAACACCTCCCCTGGTAGTAGTTTCCAGCCCCCCTAATTACGCTACCAATTTCGATAGTGAAGAAATAGAAATCGAGTTCAATGAATTTGTACAGCTGGAGGGAGTAAAACAAAAATTAATGGTCTCCCCTCCCCTGAAAAATGATCCGGACATAGACACCCGCGGTAAATCTGTTGTGATTAAAATAAGTGACACCCTTAAGAAAAACACGACTTACACGTTTTATTTTGGTAATGCCATCGTCGATCTGCACGAATCTAATCCTATCGAAAACTTTCAATATGTTTTTTCTACCGGCAGCGAAGTGGATTCGATGAAGGTTACAGGCAAGGTTATAAATGCATGGGATAAAAATCCTGCCAAGGATATTTTTGTCATGCTCTACACTGACATGTATGATTCAGTGCCGATGAAACAAAGACCGCTTTATATAACCAAAACCGATGATAGGGGAATATTTAATCTTACTAACCTTAAGGACACCACTTATAAGATATTTGCGCTTAACGATGTCAACTCAAACTATTTGTATGATCTCCCGAATGAAAAAATTGCATTCACCGACTCCTTAATAAGGCCCCGGCAAATCACTTTAATGAAAAGTTACGATGTGATAGATACAGCAAGCCGCGATTCTTTGAAAACTCCCGCCGAAGACACCCTCAAAAAAGATAAGCCTCAACCTGGCAGTTCATCAGATACCCTGACGCTGAGCTTATTCAATGACCGGGATACTACACTTCAACTCACTTCCAGCACCATGGAAAAAGATGAGAAGGTAATACTGGGGTTCAATAAGCCACTGGACAGCCTGGCCATAAAACCATTAAAGCCTGAGATGGACAAAAACTGGTTCATCCCTGAATGGCATGAAGTAAAAGACAGTGTGGCCCTATGGCTTACTGACTTTAAAAGTGACTCACTGGAGATGACTTTTAATATGGATTCGACGTTAAATGATACCTTGACTTTCACCTATTTTGAAAAACCGGAAGAACAGCAGTCCCGCAGGGAGGAACCGGGGTTAAAAGTCAATCCTGTACTACAGAATAATGTGCAGATTCCGAGCTATCCGATGAAACTGGAATTCTCTAAACCTCTTGCAGAAGGGGGCATAATAAATGACTCTCTCTACCTTTATTCGACGGAAGATACTACAAAAGTCTCATCCCGGCGAAGCGGTCTGCGGGAGGCGACTATAGCTTATAAATGGAATGATGACATGAGTTACAGGCTCTACATCCCTGATTCATCCTATCTTGATATCTATGGAAATAAAAATGACAGCACTTTGCTTAAATTCACCACCCAACCCAAAGATAAATATGGAACGCTACTCATCAATATGACTATCCCGGATACTACAGCTCACTACATTGTAAGCTTACTCTCCACTGATGAGAAGGAGCTTTTTAAGAAAGTTACTGTAAAAAAGGACACCACTCTTCGTTTTGAATTTCTTGAACCTGATAAATATAAACTTCGAGCCATTCAGGACAAAAACAAAAACAGGATATGGGACCCCGGGCTGTATATAAGACATGAGCAACCTGAAGAAATCATTTATTTCCAGAATGTGATTGAGATAATGGCTAACTGGGAAGTAGAATATGATTGGAAAATAAAACCTTAGCCCTCAGAGGAGAGCTAAGGTTTTTACCCATAAATAATTAATCCCTCAAAACTACTTTACGTAGCAGTAATGAATTTTTTTAATATCAGCTAAACAGATTACTCCTCGTTGCAGCGATTAATGCATTCGATGATCTCTGTCAGCGTTTGATTCTTTAAAGAATAGTAAATCTTTTTTCCGTCTCTCTTTGACGTCAAGACCCCTTTATTTTTTAAAATATTTAGATGATGAGAAGCTGAAGCCTGTTCAATGTTCAGTTTCTTATATATCTCTGTAACGCTCTGCTTTTGGTTTTCATGCAGAAGATCAATTATAGCTATCCGCATCGGGTGAGCTATTGCTCTTAATTTGCTTGCTGCTGCTTCAAGTTTTATTACATCCAGATCTAACTTTTTCATAGCTTTCTTAATTTTGGTGCAAAAATATAAAATTTAACATAAAAGGAAAATAAATATGTATATATTACTCGGTAAATAGTGTTGTAAATTTAAAATTATCACCGTCAAACAACCCTTTATCGCTTAACTTCAAATGCGGAATAACCAATAAAGCCATGAAAGACAGAGTCATATAAGGGGCAGCCAGCATTGTGCCGAGGCTTTTAGCCTTTTTGTCCAGCGTTGAGTACTGCCTTGCCACCCAGTAGCCATTGGCACTGGCCATAATCCCTGCCACCGGCAGGGGTAAAACTTCCGTTCCCTCTCCATCATAAAGGGTAATTCCTCCCGTATTCTCCACCAGCTTATTCACGGCTTCAACAATAGATTCATCATCGGCTCCTACGGCAATGATGTTATGAGAATCATGAGCTACGCTTGAGGCAATGGCTCCCTTCTTTATTCCAAAATTGTTAACAAAACCAACGGCAGGTTTTGAAGCGGTGTAGCGATTTATAACGACTATCTTCAGGATATCCCTGTCAGGGTCACTTTCTACACGATTATCCACAATCAGGGGATCCGCTTCAAATGCATCTGTGATCAGCTGGCCATCTTTCGCCCGGAAAACCTTCAGCTTCCCTTGCTGAGCTTCCACGCTAATATCTTCAGCAGATATCTTTTGTGCTTTAAACACATTCGGGTGACGTTCTCCCACTGAATTAATGCGGGTTTGTCCGTCAATAGCCGTCAACTGGCCATCGATATATGTTTCAAGAACATTAAATGCCTCCAGATTATCTACCAGAATCATATCAGCCGGATCGCCCTCCTGGAGCATGCCTACCTCCAGATTGTAATGTTGTTTGGCATTTAAGGTAGCCGCTCTGAGTACTGCCATAGGGTCATAGCCCTGAGCTATGGCACGTGCCACCAATTTATTAATGTGCGACTCAGCAAGGCTATCAGGATGTTTGTCGTCAGAGCAAAACATCACATCATTGGGATAATCTTTGATTAATGGTATGAGCTCGTCAAAATTTTTCGCCGCGCTGCCCTCACGTATTTGAATTTTCATGCCGGCGGCAAGTTTATCAAGGGCCTCCTCCTTAGTAAAACATTCATGATCTGTTGATACCCCGGCAATCCCATAGCTTTTTGCATCCTTCCCTTTCAGGCCCGGAGCATGACCATCTACCGGCTTACCAGCATCTTTGGCCGCCTGCAGTTTTGCCATCACCTCATCGTCAGAACCCAGTACACCCGGAAAATTCATCATCTCGGCAAGATATTTTATATCATCACGCTCGAGCAATGATCTTGTTTTCGTGGAATCAATCTGCGCTCCTGATGTCTCAAAAGGAGTGGCCGGGACACACGAGGGCGCCCCAAAGAAAAATTTAAAGGGAACCTTTTTGCCGTTTTCAATCATAAAGTTAACTCCATCCATCCCCAAAACATTGGCAATCTCGTGGGGGTCTGAGACTGTAGCCACTGTTCCGTGAACTACTGCCATGCGGGCAAATTCGGAAGGGATCAGCATTGAACTTTCTATGTGCACATGCGCATCGATAAGGCCAGGCATAATGAAAATATTTGAAGCTACATCAACTTCCTGTACCTTGGTAATCTTACCTTCTTTAGCGTGAATACGCCCTTTAAAGATTCGCTGGCCAACGACATCAACAATATTCCCTTCCAGTATGAAATGCTTATTACTCATAACTCCACTATGTTATATACAAATATATATGTTTTTGATTTAATTCGACAATATATCCATATTTTTTGTGCACGTGTTTATAAACAAAAAGCCCTTCTCTTTATTGAGAAAGGCTTAAATGAGTTTTTAAGCGGAAATTTTTACATCATTCCCGGCATGCCTCCGCCCATGCCACCTGCTGGCATTTGCGGTGCACTATCATTTTCATCTTTTATATCACACACAAGAGCTTCTGTGGTCAGCAACATTCCGGCAATTGAAGCTGCATTTTCAAGCGCAATGCGAGTTACTTTTGTCGGGTCGATGACTCCTGATTCATAAAGCTGTTCGAATTTCCCGGTGCGAGCATTATAGCCATAATCTTCTTTATGTTCAAGTACTTGCTGAACGATTACCGAACCTTCTCCACCTGCGTTATGGACAATCTGACGGATAGGAGACTCGAGTGCCCGCTTAACGATTTGAATGCCGAGAGTCTCGTCTTCATTTTCACCCTTCATATCGTTTAGGGCAGCAATAGCGCGTACGTAAGCTACTCCTCCACCGGGGACTATCCCTTCTTCAACGGCAGCTCTGGTAGCACTGAGGGCATCCTCCACACGATCTTTCTTTTCTTTCATTTCCATTTCACTGGCAGCTCCAACGTAAAGAACAGCCACACCGCCAACTAGCTTAGCCAGACGCTCCTGGAGTTTTTCTTTATCATAATCAGAGGTGCTTGCCTCAATTTCTGATTTGATTTGGCTTACGCGCGACTCAATATTTTCTTTGGCTCCATTACCGTTAACGATTGTAGTGTTTTCCTTGTCAACGGTCACTTTCTCTGATCTGCCCAACATTTCAAGTGAAATGTTTTCAAGTTTCATGCCCTTCTCTTCTGATACAACTGTACCACCAGTGAGTACGGCAATATCTTCGAGCATGGCTTTACGTCTGTCACCAAAGCCAGGCGCTTTAACAGCTGCCACTTTGAAAGAGGGGTTACGGAGTTTGTTGAGCACGAGTGTTGTTAATGCCTCGTCAGCCACGTCTTCGGCAATAATCAGCAGTGGGTGCCCTTGCTGAACTATTGGCTCAAGTACGGGAAGAAGATCCTTCATTACTGAAATCTTCTTATCATAGAGAAGGATATAAGGATTTTCAAAGACCGTTTGCATCTTTTCAGAATCCGTAATGAAATAAGGAGAAATAAATCCGCGGTCGAACTGCATTCCTTCAACGGTATCTACGTAGGTTTCAATACCCTTAGCCTCTTCAACAGTAATTACCCCTTCGCTGGTTACTTTTTCCATTGCTTCAGAAATAAGCTTACCAACAGTGTCATCATTGTTTGCTGAAATAGCGGCCACTTGCTCTATTTTCTTGCTGTCGTCACCAACTTGTTTCGATTGGCCTTTCAGGTTATCAACAACGACTTTTACCGCCTTATCAATACCACGTTTCAGGTCCATTGGATTTGCGCCGGCCGTAACGTTTTTTAAGCCAACTTTAACAACGTCCTGGGCAAGAACGGTAGCGGTAGTGGTTCCGTCACCCGCATCATCTCCTGTTTTGGAAGCTACCTCTTTTACCATCTGTGCTCCCATGTTTTCGATCTCATCCTTGAGTTCGATTTCTTTTGCTACGGTGACGCCATCTTTTGTTACTTGTGGTGCTCCGTATGATTTGCTCAGCACAACATTACGCCCTTTTGGACCAAGGGTTACTTTTACTGCGTCTGCCAGCTTATCTACGCCCTTTTTGAGTAAATCCCGGGCTTCTATGTCAAATTTAATTTCTTTTGCCATAATGCTTCGAATTTAGGTTATTTTATTGGTTCATTAATTATTTTCCGAAAATTCACACTTGCCCTGACATATTTTGTGCCAAAGCAGATCCGAGCTTAGCGGCAAATTAATTCTGAAATTGCTAAACGTTTGCCGCAGTGGATATTTAAAAGAAACACCAAAGTTCGGTGCCAAATATTTTGGCTGCCACCTACTGACAATTCTAACACCAGACTATGGGGGGGATAAAAAAAATGTCAGAATGCAATGACATTCTGACATTTTAGAAATGAAAACCTTTTCTAATTTTCTCCATCGTCGGGAGTAGGGAGCTGCTCAGATGCCGGACGGCTCGAATAATCAGCCGGCTGGGTATCCTCCATAAACTCCTTTAGCTCGGTATCCTGCCTTGTGACATTTTGATTTCTGGGAATAACAAAAATTGTAGATAAGCTGAGCACCAGCAAAACAATAGCCAGGGTCCACGTGGCTTTTTCCAGGAAATCTGCAGTTTTTCTAACTCCCATGTATTGGTTTTGTCCTGCAAAAGTTGAGGACAATCCGCCTCCTTTAGAATTCTGTATCAAAACTACCAATCCTAAAAGTATACAAACGATTAAGATTAATACCGAAACAACAATATATGCGCCCATTTCAACTAATTATTTATTTTCTTTAATCTTTTTTATTTGGCCTGCAAAGTAACTACTTTTTTCAGGAAATTTCAAGCGAAGTTTCTCATAAATTTTTATGGCTTGCAGCACTTTATCCTGTTTCAGATACATTTTTGCTAATGTCTCGCTGACCAGGTCGTCTGTTTCCATAATACTGCGGCGTGCTGCCTCAGAAGGATCATAGAACAAGGGATTATTCGGATTAACAGAGGGTTCTTCCTTGATAAATTTTTCAATCAAATGTTCTTTTTTCTCTTTTCCTTTCTGTGGCAGGTCGCTTTCCTTACCCTGGTTTTGTTGCTCATTCCCAGGAGGTTCAACATCTTCAGCGGACTGCCCCTCCGGCTGCTTTTCTTGCCTTTCAGCCTTTTCAGAAGGATCACTTTCCGACTTTTCTTTTGCCCGGCCTGTCTTTCCCGCACTTTCTACCTCATCAGGTTTTTTTCTGTCCCCTGGCTTTTTGGCGGTACTTCGCTTTTGCCTTGAAGGCTCGTCTTTAATGAGGTTTTCTATCTTATCCTTTTCCTTTTTGAGCTCATTCAGTTCTTCTCTAAGCTCTTCTATCTGCTTTTTACGCCTGACCTGGCGGTTTTCCTGCTTCCAATCACTTGTCGTTTCATTTTCAGAGTCTTCTCTGTAAGGATATCCCACATTTTCTACGCGGGTAGATTTATCTTCTGTATATTTTGTGGAAGCTGAAAGCGCAGAACTTTCAGCCGGTGTTTTTTCAAAAGAGCCAGGCTCATTCTGTGCCGGGGTCGTCGAAGATTTCTCAATTTCTTCCTCTGGTCTCTTCTCTTTCTTTTCAGTGTTGGGGCTTTCTTCCGCACCCTCCCTTAAAGTATCCTGCTTGTTACTTTGCGGGGTAATTCCTTCATCCTTATCGGTATCTGCAGCCTGGGCGGGCTTTTCTTTGGTCATTTTTTCATGAGAAACCGACTCAGCATGTTCCCCCGCCCCCTCAATAAATTTTCGCATCACAGCTCTGTCGCCGGCATAGGCAGCCGTAACCCTTAGCTGTTGTTTGAAATTTATATTATGCGCCAGCTTAAGATTTTTTAGATAAAGCAAATGCACTGTCTGGCAATAGGGGAACTTTTCCAACAGTTTTTCTAACTGAGGGATGGTAGCCATATTAAGACTTGCCGGATTCCTTACCAGGTTTTCAAATTTCTGCTTATCAATCATATTACCAATTTACCACTGCCCGGTTAAAAATATCGTCAACCAGTGCTTCATTAATTTCTAATATCAAACCATCCTTAACGGCTGATAAGGACTGGTTGCTTGTGTATTCTCTGTAATGTGAGAAAGTTGATTCAAAATTATCGTCAGGGTTAATTTTGTTAGTGAATTTGGTAAAAACAGTTATTGTAAGCCTGTTCAGCGCTGCCGTTTGGTCACCCTGTATAGCCGCAGGCTCGGTTTTGTAGTTTTTGATATACCCTTCAAAAATTAGGTCACCCTGCGACTCAACCACGTCAAGGTTCGTCTGTGAAGAAAATTTTTCTTTCAGAGAATTTGTAAATTTCTGACTTAATGTAGGTTCTACAAGATCGGCTTTGTTATCAAAAAACTTCACCTGTACCGACTCAACTTCCGGTGAAATAGAAGCCCCGGTAAACGAATACACTCCACAGCTATTAGAAATTAAGCCAGCTATAAGTACAGCAACTAGTATTTTTACCTTCCTGATTATCATTTAATATTATACTCCTTTATTTTTCGGTAAAGAGTCCGCTCTGATATTCCAAGTTCACGGGCTGCTGCTTTTCGCTTTCCACTGTGCTTTTCAAGGGCTTTTTTTATCAAATCCACTTCTTTTTTCTGTAGTGAAAGCGATTCTTCGAGAACCTCTGAATGCTCTATCGGGGCATCCTCTTCCGGAGGATCAGCGATATGGATATCCTCGCTTTCATGCTCTGACTGATCGTAGGGATCTTCCCGGAAGTCTTCAAAATATTTCTTAACCAACTGTGAATCGTGCTGATCAAGGTTTGTTGGGGCCCCTCCGCGCTCTCTCATAATTTCTACAACAACTCGCTTCAGATCGTTAATATCTTTTTTCATATCAAAAAGGACCTTATACAGCAAATCCCTGTCGGTCATGGCGTCTTTTTCCTGTCCTTTGTAAAGAACCGGGAGTTCAGAAAATGAATTTTTAGGCAGGTATTTCCGAATCACGTCGGAGGTTATGTGCCGGTCTTGTTCAATAATGGAAATCTGTTCGGTAATATTTTTCAGCTGACGAACATTACCGGGCCAGCGGTAATCCACCAATAGTTTCTTTGCATCGTCGGTAAGGCGCAAAGGGGGCATGCGGTACTTTTCGGCGAAATCAGCCGAAAACTTCCTGAAAAGCAAATAGATATCATCTTTTCGTTCCCGAAGAGGAGGAATATAAATAGGAACAGTGCTTAAACGGTAAAATAAATCCTGCCTGAATTTCCCTTCTTCTATCGCCTGACTCATATCAATATTTGATGCCGCTACCACACGAACATCCGTAGTAAGCACCCTGGAGGATCCCACTTTGATAAATTCTCCTGACTCCAGTACTCTCAGAAGTCTTACCTGCGTGGAAAGGGGCAATTCAGATATTTCATCCAGAAATATTGTTCCGCCGTTGACAACTTCAAAATACCCTTTCCGCGCTTCATGGGCTCCGGTAAAAGATCCTTTTTCATGACCGAAGAGTTCAGAGTCGATGGTCCCCTCGGGAATAGCTCCGCAGTTAACGGCAATATATGGACCGTGTTTACGAGCACTTAGTTGGTGGATAATCTTAGGAAAAACCTCTTTGCCTGCGCCGCTTTCACCGGTGATTAATACACTGATATCCGTGGGGGCGACTTGCATAGCTGTATCAATAGCCCGGTTCAGTTCCGGTGAATTTCCTATGACACCAAATCTTTGTTTTATTGATTGTAGGTCCATTTAATAAACTCTTGTTTTAAATGTAAACATCACAATATAAGAAATCATTTTAACTTATTCAACCTGTGATGTCAATGACTTTGAAATCATTTTTTATAATTACACTATTTCCTGATTTCTGCTGCCACCTGCTTTTCAAAGCCTTTAATTATTTTATTCATTGCCTTGTCAATCTCCTTGTCCTTCAGCGTTTTGTCTTCGCGCTGCAAAATAAAACTCAGAGCATACGATTTTTTGCCCTTTGCTATATTTTCACCACGATATATGTCAAATAGATTGACCTCTTTTAAATAATCACCACCGTATTGAAATGCCACTTTTTCCAGCTCATCAAAAGTCACCTTTTCATCGAGCATTAGTGCCAAATCTCTTCTCACCTCGGGATATTTTGCTATTGGCTGATAGGTGATGCTGTGGTCCGATAACATATTGAATACGACATCCCATTCAATAACCCCATAAAAAACTTCCTGCTGAATATCCATTTTCTTCAAAAGCTTTTTATTAACGAGGCCGAGGGTGGCTATATTTTTCTTTTTATAGCGGATAACCATTCCTTCCCGGAAAATATCCGATTCTTGAAGCTTTAGCTGAAAAGCTGTCGTATTAAAACCTATCCGCTCAAAGAGATTATATATGGTTTTTTTCAGATCAAAAAAATCAGCCTTTTCTGGTTTTCCCTTCCAGCTTTCGGCGGTTTTGCTTCCTGATATAAATATTGCTAGTTGCTGCTTTTCACTGTAGCGCTCCAGCTCATCTTTCTCTATAGATTTTTCAGGATTTTTATGATACACATAACCAAATTCATACAACCGAAGATTGGCTTGCTGGCGATTTAAATTATACGCTACTGATTCCAGCCCGCCAAAAACCATCGACTGACGCAACACATTTAATTCTTTGCTTAGTGGGTTGAGAATATCCACATTATTTTTTTCAGAAAGCGTATCCAGATAATTTGCATAATCCCCTTTTGTGAGGGAGTTATTCATTATCTCAAAAAAACCATTATCCGACAGATAATCAGAAACCACATTCCGGATGTGATCAGGTTCAGGTTTATTTATATGAGAGAGGGAAGAAGAAAGTTGCTCCTCAAAGCTGATGTTGTTGTAGCCATATATTCTGAGAATTTCTTCGATAATATCTGCCTCACGGGTAACATCAGCCCGGTTGGTAGGAACCTCTAAAAGCAAACCGTTTTCATCTTCTTCAAGAGTCCTTATTTCGAGGGATTGAAGAATTTCCTGGATTTTTGCTCTGTCTATGGTCTTCCCAATGATAACATTCATTCGCTGATAGTCGACTCTGACTTTGGCGGGATTGATTTTCCGGGGATATTCATCCATGATATCACTCGAAATCTTGCCGCCGGCAATCTCTTTTATTAGCATCGCAGCTCTTTTAAGCGCATAGACGGTCACCGAAGGGTCCGCTCCTCTTTCAAACCTAAAAGAAGCGTCGGTCTGCAGCCCATGTTTCTTGGATGTTTTCCTAATGGTCGGGGGATCAAAATAAGCACTTTCGATAAAGACTTTCGTTGTCTGTTCAGTGACGCCTGATTTAATTCCCCCAAAAACTCCAGCCATACACATAGGCTCCTTTTCGTTACAGATCATAAGATCTTCGGAAGAGAGTTTTCTATCCACTTCATCCAGAGTAGTAAATGCCGAATCTTCAGGTAATTTTTTTATAATTACTTTATTGCCGGCTATGGCATCCGCATCAAAAAAGTGAAGGGGCTGAGCCGTTTCAAACAGCACGTAGTTACTTATATCTACAAGGTTGTTTATGGGCCTGATGCCAATTGCATTCAGTTTGTTCTTAAGCCAGTCAGGAGATTCTTTTACTTCGATTCCTGAAACCGTTACGCCCGAGTATCTTGGGCAGGCTTTTTCATCATCGATAATAACCTCTATAGGCAAATCCTGATTGTCTGTACTAAAATCACTTACACCGGGAATCTTTACCGTGTAGCGTATGGAGTTATCTTCTAAATTATTAAGCGCTGCTGCCAAATCTTTTGCAACCCCGATATGTCCCATAGCATCCGTGCGGTTGGGTGTAAGGCCAATCTCAAAGACATAATCCTCGCTGATATTAAAATAATCTCTGGCCGGCGCTCCCGGTTTGGCATCCTGGCTTAAAACCATTATCCCGTCATGAGAAGTTCCAAGGCCAAGCTCATCTTCAGCACAAATCATCCCCTCCGATCGTTCGCCTCTAATTTTGGTTTTTTTAATTTCAAAAGGCTTGTTGTCGGGGTAAAGTGTCGTTCCCACGGTTGCAACCGGCACTTTTTGTCCTTTTGCCACATTGGGGGCACCGCAAACTATTTTGGCAGGTTCTTCCTTGCCTATGTCTACCGTTGTAACGCTAAGTTTGTCAGCATCCGGGTGTTTTTCACAAGTAAGGACTTCGCCTATTACCACCCCTTCAAGTCCTCCTTTTACGGTTTCCACTTTTTCCAGACCTTCAACTTCCAATCCGGTGTTCGTCAGCAAATCACTAATTTCTTCAGGTGATTTGTCAGTATCAATGTATTGCCTTAACCAGCTATAGGATATCTTCATCGGCTTTTTGTTTCGCTCTTTTTTTGATTATAAAAGGCAAAAGTAATTAATTTGGCGCGAAAAACAGAGGAAATCATGCTAATTTGTCAGTTGAGGGAATGACAGCTATATGATGTCGCTCCAGCTAATTTTAGCAGAAGTTTTGCTTTTGATGACCGGAATTAATACTTCATGTTCGGGTTTAGATAAGTCGGGATCCTCCTTCAATATTTTCTCTGCTTTACTCCTGGCCAATTCTATTAATGCACTATCGGTGGATAAATCGGCAATCTTTAGATTCGCTATCCCGCTCTGGCGTGTCCCATCCATTTCTCCTGGTCCTCTAATCTCAAGATCCGCCTTTGCTATGAGGAAGCCGTCGGTGGTTTGCACCATTGTTTTGATGCGTTTTGAAGCTTCTCCCGACAATTTTTCTTTAGTCATAAGAATGCAGAATGATTGGTCGGCTCCCCTGCCCACGCGGCCCCGAAGCTGGTGGAGTTGCGAGAGGCCAAAGCGTTCGGCATTTTCGATGACCATTACTGAAGCATTGGATACATCAACGCCCACCTCTATGACTGTTGTAGATACCATGATCTGTGTTTCCCCCTTTACAAACCGCTGCATTTCATAATCTTTATCCTCCGGGTTCATCTTACCGTGCACAATACTCACCCTGTAATCAGGTAAAGGAAACTCTCTCACAATGCTTTCATAGCCCTCCATGAGGTTTTTAAGATCAAGCTTTTGCGATTCTTCGATAAGGGGATACACCACATAAATCTGCCGTCCTTCTGTGATTCGTTCTCTCATAAATCCAAACAACCTCAGCCTGTCCCGATCGGTTAGGTGGTGTGTTTTAACCGGTTTCCTTCCCGGAGGAAGCTCATCAATTACCGAATAATCCATATCACCATAAAGCGTCATTGCCAGGCTGCGCGGTATAGGCGTGGCCGTCATAACAAGCACATGCGGCGGAAGGAGGTTCTTTTTCCACATGCGGGCCCTTTGCGCCACACCAAAACGATGTTGCTCATCAATAACCACAAAGCCCAGGTTATCGAATTTAACAGTGTCTTCAAGCAAAGCATGAGTCCCGATTAAAATATGAATGTAGCCCTTTTCCAGCCCCTCCGCAATTTCCTTCCGCTCCTGGTTCCTGGTGGATCCGGTCAGCAGACGTACTTCCACTGGCATGCCCTCCAGGAATTTCTTCAATGTGTTGTAGTGTTGTGTGGCCAGAATTTCTGTAGGAGCCATAAAAGCCGATTGATAACCATTATCGAGAGCAATCAAAGATACCATGAGAGCAACCATCGTTTTTCCGCTGCCCACATCGCCCTGAAGCAGTCGATTCATCTGTTTTCCTATGTTTAGATCGGTCCTTATTTCTTTGATGACTCTTTTTTGAGCGCTAGTCAATTCAAAAGGTAAATTATGACGATAAAAATGATTAAACAGGTCTCCTACTTTCGGGAAGAGATATCCGTCATATTCATACTTACGCCTGTTTTTTAACTTCACATTCTTCAGCTGTATATGGAACAGCTCATCAAACTTAAGACGCCTTGTTGCTCCACGAAGTTTCTCAAAACTTTCGGGATGATGAATATTAATAAAAGCTTCCTCCAGGTTAAGGAGCTCAATCTCCTTTACGAGGTAATCCGGGAGATTTTCGGGTACTTTGCCTTTGGCCATATTAACCAACGCTTTGGTCATTTTAGCTATGACCTTCGGATTAATAAAGCTTTTCCTGAGTTTTTCAGTGACATTGTAGACCGGCTGAATCCCTTTGTCGGCATTTTTCTGAAAAGCTTCGGCTTCCTCTATCTCAGGATGTGCAATATTTAATTTGCCATTGAATTCGGTGGGTTTCCCAAAAACCACATATTCCTTGTTTAAGAGCAATTTCTGGTTAATCCATCTCAAGCCCTGAAACCAAACCAATTCCAATATTCCGGTATCATCCTGCAAATAGCCGACCATTCGCTTGGAGCGGCCCATTCCTGCCTGCTGTAAAGCAATGAGCTTCCCTTTCGCTTGAATCAAGGGAATATCTGCTTTTATTTCATTAATCGGATAAAACTTACTCCGGTCCACGTACCTGAATGGGAAATAAACCAATAAATGAGCAAACGTGCTGATATCAAGCTCACTCTTAAGCAGTTCAGCCCGCTTTGGCCCCACCCCTTTAAGATATTCAATCGGAGTATTAAGAAAATCATTCATCATGGTGGGTTTCGTTTCATTTCCTTTTCAAAAATACATAATGCTAAAAAAGAAAAGCCATTTAAAAGGAAGTTTCTTTTTCCTTTTAAATGGCCTTGGTCTTATAGCGCTCTCTATTTCTCAGCACTCCATTAATACTCCCACAGGTTCTGTTCAAATTCAAGCAGGTCTCTCTCGAGTCTTCTGGCTTCGTATAGTGTTTCCTGCTGATCGGTGTAACTTTGAATATAACGATCATACACATTATCCACTTTGGTAATCAAACTCGAGAATCTTCTTTTCTCCAGCATAGCGGCATAAGAATATGACTGCGCTCTGTTTCCATCGTGTACAAGATTTTCTGACCGGACGAGCGCCCGCCGCGCATGCGGATAATATATCCAAAACTTGGGAATGAGTTTCCCTTCACGATTCTCCATGATAAATCCAATGCCAATCACCCTGACATCGAACATGGATCGCTCTTTATCAAAGTACCAGTCTTCCATCAGCCTTATCCTTTTGACATCAGAGGGTTTCAGCGTAACCTGAATGGTTGTGTCCACTGTTATCTGGCCTCCGTCAGCAGTTTGCCTTGTAAAATCCGTTTGCCGCTCAGAAGTGAGTGAGTTTTCAAACTGAGGCGGCGTCATCGGCAGCTGAAACTTCATAGGCTCATTGTGCTCATAGGCTACAATATTCCCTGATTTGATGGAGTCGAAGACATAAGAAGCCAGGCTTGCCCGCCCAAACTTTGGTTCTACCGGAAAATAGAAAGGATGATTCTTTTTCTGAATAAAATCAATTTCCCGCCATACGCGCTTTTGCCACATCAAATCCGCCTCCCGCAGAGGTGGATACTTCACGGGAAAGCGTTCCTGAAAATGTGCCCTGTCAACAATGTTGGCATTAGGCTCTTCAAAATTCTGCTTCGCGCTTTTTCGCGGATCCTTGTCATACTGTGCGTATCCCTGACTTAAAAAGCCAACCATTAATACACAAACAACTATAAATACCTTTGAAATATTCATAATACTAATCTATTTTAATCGAAATAACATTATCCAATTCTCTTTCGCCCTCAGGACCTTTAACTCTAATCCGCTCAAACTGAATTCTTGACCCGGTTCTTAACCGTTCAAACTGAGCTTTCATTTCATCTGTAAAATTATTGCTGTTAGACACCAGCTCAACCGGATAACCGTCGGCGCCGGTATAATACATAACGAAGCTGACTACCGGAAAAGTGTAATCAAATTCAAAAAAGTCGGGGGTTTTGGCAATTATACTTGATACTTCCAGAAAATCCCTTTCCACATCTCCCGAGGTATATGTTCCGCCAATAGTTGGCGTAGGATCGGGTATTTTTTTGATCCTAAACTTATATTCATCAAAGAAAGTATTCTCCCCTTCCAGCAAGGCATTAACCCGCACAGAGGCAGTTCGCTGGTCCACCTCACCAGGTATGCTGACCGAATACGTCCCATCACCTTCACTGCTAATGGTTCCCACATCAATAGTGGGTTGCATTTGGTGAGCCGGGACCCCTGGTACCGAAATTGATACGGGGTTGGGAACCCCTTTGTAAAAGACATTCATCTTATCTGCTGATACGGTGGCTGATTTACGCCCTACGCTGTAGGAATCCTTAAAATAATACTTTTGGAATAATCCTCCGGGTTCTCTAATTCGAAGCACGCCTGCATACTTATGCTCACCTACCTCATCAGCAGGAAAGTCCAGGTTAACAATATCTTCTGCGGACTCAAGGCGCGTAGCCCGGTTTAAATCTGTGATAGAGTCTACTCCATGCTGGATATAAACCTGGGGTCGCTGGGTGGTATCGTAAGCTGCTACTATCACATCGGCAGAATATTCTCCGCCTTGTAAAATATAACCCTTTTCAGGTATCACCTTGGCCTCTACATTGGTAAATTTGAAATCTTCCTCCGAAATATTAGAGTAGAGATAATTCACCACGTCAAATTCAGAATTCTGAACCTCGGTAATAAGCTTGTTTAAAATGGTAACATCAGCAGCCATGATGGTGTGATAAAAATTATGCGTTTCCCACGTTTCGGTCTGCCCATCCGCATTTACATACTCAGCATCAAAATCAGGTCCAATCTGTAAACCTTCTCTATCACCCTTCGGTAATAATCCCATTATATTTTCGCGATATTCAATAAATCGCTTTCTTATTTCCTGGGCCTTTCCTTTTGATCTGGATTTAGAAGTATTGGGGACGAAGTAATGAGTTGTTTTATCATATTGATCTTTACGCTTCAGATAATTCAAAGGAATATTATCTACTTCATCCGCCGGCACACCCATTTTTTCGGCCACATTCCTGCGGATGGACTCCATAGTACCGCCTTCGGCAAGAACAATAACTGAATCCTTGGTATCTTCCAAATATGCTTTCATTTCATCGGAATATTCCCGTGCTTCTTTTGCCTTCTCCCAGTATGGACCAACCTTTTCTTTGTTTGCTTTGTACTTGTTCTCAAATACTGTGTATATCTGATCAATCTTATTACTGTAATTTTGATTTGTCTTCTCCAGACTCTCGTTAACCACCCCAAAAGCATCTATAACCTCTTTTGATACATTCAGCGCTAACAATGCCGTTAGCACGAGATACATCATCGCGATCATCTTTTGTCTTGGTGTTTCTTTATATGCCGCCATCAGAATTTTATTTTTTCAGAAAAACTATTTTTTATTTATCGTTAACATTCATTGCCGAAAGCATATTTCCATAGACATTATTCAATGCTGTAACTTTCTCGGTCAGAATATTAACTTGTTTCTGATAGTTTTCCGTGGCTTTATTTGTCGCATCCAGATTGCTGAGAAAAGACTCAACATTTTGCGTCATTTTCTGCGACGATTCTTTTTGCTTATTTGAGTCCTGCAGCTGTAGCTCATAAACCGAATTAAGGGCAGTGAGGTTATCCTTAATCTTGGATACCACCTGGCCATATTCATCATTTTCTTTCTTTAATTCATCGGCGTTTTTCTGGTAAACGTCGGCAAGACCAGCTGCTGCCTCAGAGGCTTTCTTTACGTTTTGAGCGTATTCGCCGCCGTCTTTAAACTCATTAGCAACGGTTTCTGACGCCTGTTCAAGACTCTCATTCATTTTATCAGCTGAATCAGATGCTTTTTTAATATTTTTTACATAATCTTCGGTTGCCACAGCGGCATCGGAAATATCACTTAATTTCTCTGTCTGCTTTGTAAACTTTTGCAATCCTTTACCAAAGCGGTCCAGCTCCTCTGAACTAATGTCAGCCTGCTGCATGAGTACATCAATGGCAGTCCCCGTTCCGGAGCCGCTACCGCCGCCTCCTTCAGGCGTCTTATCATGTTCAGGCAATTTTCCCCTGGCTCTCAATTTTTCCTCTTCCTTGGGGGAATGATACAAATCAATAAATTCGGGATAAATATAACTCCAGTCAGGCTCAACATGGGGTTTCTGTAGCCCCTGAAAGAAGAAGATGATTGCTTCCATGCCCAGTCCCAATGGAAGCATAATATTTGCTCCGGGATAATGCTGGATTTTAAATAATGCTCCAATAATTACAACAGAGGCTCCAAATCCATAAAGCTTACCCATGAATTTTTTAAATCCCCTGGTTTCAAGGAAACTTTTCCTATGTTTAACGCGCTTACTACTCTTAGCCATAATTTTTTATTTTCTCCTTAGTCGTATTGTTATAGTTAATATACACGTGATGCTTTAGATGGATTCCCTCCTTTTTGTCTTCCCATATAATCCTGAACACATCGGAATCCGATATAACTCTTGGCTGTATCCTGATACTCATAAGCCCTGGTAGTCACCCGCAGGTAGTATGCCACATCCTTCCATGAACCGCCACGAATAACCTTTCTTTTCAGGGTTTCAGGGTCATCCTCCGAGGCTTCATAATTGAAATAAGGATTAAAATCCCACTTATAATGATCGGAGATTTCATCGTATGTATCAGCCGTCCACTCCGCCACGTTTCCCGACATGTCATAGAGTCCAAAATCGTTTGGCGGGTAATGCCCGACAATAACTGTTCGTCCGCCTCCATCATCAGCATAATCGCCCCTCATCGGCTTAAAGTTGGCGAGGAAACAACCTTTGGCGTTTCTTGTATAAGGACCACCCCATGGATAAGGGTTGCCCTCATAGCCGCCTCTGGCCGCCCATTCCCACTCTGTTTCAGTAGGGAGACGAAATTCATGGGAAACTGCTTTTTCCTGGCTTCGCAAATAAGAAGACCGAAGCTGGGTTCTCCAGATACTGAAGGCTCTAGCTTGTTTCCAGTTCACCCCAACAACCGGGTAATGGTCATATGCCGGATGAGAGAAATATTTCTTCACCATAGGGTCATTATGCGTGTATGTATAATCATGGATCCAAACGAGTGTATCCGGATAGATATTGATCTTATCTCTTTGTACCAAGTCGGCCCTGGATGTGGTTCTATTCCCGAACATCCCCTCCTCGGGGTTGGCTTTTTCGTCGTATTGTTTACTGGCTGCTTTTTTCAAATCAATCCAGTAGTACTCATAATTAAGCTGACGGGCGTCAACTTCCTTTTTGCGGAAAAACCGTTCTTCTTTTGGAATATAAAACTCGGTTTGATTCTCAAGCACCTCAGCTACCTGCTCATCTTCCCATTCAATTTCTTCATCCCAGTTCAAAGGGGCTTCCTCTGGTGGAAGGGGTACGGCGTTTTCTCCCTCAGGCTGTTGAATAAAGCGGCTAAATTGATCGGGATTATTAATAGCTAATAATCTTCTGGCAATGGAGTCTCTGACCCAATGCACAAATTGCCGGTACTCGTTATTCGTAATTTCTGTTTCATCCATATAAAAGGCCGAAACAGTAACCGTTTTGGGGTCCCTAAGATTAGCTTTCGGGACATCTTCGCCCCCAATACCCATGGTGTAACTTCCCATTGGGATATAAGCCATTCCATAAGGATCTGGCTGGTAAAATTTAGCTCTGTCCTGAACTCCTACAAGTTCTCCATTACCGCTGTTACCACATCCATAAAGAAGGGCTGCTAATGCCGATAAAATTAGTAATTTTCTCATATTATCGTCGGTGTTTTATATCGAGACAACGTTTTTCAATTATTAATATTGTTGACTTCGTAAATTTTGTAAAATTATAAAAATCTGGTATTCCTGTATTTATTATTATCTTTTTCCAACTCCAATTTAAAACAATATCCCAGCATTAGCTCGTGCGCACCGCCTGAGCCTGCCCCTGCAAGCCGGGACGTGGTTAAATCATATGAATAGCCAAATTTAAAATCTTTCCAGTATAAACCGGCTATAAGGGAGACAGCATCTTGAGCTCTATAGTTTACTCCTCCCCAATATTTATCTTTATATTGAACGACACTTCCCAAATCAAATTGTGTGGTCGCTCCATCAAAAGTAACCATAATTGAGGGCGTCACTTCATACTCAGGTGTAAGTTGGTAATGGTATCCTCCCATCACATAATAATGTCTTCTGGGGTAATACCGTGTGGTAGGAGCCTGATTCTGCAGCATCCGTGTAGTAGCCACTCCCACATAATAATCTCCTTCAACCTTGTAATAAGCGCCCAATGAAAAATTTATGACCATATCCTGCTCTTCCCCCTGGCGCTCTTCAAGAACAGGATCGGTGCCATCAATGGGATTAAGACTTCCAAAATCCACTACCTGGTTTAAAAATCCAATGTTAAATCCTATACCCAGGTCACCATACCACAAACGCGTATGATAAGAATAATCCAGCTCAATTCCAACATTGCTTGTATATCCCAATTCATCCTGGTGAATGGTGGCGCCAAGGCCTCCATGAAGAAACTCGACCGGAGAATCTACTGACAAGAAAAAAGTTTCAGGGTTAATATTATTGCCTTCCATATCTTTGAGTCCCACCCATTGCTGTCTTACAATTCCGGTAGCACAGATCCCACCACGCATGCCGGCGTATCCGGGATTCACAGACATGTAGTTAAACATATTCTGTGTTACCTGTGCTTCCTGCTGACCATGAGATAATGAGGCCGAAAAAATACCTGCTAAGGCAATTAATATAATCCGAAAGTTCATAAACTCTATCTTGATGCCGCTAAAGTAAAATAAATTTCAAAATTCAACAAAGTTGACACAGTATTAACACCATTTGAAAAGGATTATTATATCAAAGCTGAAACTTTTAAAAGAGTATTGTCACTGCATTATTATTTCTGAAAAGTATTGATAATTTTGCGCCGTTTTTAATCCAGTAAATTTACAAGACATGGCGCTAATCCAAAATGAGAAATTTTTATCCAAAGCCTGGTTTTACAACTACGGCCTGATAGTGACGGGAGCTTTTATCCTGGGGTTGGGATTTGTTTTATTTATCAACCCATACAATATTGTTCCAGGCGGAGCTTATGGAGTAGGTATTGTCGTGCACCATTTAGTCCCTGAAATCCCTGTAGGAACCTTTGGGCTTGCACTTAATATACCCTTAATCATAATTGCTGTCAGGATACTGGGTCCGCGCTTCGGGGTTAAAACCATCGTTGGCATGGTGCTTAGTTCAGCCTTTATGGATTTGCAAACCCTGATCATCGGTGAGAATGACCCATTGGGATTGCAAAATGAAATCCTTTTATCGTGTATTTTCGGCGGCGTCACCATTGGCTTGGGACTCGGGCTGATTTTTAAAGCAAAAGCTACGTCGGCAGGTTCGGATATCGTAGCCATGATTATCGCAAAATATACACGCCTGCCCATAGGCCAGCTCCTCATTGTGGTAGATTCCGTTATTGTTTTGCTTGGATTGATTGTATTTAAAGACTGGAAAGTGCCTCTCTATTCGTGGATTGTTATATTTGTTACAGGAAAAGTTATTGACGGGGTGCTGGAGGGTGTTAATTATGATAAAGCAATTTTCATCATATCCAATCACCCTGAAAAGATACGGGATAAAATTATCAACGATTTAAATCGCGGAGGGACTTACCTGAATGGAAGCGGGATGTATGCAAACAACGAGCGGCCGGTTATATTTACAGTGGTTAACCGCCGCGAGCTGGCTATTCTTGAAGACTTTATTCACGAAACTGACCCTAACGCTTTCCTTACGGTAACCAATACAAGTGAAATCCTGGGTAATGGGTTTAAATCGCTTCGGGCCAAAGTGGTACAAAACCAGACGATGTAGAAAAACCCTGAAAGGCTGGCCGGATAAAAGCGCAAACTTATATCCGCCAGCCGGTATTAGCTTATTATTCCGGTATACTGAAGAAGTACATAAAGGTAATGAGCAAAAGTTCCTGCAAAAATTCCTCCGACGGTATGAGCTACCAAAGCTTTTGATGTCAAAGCCCTGAAATTCAAAGTGTCAAGCATAGCAGTATGCGTACTTAAATAGCCGCTCCAGCACATCCCCATGGCTGTAAAAACAGCTATCTCATTCCCTGTTATATAGCCTTCGGCTACAAACGCTTTTACCAGGGATAATGCGGCTCCGACGGCACCGAGTGATGTAATAGGAAAAGCAATCAATTCAGGTTCTGTAAAACCAAAGAGTCCTTCAAAAAGCCACCAGATATATCCTGCAATTTCGGGCAATACCGGGACCCCTTCATAAGCTATCCCCTGATACCCTGCTGAGGCATCGGCAGGGCCAAAAGTGATGATCATAATCATAGTGCTTATAATTAAAACCCCGGGAATAATGGCAAGGCCCAGATTTACTCCCTGTCTTCCGCCATCAAGGATGGCATTAAGAAACCTGAGAAACGTTCCACCTTCTGAGCGGAAAGAGAGTTGAGACTCTCCATCGTTTACCCTCACACCATTTTGTAACGCAGGTTCATTTTTGATTAGCCTTTGCATCAGCCTGGTTGAGACGATAGCTCCGGCCAGCGCTCCGCCCAGCCCAATCATAGCAGAAGAAAAGTATCCAAATCCGGTCATGAAAGTAATGACAATAAGCCCCATCCCAAAAGCAGTCCCAAAATTGGTAAGCGAAATTAATTCATGCTTTTTAAAGTAACTACTAAAGTTTTTATCATTTGAAAGGCTGATTATCGCCGGGTTATCGGAAAAGAAAGTCATCAAACCGGCCAGCGAAGCCACGCCGGGTAAATTGAAAAGCGGTCGCATTAACGGGGCCAGTACAAATTCGAGAAGACGTACTACACCAAATTCAATCATAAGCCTTCCAAGCGCCCCCGACAAAACCGTGATGCCCATGATATAAAACACCGTATTCATCAACAAATCCCACGCCGTATTCATGATGGTGTTTAAAAGATTGGTCACGCCCATTACATGACCCAGATATCCGAAAAAACCGAAGAAGATCAAAATAAAGACAAACGCTTCATAGCGTCTTTTGACCAGGAAATCAGACTGTTTGATTTTATTCATTTTGCCGCTTTTAAAAATTGCGGCAAAGGTAGATTTTTATTGTTATTATACAAACAGTGCAACTTAATTTAAGCAACTAGTTTGTTATTAAATAAACAAATAGTTGGTCCTATCCCCATTTACCCATTTATAAGTCTCATGATATCATTGCCATTAGCAAGAATTAATATGGACAGTAATATAAGCATGCCGGCAATTTGCGAGTACTCCATGAACTTCTCTCCCGGAGGCCTGCCCGAGACCATCTCATAAAGTAAAAACATGACGTGTCCTCCATCCAAAGCCGGAATCGGGAGTATGTTAAGAATCGCCAGCATAATCGACAAAAATGCCGTAAGGCTCCAGAAAGCTTCCCAGTTCCATGTAGCCGGGAAAATATCTCCTATGGTTATAAAACCACCTACCGATTTATAGGCTTTTACTTCGGGGGAGAAAATAAGCTTTAACTGTTTAAGATAGCTGCCT
Source organism: uncultured Bacteroidales bacterium (assembly GCA_964345255.1). Classification (GTDB taxonomy): domain Bacteria; phylum Bacteroidota; class Bacteroidia; order Bacteroidales; family JAIPAH01; genus JAIPAH01. The sequence goes on along the minus strand of CAYFQK010000003.1, from coordinate 19,987 downwards.
ATTCCCTCATATGCCTTATTAATACCGGCCGGAATTGCTTCAAAAAAACCATATCTTTTTTCTGCAAAATCAAAATATTCCTGCGGATTCTTGGGATAGACTCCAATTTTTCCTTCCGGGGGGACCTTAAAACTATAGGTCATCGTATCGCCATCCCTCAGAACCTTCAGCGATATCTCCTCATTTTTATGTTTGGGTATTTTCCTGACATATTCGTTGAAATATTGCATTTGCTCGCCGTTTAAGGCAATAAGTTTATCTCCCTTTTTGAGCCCCGCTTTTTCAGCTGCCGATTGTTTTGAAAACTTTGCCACTTCATAAGGAAAACGGATAGAAATGAATGAAGGGTTTTGCGTTTCAACCATTTTTGCAAGGAAGCCATCAGGTATCTCTATCCTTTTTTGCTGCCCATCTCTCAAAACTTCAACACTTTCTGCTTCGCTAAGAATGATTTTAGCGGGAATTTGGTTGAAATTTTTGACTTCCTGTCCATCGACTGCCAGCACTTTATCGCCATCTTTCAGCCCCATTTCACGGGCGAGTGAATCAACAGTAATCCCGTATTTCACCTCAGAGCTCGGAAGATATTGTTCTCCCCATACGGCAAGCATCATCACATAGATTAAAGCGGCGAGGATAATATTAACAGTAACTCCACCCAGCATTATTATAAGTCGCTGCCAGGCAGGTTTCGAGCGAAACTCCCAGGGCTTTGGAGGTTGTTTCATCTGGTCTTTATCCATGGATTCATCAATCATTCCGGAAATTTTAACATATCCGCCAAGCGGCAACCATCCCATTCCATATTCGGTTTCTTTCCCTCTTATCTTAAAAATAGAGAACCCCGGATTGAAAAACAGATAAAATTTTTCTACCCGTGTTTTAAAAATCTTTGCAGCAATAAAATGACCGAACTCATGAAATATCACGAGAATTGAAAGACTGAGAATGAGCTGCAATGCCTTTATTAAAATTTCCATAATTGCTTTACTGTTTTATCCTCTTGAAACCCTATCTCCTGATAAGACTTTCAGCGACTTTTCTTGTTTCGTTATCTGTTTTTAAATAGTCGTCAAAATTAGGACTTTTTATAAAATCAACTTTCATAAAACTTTGTTCAATAACATCTGATATTTCAAGGAAATCGATTTTATCCTGCAAAAAGGCATTCACCGCCACCTCGTTTGCTGCATTGAGTATGCAGGGCAGGTTTCCTCCTTCTGCCAGTGCATCAAAAGCTAATTGCAGGTTTTTAAATTTTTCTCTATCCGGTTTTGTAAATGTCAGGGAGGGATAATCAGCAAAGTCCAGCCTGCTGAAATTATTTTTAATTCTTTCGGGAAACGACAGTGCGTATTGAATCGGCACTTTCATATCAGGGAGACCCATTTGCGCTTTCATGCTACCATCTTCAAACTGCACCATAGAGTGGATGACAGATTGAGGATGAACGATAATATCAATTTGGCCGGGTTCCAGGTCAAACAGCCACCGGGCCTCTATTACCTCCAGCCCCTTGTTCATCATCGTGGCCGAATCAATCGTTATTTTACACCCCATATCCCAGTTGGGATGTTTTAAGGCTTCTTCTTTCGTAACGCTTTTCAGTTCTTCTTTTGTTCGATTAATAAAAGGGCCCCCGGAAGCTGTAAGGTATATTTTCTCTATCGGATTGTGCTCCCCAACGAGGCACTGGAATATGGCAGAGTGTTCTGAATCTACAGGCAAAACACGAACCTTATTCTCAAATGCTTCCTTTTTGATCAGTTCACCGGCTACGACAAGCGTTTCCTTATTGGCAATGGCAATCTGTTTTTTGTTTCGAATAGCGTTCAACGTAGGCTCCAGTCCGGCAAACCCCATCAGAGCTACTAAAACGATATCAATTTCATCCATAGCCACGATCTGGGAAATACTACTGCTACCTGCAAAGACTTTTATATCGAGCCTGTCAAGCACTTCACGTACACTGTGAAATAAGTGCTCTTCGCCAATGACAACGGCGTTGGGCCTGAACTCTTCGGCTTGCTGAACTAATAATTTCATATTGGATTGCGCGGTAAGCACCTCCACGCTGAAAAAATCAGGATTTTCTCTGATGACTTCGAGGCTCTGTGTACCTATCGATCCGGTGGAACCGAGAATTGCAACACGTTTTTTCATATTATTAATTAAAATAGGATATAGTTCTCTGGATTTACCGGTCTTCCTTTATACCATAACTCAAAATGCAAGTGAGGTCCTGTGGTCAATTCTCCCGACTCTCCGACTATGGCTATCGCTTCTCCGGCATTAACATGCTCGCCCTGGGACTTTAAAAGCACTGAGTTGTGCTTGTATACTGAAATATAATTCCCATGATGCTGCAAGGCAATAACATATCCAGTTTCAGTTGTCCAGTTTGCCAGCATTACACTTCCTCCCAAAACGGCTTTGATAGCTTCATTACTATCTGCCACGATATCGATACCATAATGTCCCTTCGCAGGCTTAAACCGGTTGGTAATAATCCCTGAAAGGGGATTAAAAAAATTATTATAAAGCATGGAGCCTGCCGAAAGCCTCGACTCCTGTCCATATCCTGCCAGGCTGTAGCTTCCTCTTTGGTTTTCAATTTTATCCCTTAAAGCCGAATCGGCCTGCGATCTTTGCAATTCTATCTTCTGGTAGTCTACAGAATCCTGGCGCACCACCCCGGGTTTGTCAGGATGCGTTCCCCCGCTTAACACTGTACGTAAATTATCGACAAACTGACTTTTTTGCCGAAAAGCGTTTTCCAGCGAATCCGTCTTTTTTTGCAACTCATAAAGCTGTCTGCGGGTTTCCATTTCTGTTTGCCCGGGAATGTATTCTTTAAGAGGGGTATAGGCTATTAGCAATGAGGTAAGCACTATCATTAAAATGGCAAAGGCACCGGTATAGATAAGCACCTTCATACGAGACAGCTTAACAGACACCCTTTCCTCGTAAGTATCTTGCCTTCTGATTATCAGCTTATACTTAACCCTTAGCTTTTGATACCATTTTAGTGTTTCTCCGTTTCCTGTGTTTGAATTTGCCATGATTACCTGAATCCCTGCAAATATCGTAAAAATATTGGTTAACGCTAAAATGTCTTCCACAAATAACAGGGAGGACAGGCTACAAAAACCTGTCCTCCCGGAAAATAATCAATTAACCCACCCTGTTCAATTCAGGATACAGGATTTAAAATTTTTCATCGTATTTCGTCCACAGCATTTCACTGAGCTCGATTGCTTTATCTACAACCTTATTGCCCCATTGAATGGTATAATCAGTAAGATACTTTTCTGCTTCTTGCTGATTTCCGCTCTTAATCATGCTGGCGGCTTTTTTGTCGATCTCAGGCTGTTTCTGAAATATTTCTTCCTGCATAGGCCCCCACACCTGGTCAACATCTTTGTGCATCTCTCCCCATCTCTGGGCGGTGAGCGTGCCTAACCGATTAAACACCCACCAGGCTGATTCCATGGTATATCCCGTTTTTCTTCCTGGCGTTTTGTACGTCTCCGGTAAATCATTAACACCTGCAAAAACCGGGATATAAATAGAAGTCGCAACATTATCCTGCGCCAGCCAAACAAGGCCGCCGACCTCATCGGGCAGCCAATCGCGCGACTGAGTAATTGTAGCATACATTGTGTACCAACGTGCTATGGTACGCTCACCCAAAAAACGGATATGACCTGTCTCATCATCAACATGATACCACCCGCCACTTACATTTTCTATATCCAGCTGATCATAAGGCATGAATGGATTTGCCAGCGGCGAAATCACTTCTTTACCCTCCTCATTGGTGGTAGTAGTTAAGCGTCTCATATCATAAGGAGTGCCCTGATAGTAATCACTAAATACTTCTACCAGCTTTGATTTTGTTACCTGTTCGTCAGGTTTAACCGAGAAGGGATAGTTTTCTGATGTCGGACTGAAATTTTTTGAAGGAGCCAGCATATCGAATATTCTCCACTCCCTTCGCCTTGAAGCCACAGATTTTCTGCTTCCCGGGGCATAGGCATAGCAAAATTCAAAATCCTCTTTCGATTCCACCCAGTTGCTGTCCAGAGCCATATCATAGATATTCTCTGAAGCTTTAAAAGAATCCGGGTTATCCAGATCTATTTCTCTGATGCGGCTGGCGTTTGCATTGCATGATACATGACCATCCGGGACGCGCTGGGCCGCCCATATAGAACCTACTTTACCCTTTCCCGGTCCTGTAATTTCAAAATGCCACACCTCCTTTTTATCTGCAATCGTCAGGCATTCTCCATAATCATTCCAGCCATACTTTTTTGTCAGCTCGCGGGCCATTTCTATCGCTCCCCTGGCCGTTCTGGTCCTTTCAAGCATGAGCTTTACCAATCTTTGGCAATCTATAAGCCCTTCATCCGATTGCAGGGATTCTCTGCCTCCGAAAGTCGATTCGCCTATGGCCAGCTGATGCTCATTCATGCATGGGTAGGCGGTATTAATAAATTGATAAGTATGCTCTACCTGAGGAATCTCTCCAATTTTATTATGGGCATATGCCGGCATAGTCAAAGAGTCGGTAGACACCCGCTTATACATTGGGGTTGTTGCTCCCTCTTCATGATCTTTTGCAGGAACTATATCCATCCAGCTCCTTGTCCTGTGGCTGTCATCTGTATGAGATGTGATAACAGACCCATCTGCTGTAGCCTTCTTACCTACGGTTATTGATGTACATCCTTCAGGTACGCCGCCTTTCCAATCGGCTTTGCTTTGTGCCGAAAGCGACGAAATACTCATTGTTAAAATGATAGCTATTAAACTTCCTAAATGTTTCATATTGTTATATTTAATTATTTCATCCATTCGTATAATTTGTAATGTTCTCCATTCATGCCCAGTTTTTCATATACTTTCTGTGCTTTAACATTGGTTTTATCTACATAAAGACGAAGACCCATGGATTGGCTGTCCGCTGAGGTAACCTTTTTTATGTGGTTATAGATTTGTGTAAATACCTTTTTCCCTCTGAATTCCGGTAGCACGTATACGGATTGAATCCAATACACATATCCGTTTCTCCAGTCACTCCATTCGGGCGTAAGTAGAGTAGAAGCTATAAGCTTATCACTGGCAGTGGAAACATAATATTTTCCTTTTGCAGGATCATCGAAAACGGCTTTCACGCCATGCAATAAGGATTCGTCATTCAGCGTAAGTTCCTCCGTTTCTCTGGCCATCGCTCGCTGAAAGGCTACAATCCCTTCGATATCTTCTCTTTGAGCTTCTCTTACAATAAATTGCATTCAATCCGGTTTTGAATGTGGAAAGATAAATAATTTCGCAAAACTATTATTGTATTTTTGCATAAAAATAACAGGGATCACCAAATGAGTGAACTAATAAAGCATGAATGTGGTATAGGGCTTGTAAGACTAAGGAAACCTCTTGAATATTATCTTTCGAAATACGGTACGGCATTCTATGGCATGAATAAGTTGCACCTGCTAATGGAGAAGCAGCATAATCGCGGGCAGGATGGAGCAGGAATCGCTAACCTGAAGCTCGATATGGAACCCGGTAAGCGCTATATCCACCGCAGTCGTTCGAATGACCCATCCCCCATAAAAGATGTATTTAATAAAGTCTACTCCCAGTTTTCCAGAATTCAGGCAACCCAGCCTCACTTGCTGCGCGATGTTAACTGGTTAAAAGATAATGTCGGTTTTACCGGGGAGCTTTTCCTGGGTCATTTACGCTATGGAACTTTCGGCGGAAATGATATAGAATTTTTACATCCGGTTATAAGAGAGAACAATTGGAAAACAAAAAACCTGGTGCTGGCGGGTAATTTTAATTTTACTAACGTCGACGAATTGTTTGACCAGTTGGTGGAGTTGGGGCAATACCCCGTTGAAACCTCCGATACAATTACCGTCCTTGAAAAAATAGGCCACTTCCTGGATGAAGAAAATGAGCGTCTTTACTCCCATTACCGGAAACAGGGATACGGCAAAATCGAAATAACGGATAAAATCATTGAGAACATTGATGTTCACCGGATGCTGGAGGAATCAGCAAAACGCTGGGATGGAGGTTATGCTATAGGCGGATTTCTTGGGCATGGCGATGCCTTTGTTATGCGCGATCCGGGCGGAATCAGACCCGCCTTCTACTATGTGGACGATGAGGTGGTTGTGGCTGCTTCTGAAAGGCCGGTAATCCAAACTGCATTTAACGTTCCGCTTGAAAACATCCGGGAGGTGAAGCCCGGCCACGCACTGGTAATCAAGCATAACGGAGAGGTAAGTGAAAAGCCTTTTAAAAAAAGTGACGTAGTGCGGCCGTGTTCCTTTGAAAGGATATATTTTTCCAGGGGTTCGGATAAAGATATTTATAATGAACGCAAAAACCTGGGAAAATATCTCGTACAGGATATATTAAAAGAGGTAAACTACGACCTCAAGCATACCGTTTTTAGCTATATCCCCAATACAGCTTCAGTGGCTTATTATGGCATGATAGATGAATTGCATAATTTCTGTGATTCGGTTAAAAAAGACCGTATTACAGCTATGAAGGATGTATCCGCTCAGGAGGAGCTGAATGATATTCTCTCGCTAAGACCCCGAATTGAAAATGTAGCTGTGAAAGACGCGAAAATGCGCACTTTCATAACGCAGGACCAAAAACGGGATGAGTTGGTGGCTCATGTTTATGATGTGACCTATGGTATAATAGAGGATGGGAAAGATACGCTGGTAGTCCTGGATGACTCCATAGTTCGTGGCACGACGCTTAAACATAGCATCATACGTATCCTGGACCGCTTAAACCCAAAAAAGATCATTATAGGGTCTTCAGCTCCTCAAATACGTTACCCCGACTGCTATGGTATTGATATGGCCAAATTAAATGATTTCATTGCTTTCAATGCGGCTATTGCACTACTCAAAGAAAGCAACCGGCAGCATGTTATTAATGAGGTTTACCAGAAGTGTAAAGCACAGGAATCCCTTCCCAAAGAGCAAATGGTGAACCACGTTAAATCCATATACGCCCCTTTCACTGCAAAGCAGATTTCCACAAAAATTTCACAACTGGTGTCTTCGCCCGATGTCAGGGCTGACGTTCAAATTGTTTATCAGTCCATCGAAAGCCTTCACCGGGCCATTCCCAATCATAACGGAGACTGGTATTTTACAGGAAAGTATCCCACACCGGGAGGTAATAAAGTGGTAAATCGATCTTTTATTAATTATATTGAAGGCCGTAATGAACGAGCCTACTAAAAAAACACTTTTATTAGCAGGCTCGCTCTTTCTTATCAGTTTTTACTGTAGTTCGGTAATGCCTTTACGGGGGTTGTTTTATTACAGTTGTCCTTTAATCTTCTTTGCGATATCCTCAAACTCTTGTTCCGATAGCTTAAGCTTTGGCTGCTTAAAGTCCATATCGTAAATGGAATTGATAGGTATCAGATGAATATGGGCATGGGCAATTTCGAGACCTATGACGGTAATCCCAACGCGCTCGCAAGGTATCGATTTATCAATGGCTTTACCCACTTTTTTGGCAAATGCAAAAAGTTCCTTGTACAAGTCATCTTCAATGTCGAAGATATAATCCACTTCCTTTTTAGGGATTACTAACGTATGCCCCTTAGCCAGGGGATTTATATCCAGAAAGGCTAAAAACTTATCATTTTCTGCTATCTTGTATGAAGGCAGCTCACCGCTGACAATTTTTGAAAAAATAGTGCTCATAACTTCTGCTTTTTTAATGGTATTGAATATCTATAATTTCAAATGGAATTTTCCCTGCCGGTACTTGAATCTCCACCGAATCGCCTATCTCATGACCCAGCAATCCTTTTCCTATGGGCGAATCAACAGAAATCTTTCCTTCTTTAAGGCTTGCCTCACTTTCGTTGACAAGTGTGTATTTCATTTTACTGTTGTTATTCTTATTCTTTATGGTTACTGTAGAATAAATATAAGCCTTGGATGTATCAATTTTTGATTCATCAATAATCCTGGCCATGGATATCTTTTCCTGTAGCTTGGCAATTTTCATCTCAAGCATTCCTTGAGCATCTTTAGCAGCATCGTATTCGGCATTTTCCGATAAATCACCTTTATCGCGTGCCTCTGCTATTTGCTTGGAGATTTTAGGCCGTTCTACTTTTGTCAATTGATCCAGCTCATTTTTGAGCTTCTCCAGCGCTTCTTTTGTAAAATACTTCACGTCTGCCATAGTTCTCCTCCAACTTTAATTTTTTATGAGACAATAATAACAAGAAGACCTCCGAAAAGGTCCTCTTGTTGCTAATTATCAACGTTTTATAAAAATATCCTAGAAATTTACCCTGGCACCTATGCTATGCGTATTATCAAAGTGCGCAGTTGTTCTTAACGCATAATCTACGGCAAATGTTGTGTTGCTATCTTTGTTTAAGGGAATCTCCACCGTCATACCGGCACTAAGGCCATCATCGACGGTATAGCGCTCGCCGCTGTCAATAGCATTATTAATACCCTCTTCCGTAGTGTAAGCTCCTCTAAGCATCAGGTAATCCATCAGTTTATACTGAGCACCAAAGGTTATCTGGTCATTAGTAAATGCATTGGACCTGAAATTACCCGCCAGAGTAAAAACGTGCTTATCAAATACAAAATCGTAAGAAGCTCCTATATTCATCTGCGAAGGCAATTCGTATGAAGCCGAACGCTGCTCAAGAGTAAACTCATCATCCTGACCTGGTGGTGATACACGGAAAGCAATACCATCACCTGTATAAGATAGTTTAGTACCCCAGTTTCTCAAAGTAATACCAAAACGAATATTATCCTGAGGCCCGGTTACATATTGAATTCCTGCATCTATGGCAAGAGCCGTAGCGCTCAAATCGGATATATTTTCCGATATCGCTTTTACCTGAATTCCGCCATATATACTATTGGAGAAAATCTTAGAATAAGAAACTCCTATATTCATCAGGTTTGGCGAAAAGGTTCCGATGTCGCTTTCAGGGGTATTCACTTCAGTCACCTGAATGTCACCAAAACTCATAGACATCATGTTAAGCCCGAGGACTCCCGAAGCGCCTGTTTTTTGTGTGAGTCCGAAAGCCATAACGTCGGTACCACTTCCTTTCAGCCATTGTGTAGAGCTGAAAATCACTTCTGTTCCATCAGTGAAGGCAGCGCCTGCAATGTTCACGAACATACTTTCGAGCCCCTGGACACTTGCGGTACTTACACTACCCCATCCGGAACTACGGGCCCATGGATTTATCAGGAGTTCGGTAGCTCCGGCTTCCCCTGAACGGTCCTTATTTCCGGCTAATGCTTCATTAGCCGGAAATATAAACAAACCTGATAATAATACTGCGATTAAATAATGATATATCGTATTCATAATATAACTTTTTATCATTCTACCAATTGATTATCACGGATTAAAATGCGTTCAGGTCAATTGGACGCATTGCTCCAAACCACTTCACCACGCGTTCTCCTTTACCCGGAGATTTCACATGAATAAAATAAACTCCTCCGGAGACAGGTATCCCAGCAAAATTTTTAAGGTCCCAATCTAACTGTGTACTTGGATTGTCTTTCTTATACTGACGCACCAGTGTACCACTGACATTGTAAATCGTAATGGTACATGTTTGAGGTAGATTGGTAAACTTAACCCTGTTGTCGAGCTGGTTTTCCTCATACTGATTATACCCATAATACGGGTTGGGGACGACACTGATTAAATCAAGATCGCTTTTAATCTCTGGTTTTTCTTTCTCTACCGGACCATAGCCCTCAGTGGAGAACGTATATACCGGATATCCGTCCTGGACATCCACTTCCGGGATATCGTACTCAGAGAGATTACCGGAATGCCTGGTTTCAAACCTTCCGAAGGCCTTATTCACGCGAAGCTCAATTTTAGCTTCTGTAGAAAGCCACTTTTCTTCATCAGCTGCTAATGGCACATTTACCCACATGGCTGTTCCGAATGCAAATTCAGGTGCCGTAAAGAACGTGGAGTTAATGTCTAACGTTGTATCCAGATAAGTCTTCAGGTTTCTGCCCGCATCATAAGGTGGCTGGATAAACTTATAGTTAAATGGCCCGAATTCAAATTTGACAGAATCATGAGCAAAAACATACACATAATGCTTACCACCCATGGCCGGCTCAAATGTATTAGTATAAATACGTGAAGATGGATTCCACAACATGTCGCGTCCATTATCCTGTGCCCACCAGGAGTCTTCGCCAAAGGCCATGTTCAGTCGCTCACCGGTTTCAACGTTAACGGCATATCCCGGGAACCATCCCATTCCAGTACTGTCGATATAATTTGAATTGAGAAGGGGGTTATCACTTTCCACCCCGGCTTCTCCCATCACGTTCACTGATGGCGCTTTTCTCGGGGTGTATTGCAGTGCCCCGCCTTCAGACAGTTCCGGGTTCGACTGTGTTTCAACTACCGGACATCTGGTCCATTTCGTTGAGTCGGGTGTGATAATAACATCCACACTGGCCAGCGAACTCCAATTAGCTAATTCTCTGGCGTGATACTTGGGCTTGCTTTGCTGCCGCCTTCTGATTGCCGGACCTGTTGTCGACTGTTTAGATGTGGCTACCATTTTGAATGGAGACCACGTTCCATTGAGGACGGTCTCATATACCGATCCCGGGTCAGCCACATAGGGAGATGGGGCTGTTAAGTTAACGTCGGCTAATTGTGAATCCGACGGATCGGCCGGAGAACTGGCTCCTGCCTGTATCCAATCCGTATAACCTCCCGGAGCTAAATCGTCATCCGGTATCCCCGTCAGCCATTGGTTCAGGGAATCTGCAAATTTTATACTCGACCCAATGTACCCATTATTATCGGTATTAAATATTACTGGTTCAGAAGAAGTACTGGAAATTTCTACTCTTCCCACCTGAATAGGGCCGGGACGATGAACCTGAACTACCTCCACAGAAATTCCCAGATCAAGGAATAGTTGTTCATTATTTCTAATGATCGTCGTATCTGAGCGATACACTTCACCGGTTCCTATATCTTTAAGATACCACTCAGCAACAAACTTATTTAACGTATCACCGCCATCAATGAGATTTGCTGCCTCGGTAACATCCGTGAACTGATATTTTACCAGTGAATCCAAAAGAACGACATAATTACCTTCTTTTACATTCATTGGGTCAATAACCTTCACATTAATCGGACCATATCCCGGTTGATATTCCAAATCGCTGACCATAGGATAATTATCATCAGCAATAGTCATATTTGTGTCATACGGTGATTTCTCGAGAAGCCGGTCATACACTTCATCTTTAAGTTTAAGATAATTGCCGCTATTTCCTCTTCCCTGTAATCTGGTTACAGGAAGGCCGTCACCATAATCTGCCCGCTCTTTCATATCGGAGACATTCTTATGCGGGATACCCGTGTATGATCTTATGTTTCCACGTCCTTCAAGGTAAGGAAGTTTTTGTCCGTCTATTGCAGTTTCCGGATCATAATCCTTGTAGTTATTATATCCATAAGCTATGGCTTTATAATAATACTGCTTATGATTAACCAAATCCTCGCCGGTAAAGAAATCCTTTTCAAGAGTAAACGTATGCTTAATCCCCTCGTCGTTTCCGTCCACCTTGATTTTGGGGACGGTAGCATCCAGGTTTTCATTAAACTCATAATTGATAAGGCGGTCTACCCCGTTATCGATATCGCATTGCATAACAAGCTGTGCCTTATCGGGATTATCGAGTTCCGAAACATCAGGCGAAGCCAATTGATAAATCTTATATCCTTCAAAGTTATATGTCGAGTCCCATCTGTCGTCACCTGTTAAAGTATCAGGTGAGCTAATGGTTGGGTCAATTTCCTCATATTGTTCTCTGTAATTGTTTCCTGATCCCAAAATATTGCGGTTCGTAATAAATATGGTCAGTTTTTGATCCGCTTCCTTAATTGTTAAATCAGGAGCTCTGGGACCATCCACAACATCAAAGCAATTATCAAAAAGCGCCTGGGCTTTATCGTCAGCAACCTTAAGTTTTTCAACTGATGCAAACGGCCCCCCTCTGTTAGCTCTTGCCCAGGGTATACCAACTGTAATGTAGTTTACAGCTCCAGGCTCAAGCGTAAAAGGACCGGCCGACTGCATAAAACGGCGGTCACCTTTGAGGTTTCCTGCTGTTTCTTCCGTCCATTCCACCGGTCCGTTGGGTTCCTGCCCGTCAGTACCCCAGTTACAAGGGTCAGATTGATCGGGGAACATAAAGTCGCATTCCGGTCCGTATCCACCGGCTGTCTCATGGCCATTCCCACCATAAATCATTTTGGTTCCATCTCTCCAAATACCTCTCAGATAGTTATAATAATCAATGGCATAATCAGGGTCGTGCATGTAAGGACCTGCAGCACCTGATCCCGGATTATTGTGATAAACGAAGCGGCGCATTCCAAAACGCTCATTGTCCACTATAGAGTCGCCAAAGTTAATACCGTTTATGGCGCTTCCATCATCAGCACTGCCGGCGGGGGCATTAAAATCAAATATGGAGCAGTCGCCCGTGAATTTTTTATTATCTAACCCATCGTCGTCAATATAAGGTCCCTGGAAGAAATCAACACCAATAGCAGGGGGGTTTTCACCATAAGTCCATGGCTGACCCTGACCATCATTGGGATCCCCATTGTAACAATAACCCAGTCCGCGCTGAACATCACAACCGACGTAATCATCAACCGCATCGCCCAGGTCGGTATCAACCCACTGGCTAAAATAAGTATCCTTCAGGGTAAACGTAGAGCGGTTAATAATCTCGTAAGAGTAGAAGCTCATGTCATCTATTTCGTCATTTGTTGAAAAGCCAAAGGCCTGTGCACGAATCTCGACTCCAATAGGTGCACCGGTTGTTTCAGCATGGAAGTTTCCCTTATCATTAAAGACCCACCACAGTGTCTCATCGCCTTTGATGACCTGGTCGGCGAGTACCGATGTCCCCGCAATTACATCGCCTGCCATTTCATCCTGCGTGGGTGTTTGCGTACCGCAAAGGTCATTATCCACATCATAATAAGGATAATCCCCCTGGGCAGGATTATAATCCCCGTCGCCATTATTATCATAAAAGGGTGCCAGGTAATAGCTTTGGCCCTTTGTAATATCTCCGTGAGCAGGCCATTCGGTAATTGACCTTGGCGGATTGTAATCCGGATATTGTTCAGGATTATCCCATTTAGCAATAAATTCGTTTACTTCCTGCCTTGAGATAGGAAACATTTTGTCGTAGGCTTTACAAGTAGCCTGGCTAACGGCAGCCGAACCGTCGGTAGTAAGCGGACCTGTAAAATAGTCTGTATCACTTCTTCCCTGAATATCCGGGCCATAGCGGTACATTTGTGCAGCCAGCTTTAACTGGTCATTGACGTCGACACCACCAAGCCAAAGCGCTGCGGAGAACATGGAGGTTTTACCGGTTCCTGCGGGGATTTCGTATTTTGCATTCTCAAAATCCCACCACATATCACCGCCAGTATTAATACGTGCCCTCACATTATTCACATCAAGGTACTGGTAGGCGGTGCCCGGTAAGCACCCGGCAGCAGTTGATTTTATTGTCTTTGTGCGCTTTTTATTGTCTGACTTTTTCTTCCATTCCTCCGCCGAAGTTTGATACGGAATGGCAGAAAGCAGAGCGAGCACAAGTACAAATAAGGTTAATCTTTTTCTATACATAATTTCCACTTTATCTATTTCTTAACTAATTAAAAATTAAAGTTTACTCCGAAACGAATCCTCCTGGGAGCACTGTAATTAAACGGGGAGTAAATCCGCATAGCATACATGTTACGATAAGCCTGCGAATCAATCCTCGAGTTTATGCTCGTCTGCCATGCATCAGCAGCAAGATATCCGTCGTCATCGGCGTTACCCGTGGCAGAGTAAACGTTCAGTACATTCATAGCATCAAACAAGTTCAACACTTGTACATAGATGTTCATGGTAGATCCCCGTTTGTTTTGACCACTACCGAATGTAATATCTATATCCCTGTCCAGTCTCAAATCAAACCGGAACTGAGATGGTTTACGGGCTCCATTAATCGAGCCCTGGATAACACGCTGACCACCCAGCGGATATATACGGCTTGACTTCGTATAGGGCGTACCCGAACCTCCATTAAGGGTAATATTTACCCCCGTGTTTTGAAGCCATTTTATGCTCCTGGTTTTATCGGTTCCTTCAATTTTCCTCGTTGTAACAGGCCCATTGTATTGATTCCCGCCTTTGAAACGATAGTCCAGTGAAACATTAAACTGGTGTCTTCTATCAAAATTAAGCGGGATAAGTGTCCTGAGGTTAGGTTGACCTGATTGAATAAGCGCCTTGGCGGTATTCTGATTCGAACCTGTTCCTTCAGCAAACTGCAATGTATAACTTGCTTTAAGTCTGATATTTTTTGTTCTTCTTAAGTCGTATGTAACCGTCATGCCTTTAACGGTGCCAAAGTCAAGGTTTCTGAAAGAGTAATATGTGCTGGGGTAAGCTCCGGTGTACCTGTAACTCTGAATCTGGTCCCGCATCTCGCGATAAAAAGCAGAAAGCACTAAAGATGAGGTGTTGGATAATTTCTGCTGGAACCCTAACTCATAATCAATTGTTTGTTCCGGTTTCAGGTTAGGATTGCTGATAGATGTTGTTCCAAGGCTTGATGTCGGCATGAAAAAATAAGTAGCCGGATGCATTCTCAAGCTATTCTTAGGGCGCTGTGTAAGCACATCGTAGTGAGCAAAGAAAAGGGCTTCATCTGATATAGGGAATGAAAACGCAATTCGTGGCATCACACTTAATTGGGGCTCATAGTCTTTAAAGACTTCAGCAGACACCTGTTCATTGTCCGGATCCACCAGTTTTGGTTGTATTCCGTTACCTGCGTCAAGTGCCGTTTCAGGGTCAAGCACCTCTTCGCCGGCCGCATCAAACCACGTGTGGCCGTCGCGGTAACCCATAATTCTGGTTGGATTGGATGTATTATCTACATACACCGTGTATTCATTTCCCATATTTGAGGGCACTTCTCCCAAATCTCCACCTTTTACTTCCGATACGCTCTCGGCAGGGAACAACAAGTAAGGATCTTCCAGGACCATTTGGTTCGCATCAAAACGGTCTACCCGAATACCTACATTAAAGATTAAATCTTTAAATGCAAACTTATCCTGAATGTAACCTGCCGTGTATACTGGTTCAAAAGCGGGTACCGGACGTGTGAATACTCCATTTTCATTCTTTTCAGTAAAAAAGTCATTAAAACTTGGCCTCTGGTCTAACTTATTGCCTTGATGATCAAAGCCATAAAAATATCCTATGTAGCTTCCTGAGTTGAGAAGCTCATCGGCACTAAACATATCCTCGCTCAAAGGCTCATTAAGTTGTGTCGTGTGCTGATTACCCTGATCGTCGTAATAACTGATGGTTTGTGTTTCCATGTTGTATGAATCCACATCAATCCACTCCGTTCCGTCAACCGGCAGGCCCATAGCCTGACGCAGTCTTTTGTCGAAAGTTCTTTGCGAAGCTTCGTCATATAAACGATTGTAATTTACAGTATCCATAAAGAAGCCATTGCGGGTCACCAGTTTGGGGTTATCCAAATTGAGCTGTTGGATATGTGAGTTGGTCAAGTCACGCATTAGCTGCCAAAACTGGTCCGGACCGTAGGCATAATATCTATTGCTGCGCTGTTCATAGCTCAAACCAAATCTCACTTCATGGTTACCAATATCGGTTGAAACCCTGAGATCGATTCCGAGCTGATCATTCTGGGTTTCGCTATAACCAGACTGAAGGGTTCCCACATTGGCCCAAATACCGTACACATTATTCGGTCCCATACTATTAAGCAGTCCACCCCGGTTCAGAATATTTGTCAGATTATCGTAGTTCCCATCAGGCTCATCAAATAAGGAATAAACCGTTTCGGTGTAGTTCGCCCAAACGGGATTAGAGGCTCCCGGTTGGAAAGTAACCAGCGTATCAGCCCAGTTATTCATATGCCAGGCTTCTTTTCCGGAGATGGAATCATATTTAAACTCGTAGTTTCTTTCCTTGTAAGTAGTATACTGACCAACATGACCGTATTCAAGTAGATTATCTTTATGCCTGGGGTCCTGCGACTTGCTTGTAAACCTGGAATAATCCGCCTGTATAGACAAGTAAGTATTGCTTATGAGCTGATCTTCTTCTTCCGAATTCGGAAAACGATTAGTAAACCGAATAAAACCCCGGCGGGTATTGTTAATGACTTCCTGGTTGTTTTGCCAGTTAAACAATGAATTATAATAGCTAAAATTATTGGCTTCTATGTAACTCATGTTTCCCCCTACCGTAAGGTTCATCCTTGGACCGGTATTAATATCTATTTTCCCTGACAGATTTACCCTCGTCCGGTCGGTATTCAGGGTGGCGTCAACATGCTTAAAGGCGTCATCTCTCAAAAACAATGCATTGTTCACAATAGAGGCTCCTTGTTGTGTTTCGCGCAACCTGATAGGCTCTTCCTCAAGAAAATTCAATACGCTGTCTTTGACTCTGTCCACGCCGGTAGAAGTGGGCCTGCCATCCTGCTTGAAAATCATTTCACCAGCAATGTAGTATCCTAATAGAGATTTGGCATTCCCATCCTCACTTTTTTTCTTCAGGAGAGGACCATTCATATTAAGTCCTACCCGGTTATAGCCATACTCATCGAGGTATTCCGAGGTCCTGAGTGAGACGCCCCCGCCAAATTTCCTGGAGGGTCCTTTTGTAGTAATGTTGATGATACCGCCGGTGGCATCACCATATTGTGCAGGTACACCACCCAAAACGACAGAAACCTGCTCGATAGATGATTCAGGAAGGTTCTTACCGCCGGTCACTTTAATACCGTCAATGTAATAAACGGTACCTTCCTCACGCTGTCCGCGGATACTTTTCACATCACCATCTTCCGAAAAAACACCTCCGACTGTTGTGGCAATGGCTTCGGCATTTTTGTTCGGCATCTTTTCGATCTCTTCTGAGGTAACAGTCCCTCCCGAAGAAGTCTGGTCTTTACTAATCAAAGGCACCTTGTAGTCCTTAATGACTACCTCTTCAAGGTTTTGGGCCGTAGAAGACATCTTCACGTCTAAAAAAGTAATCTTATCAGAACTAATGACCACATCATTAATCTGGACACTTTGATAACCCACATAAGTTGCCTTAACATCGTATGTTCCCGGCGCTACAGGTTTTATTGTGTAATTTCCATCAATATCACTTGTTGCACCACCTTCCTGAGATCCCCCCAAAAGAATAACAATATTCGCAAAAGGAATAGGATCTCCCGTTTCCTTGTCCAATATTTTTCCTTTGAGAGTTCCCGATTGTGAAAATACCAACACACTGGATGCCAGTATAACTCCAAAAGTTAATAGTAGTTTTCTCAACATATTTTGTAGTTTTTGTTTACAAACAAATTTTAAGGAAGCGTAAAATTACTAATAAATATACTTTCCTTCCAAATAACTTAATACAGAAATTCTCATTCTTTTTTTAATACTTGCGATTTAAGATTTCAGAATAAATAACAGCTCGCCTCAAATCGAACCGGTGATGAATAGATTTATTCCGCGAGTTTTGACGGTATTTCGCCTGCTCTCTCTTTTTACCTGCCGGTTGATAATCATATTTTTTTGTGTTGATTGATTCATTGTATCTTTTATTAAATGTTGATTTATCGTTTTTCCCTGTATTGGCAAAGGTATCTTCCTCTTTAAATTTTTCCTGGCGGGATGCATCTCCCAGGCGGGGATTTCTAAACCTTTGCTGTCCTTCGTTCACCTCACTATATAACTGTTCTTGTGTTGCCGTGTTATATGCTTCATCGCCAAAAAACTCCTCAATGTAATCTCTGTCAGTTTCACTTTCCTGGCTATAAGCATCTGCAGTTCTGCTGCGGGAGGTGCCGGAAGCGCCTTCTTCTTTAGCCTTCCTGTTTTTCCTGAAAGCAGAATAACCTGCTGCAGCTAAGCCTAGTAATATGATTATTAAATCCTCCATCACCCCCTTTTTCTAAAAATTTATTAAAAATATAAATTAAATCTTCAATTACAAAAAGTCTTCAATTTCTTTTGTTAAAAATAAAGACAAAAAAGGCGGCCTCTACGTTGCGTTACTCAATGATTAAAGTCATCAAAATAATCTTTGTATTATTTTCATAATTTAGATTGACAATAAATCAATAAAAAAAACCAAAAACAGGAGTCTCAACAAAGAGGATCTGACGAAAATAAATACAATTATCTACCATTAAAAGCGTTTAAACTTAGCCGGCAAATCTATACTTTTGGAAAATGAAACACAAGCTTCGATCTCTGAGGATATTATTTTTCTCTGCATTAATCTTTTATGCCACAGGATGTGGTGACGAAAAGCACTGTAAGCAATATTCAGACGTGCCGGTAAATATAACTATTTTCCCCAATGCCACAGAATACCAGCAACTAAATACCGTAAACGGCTGGCTTTATCTAACCGCCCGAAAACCCAGCAAAGGCATCATAGTATATCGCTCAAGCCTGAATCATTTTCAGGCTTACGAGCGCACATGTCCTCATGATCCTGACGATCCGAATGCTATATTAAAAGTTGATGAAGAAACCGAACTCTTTGCTTACGACTCTGTTTGTGGCTCCCGGTTTATCCTAACTTCCGGATATCCGCTTGACGGTCCTGCCCAATGCCCTATGATCCAATACAGGACAAGTTATGACGGGAACAGCCTGCGTATCTACAACTAATCTTAAATAAAAAAACCGGAGACGAAATGGCCCCCGGTTACAATCTGTATTTTGGATATTAATATCTGTAATGATCAGGCTTATACGGTCCTTTACGATTAACGCCCAGATATTCGGCCTGCTCTGAAGTAAGCTCAGTCAATTTTACGCCTAGTTGAGGTAAATGTAAACGTGCTACTTCCTCGTCAAGATATTTGGGAAGCCTGTAAACTCCCTTTTCGTATTCTTTTTGCCAGAGATCAATTTGAGCTAACACCTGGTTGGAAAACGAATTACTCATAACAAAAGAGGGGTGGCCTGTGGCACAACCCAGATTTACCAGCCTGCCGTCAGCTAACAGGAAAATGGAATGACCCGTTTCAGAAAAAGTATATCTGTCAACCTGGGGCTTTATCATATCTTTTTCAATTCCCGGATTCTTTTTAAGAGCAGCTACCTGGATTTCATTATCAAAATGACCTATGTTGGCAACGATTGCCTGATCTTTCATTTGCTTCATGTGCTCCAGTGTAATAACATCTTTATTACCGGTAGCGGTTACGAATATGTCTGCTTCTTTTACGGCATCATCTATGGTCGTTACTTCAAACCCCTCCATTACAGCCTGCAAAGCATTGATAGGGTCTATTTCAGTAACGATAACTCTTGCACCATATGAACGCATAGATTTGGCACTGCCTTTTCCAACGTCACCATAACCTAAAACAAGCACGACCTTACCGGCCAGCATAATATCCGTGGCACGCTTAAGGCCGTCGGCCAGTGATTCGCGACATCCGTAAAGGTTATCGAATTTTGACTTGGTAACAGAGTCATTGACATTAACGGCGGGAACGAGCAACGTGCCGTCTTTTTCTTTTTGATAAAGACGGTTAACGCCAGTGGTTGTCTCTTCAGAGATACCTTTTAAATCTTTGGATGCTTTACGCCATTTTTCTGGTTCGTTAACGTAGGTTTCCTTAAGCAAACTCAGCAAAGCAGTTTCTTCTTCGCTTTCCGGCTCTTTCTTCAGTAAATCGGGATTCTCTTCGATATCCACCCCCAGGTGCATCATGAGGGTTGCATCTCCTCCATCGTCAACGATAAGATGAGGCCCTTTTCCTCCTTCAAAAGTTAAAGCCTGTTTTATACT
>CAYFQK010000002.1:31414-46265 GCA_964345255.1 uncultured Bacteroidales bacterium | reverse complement strand
GGTATCAACCTCGAAGCTTTCGGTATTGATGCGGGAAGTGCACTCAAGGCTACAGCTAACGTAGGAGGACGAATGGGGATTTATTACGATAATTACCAGGGCCTGGGGATGGATTATTCCTTAGCTCCCTCCGTATCGGTGGCTGAAAAAAATAAAGGCTCTCTTACAGCTTCATTGGGGATGAATGCCGGCTCTCATAAGGAGGGCATAAGTCTGAGCCCATCTTTATCACTCAGCCAGCAGTTGATAGGCCAATCCAGCCTCTCCGTTAGCAGCACCATCAACTCGCTGTCCGGAATTCAAAACCTGAATATTGGATTAGCCGGACCAAACAACAGGCAGAATTATAGCATTAACTTCAACAGCTTTAGTGACCGCTCCTACAATCCTAAAATTAATTTCCCCATGACTTCTACGCAGGGGACTTTCAGTCTTTCTGTAGGAGGTGAGGCTTTTGGTATTTATGGCAGCGGAAGTCTGACGGGGTATTATTCGCAACAGCATCTCAAAACAAAGCATAAAGATGTGCCGGCCTATGGCTATTTTTACACTGAAAAAGCTGATAACGATCCCGATGCCCTGTTAGACTACAAGCGCGAAAAAGACGGCCCATTTACTTCACAAAAACCCAACCTGCCTATCCCCAACTATACCCATGATATCTTCAATGTGAGTGGGCCGAACCTTAGCGGCTCATTTCGGGCACATCGCGGAGATGTGGGCGTTGTTTACGACCACCGCGTAAAAAGCCTGGGCGGTGATAAAGCCGTGCCTGGCGTTGGCGGGTTTAACATATCCGGCGAAGTAGGGGGCGGAAACCTTGCCAAGATTGGAGTAGACTTGAAAACGAGTAATTCGGAAAACACTTCCGGTTTATGGGAAACCAATAACGATATCCTGGATAAAATTTCAGCCGTAAAAAAATCGCAAGTCAATGAAAAAGATTATGAACCCTTTTATTTCAAGATGTCAGGAGAAAAGCAAGCGATAAACAATTCAGCATTCTATTCCAGCATCCTGAATAATAACCCTGCGGCAGTAAAACTGGGTACTGCAATCAGGGCAAAAGCTCATAAAGTTCTTGAAGGAGGCGATGGCGGGCCAAAAAAATTAGAATCGAAAGTTTATAAAAAGGAGCGGGAAAAACGTATCCGTACGATTTCATACCTTACTGCTTCTGAGGCAGCCAGAATGGGCCTCAACCGTCAGATAAAAGACTACCCCTTGAATGATACGCCACTTGATCCGTCTGCCGTCGGCGAGGTGAATCGCCTTTCCGGAGAGCGAAAAAAACACCACCTGAGTCAGATAAACATCAGCAAGGAAGGAATGCGCTATATTTACGGCGTACCTGCGTATAACAATACCAAAAAGGAAGTGACCTTTAACGTGAGTGATGATAAACAGGCTGACTGCAGCGATGGTCAGATTAGCTATAACGCCGGTAAGGACAACTCTACGGATAATAAAGCCGGTTTGAACAATTATTTCAGTTCAACTACCACCCCGGGCTATGCCTACTCATACCTGCTCTCGTCAGTGGTGTCTGAAAACTATGTGGATATATCGGGTAATGGCCCCACCCCGGACGATATCGGGAATTATACCCGTTTTAATTACAGCCGCATTCATAAAGACTATAAGTGGCGGACTCCCTTCAAGAGAAATAAAGCCACATACCAGGAAAACAAGCATAGCCTCGATAATGACAACATGGCCAGTTATGTTTATGGCACGAAGGAAATCTGGTACATCAACTCGATAGAAACGCGAAATTATGTCGCTAAATTTATTGTTACCGATCGCGAAGATGGATTAGGGGTGAAAGGCGAGAACGGAGGAAAAGATCCTGCACAGAATCAGAAAAAACTTTCCAGGATAGAACTCTATACTCGTGCCGATCTCAATAAGAACGGGAGCAATGCCACACCGCTGAAAACCGCTCATTTTGAGTATGACTATACCCTTTGTCCCGGAATTCCGAACCGGAAGAACAATACAAACAGCAGTAATGGCAAGCTTACGCTGAAAAAAGTATATTATACTTATGGCGATTCGGAAAAAGGCCGGTTCAGTCCATATAATTTTACTTATCATCAGGGACAAAACAATCCGCCCTACAACATTAAATCCAGCGATCGATTTGGATTCTATAAAGAAAACCAATGTCAGGGTAGTAAGCTTACCAATACGGAGTTTCCTTACGTTGACCAGGACAAATCCAGAACCGGGCAATACGTCAAAGCCTGGAAACTCAAAAAAATACAGGTTCCTTCGGGGGGAACTATCAGGATTCATTATGAACCCGATCATTACGCTTATGTTCAGGATGAAAAAGCGATGCAAATGCTCAGCATTGCGGGTTTTTCTGATAACCCCAATCCCGGAAAACTTCAAAATGAGTTGTTTGAAAAAGGAACCTATAAAGTAAATAATCACTTGTTTTTTGAACTGCAACAGCCTGTGCAGTCGAAATCTGAACTGAAAAATTATTTCCCTGATGACGAGCATTTGTTTTTCAAAGCCAAGCTTGACGTAATAGGTAGTGGAAAAAATGATCCAGATGACCACTATGAATATATATCGGGCTTTGTAAAACATAATGATTTTGGGTTGTATCAAAAATCCAAAAATGGTTCGGAATACACTAAGGCCTGGATTAAACTGGAGAAGCAGGAAATTGGTGATTATATACTGAAGATCAACGACAGAAAAGCCCATCCTATGGCAAAGAGAGCATGGATCTATAGTAAAAACAATATCCCCAAGCATGCTTTCAATCGGTCGGATGCCAGCTCTTCAGGCCCTGCACAGATAGAAAATGCACTCACTTCTATTGCAGATTTTGTTACGGCAATGACGAGTCTTCACTCCAGGCTCATCGCTCGTGATTTTGCCAGGAAAGCCAAGCTTGATAAATCGTTTATCAGGCTGAATCACCCGAATGGCCGAAAGTTGGGTGGCGGACACCGCGTCAGCAAAATCGTCATGAGCGACCAGTGGTCCAAAATGACACATTCCGGCAAGCCAGCGACCTATGGTAAAGTATATGATTATTCAATAGTTGAAGGCAGCAAAAAGATTAGCTCCGGTGTTATTCCTTTTGAACCAAGAATGGGGCAGGAAGAGAATCCTTTTTACCAACCCCTGTTTTATAAGCACAACGGTGACCGCCGCTACATGGTGAAGCCCTTGGGTTCCTCCTTCTTCCCCGGCCCCAATGTGGGGTATAGCCGGGTGGAAATTCGTAACCTGCCACGACCCAATGCGAATCCGGCTCCGACAGGGTACAAAGTGAAAAAATTCTATACGGCCAGGGATTTTCCGGTTATAACAGAGCGTACCGATCTTAAAGACGAACCATCCAGGCCAAGCCCACTGTCCTCAATGAACCCTTTTAAATTTAAGTTTATTGAAAAAAGAACGGTGAGCCAGGGCTTTAAAATCGAATTAAACGATATGCACGGAAAGCCTAAAGCCGACTATACCTTTGCTCACAACACCAATCAGCCACTGAATGGTAAAGAATACATTTACCGAACCAATGATAAGGGTAACCTGGATAACAAAGTGGAGGTGCTAAAACCTGATAAAACCATCACCGAGAGAGAAATGGGTATTGATATAGATTTTGTCATTGATTCCAGAGAGCAGAAAAGCGTCACGGAGATGAAAGGGGTTTATTTGAATTTCGATGGTTTTCTGGCATCGATTTTCCCCCTGATCATTCCCGACCCTCTGCCTTCATATAAAAAGGAAACGGTTATTTTCCGGTCAATTGTTGGCACAAAAGTCATTCGAAAACGCGGAATGCTGGACAAAGTAATTGCCTATAAGAATGGTGCGAAAAAAGAAACACAGAATCTGCTTTTTGATGCAGAAACCGGAAACCCTTTAGTGACGAAGACGAAAAACAAATTCGATAAATATATTTACGAGACTAAAATCCCTGCTCATCATATATATGAAGGGATGGAGCCAGCCTATCAAAATATTATGGCTTCTTTCGAAAAAGTAAATGTAAGCGGCGGTGAGATTAGCAACACCTCAATAAATAACCTTCTTACGTCAGGTGATAAGCTGTATTGGATGCAGTCTGATGTTAAGTCTTATTATAGCAAGGCTTGGGTTCTTAAAAGCAATTCAAATCGATCAGTGTTGATTGACATGGAGGGAAAATTACTCGGGGATGGTACTTATGACTTCAAGATCATCCGCTCAGGCTACGACAGCAAATCCGGTGCTATGGCCGGAACCATCGTCAGCATGGAAAATCCGGTTAAAGGCAACCGGCTGGATTTGAGTCAAAACCTGAAAGTCCTGTCAGCATCAGCTAAAGAATACAAAGACGACTGGCAAACCTATGCCGGTTTTTCCGTAAGGCACGAACCCGGAGACTGCAATTGCCGGAAAAAGCTGAAAGGTGGGGGAGACACTACTGATTTTATAGGCCCGGCCTATGTGCCGAAAAAATCAAAGCTGGAATATGTATTAGCTCTCATTCATTATCACCAAGACGGTGAAATTGTCAACAATAAACAATTAGTTCATGATTTGGAAAAGAACACCGGCGATACAGGAAGCTTTGCAACCATCGAAAAGGACTATGTAGCGAACCGGCTATTTGTTAATTTTAAGTTGAATGGAAAGGGAGAAGGCGATTGCAACTTTACTTTCTGGAACCAGGATGGCTTGAACTTTCCGAAAAACGGGCGATTTAAAAATATCAGATATCATAAGAAGGATGAATCGGTGTGCAAAGATGTACATCAGTTTTTTGCAGACTATATCTATAGCTATCAGGACACGACTTATCGCATACCCGAGGAAAATGAAGGCATGCAGGTAACAACTCAACTTGATACGCTCACTGTTTTGGGATATTCGGAATGTTTCCCGGCTGCAGAATGTGAAAAGGATCCGCTTCAGGTTTACTACACCTGTGAGCTTAAACCCGGAAGCACCGTCAATCCTTATGTTGCAGGAATCAAAGGAAACTGGCGAACATTTAAGCAATATAATTATCACGCCGAGCGAGTGACAGGACGAATAGACCGGACAGGTTATTATAAGAATTTTTCGCCTTTCTCATGGACAGGAAATCCCGCCGCCGATTGGGTATGGAAAAACGAAATTACAAAGATTGATCCTTTCGGGCGGCAATTGGAGAATAAAGACCCGCTGGGCAATTATACAGCCAATATTTATGGCTATAATTACTCGAATGTGATTTCCGAGGTCAGTAATGCCCGGCACAATACATCTGCTTTTGACAATTTTGAAGAGTACATGTATTATAATCATGTGGAGAGTTTTGGCAACTGCGACGCCGAACGCCATGTTGAGTTTGAAATTCCGGAGAGCGCATCGATTAACAGCAGGGGACCTCAGCAGTTTATTTCTTCCGCTCATAGCCACACAGGGCGGTATAGTGCGCAGGTTTTGAGCATTGCGCCGCTTGAAATGACACGAAAGGTCGAGCGCTTTTCTTACACCGGAAGCCAGTCGCAATCCAAAACATATCAACTGCAGCCGGAAGATTACGTGGGTATTTTTGCGCCTGAGGAAGGACGATATTTTGTGAGCGCCTGGGTCAAAGACTTAGTGGCGTATAATAATTTCGATAAAATCAATTATGACAATCCCAAAATTGAAATCCTTGCAGATGGTAATGTCTTAACCACTTTGCGAACCTCCGGGCAGATCATTGACGGATGGCAGCAGATCAATGGATCAGTGGATATCCCCTCCTCAGCCAAAGAAGTGACCGTAAAACTGGCGACCGGCCAGGGTTTTGCTTATTTCGATGATTTCAGGATGCATCCTTACGACGGACAGATGCAGGCTTATGTCTACAATCCCTTTAATCTGAGACATAAAGCTACGCTAAATGCTGATAATTTTGCCAGCTTCTACCAATATAGCGAAGAGGGGGAATTTACAGGAACAAAAAAGGAAACATCACAAGGAATTATAACTGTGAAAGAATCACGAATGGGTTCCTATAAATCTGATAAATAAGAATTGTTTTTTGAATTGAAAATAATATAGTTTATGATACGAACCATAAATAGCGCCTTAAGTATAATCTTTTTCTTGATTTTATCCATACAGGTGATGGGTGGCAATGAAACCACTGAGGCTCATTTAAAAACAGACCAGTTGGTTAAAGGAGCTGTCTTAAAGGTCAGCGATCCTAAAATCTACGACCCGGTTTCCGGGTTTAATTCAGGATGGAGAAAGGATATGCATATCCGTAGCACCACCAACGGAATAGAGTTGTTCCTCGATACGGAAAGCCCTGACATAGGAAGCCGAAGTTTTGATGTGCAAGTCGACCTCAAGCTGAGCTACAAGGATGCCAGCGATAAAGTGGTGCAAAACAACCAGGGGAAAGACACCACCCGGATAAGCCTTTCAGTGGATTACAGCCCATCCGGTGAATACAAGGTTCGTGATATTCATGCTTTTCAGGATGCGCATCAGGTTCACGTGGAAATAACCGACGTGGCATTCAACGGGGCAGATACCACTGCTTTGACCAATGCCGTCTACCTTCGTTCCTTCATATCAGTGGAGCGATACTACAAAATGAAAAATACCAGGGTGCAGCAGCTCAAGGATACTTACAACAGACAGGATAATGAGCTGAATATTTCGTGGAAGGAAAAAGAAGGAGCGGTGTGGTATGATGTGGAATGGACGTTTGTTAATAATTATGATGTCGTGCAAGGCAACATGCAAAGAAAGTCGAAAAGTGATCTAAGGTTTGATTTTGATAAGAACAGCCAGCGCATCCGCACGAAAAAAAATTCCTATGCCATACCTATTGTTTACGCAGAAGGATACCTGGTCTACAGGGTGCGGCCTCTAACTATAGCCGGAGCAAACTTTGAAAAGAAAAAGCCGGGACCATGGTCAAACGGTTCTTCCGGTAAAGTTTCATCTGCAGCTAATGTCTTTGTTGTGGGGCCGTCCATTGCCATGGAAAAAGACAACATTAACTGGCAGTATCAGGCTACCTATACCGAGAGGGGCAATAAGAAGGCGCTGGTTAAATTTTTCGATGGACTGTATTACAAGCGCCAGACCGTAAAGCAATTACATTCAGAAAACAATGTCTTGGTTAATGAATACTATTACGACTTCAATGGAAGACAGGCGCTGGATGTTTTACCCTCACCAAGGGCTGTTTCCAATCTGCACCCCAGTCTTCAGTATTACGATGCCTTTAACCAAAACAGACAAGGCCAGGGGTATAACAAATCAAATTTCGATAATTTCTCCGCATGCGGCCCGGCGGCTGATCCGATGAGTAACACCTCAGGTGCTGCAAAGTACTACTCCTCCAATAATTCCAGCAATAACCGTTTTAAGGATTTCCTTCCCAGGTCGGAAGGTTACCCCTTTAAACAAACACAATTTATGCCTGATAAAACGGGCGACGTAAGAAGCATAGGAAAGCCCGGAAAAAAACACCAGATAGGGCAAGGTCATGCGGTGAAAAAGTTTAACGGAACACCCTCCCAGGATGAACTGGACCGGCTCTTTGGTTCGGAAGTGGGAAAAGCCGGTAATTACAGGAAGCGCATGGTGGTTAATGAAAACGGGCAGGTACGTGTGCAGTACCTGAATGAAAAGGGAGACCCGGTTGCCTCAGCGCTGGCTGGTGACACACCCCCGGCACTTGAAGAGCTTCCTGACAGTCAGAAAGAAAGTAAAACAAATACTGATGATATTTTATCGGCCCACCAAGTAAAAAGAGGGAATTCTCTGGAGTCGAGTTATAAGATTCTTGTTCCTACAGAAGGAAACCAGTACAGCTTCAATTACACCGTAGACCCTTCAACCTTTAGCCGATACGTTTGCGAAGGAGAAAGCATTTGTTATGACGGGCTCTATAATCTCCGAATCATGATAACCAATGATTGCGGCGACGTGGTTAAAGATACCTCCATGCAGATTGGTGATATTCAGCAAATCGATGAAAAATGTAACGATAATAAAAAGGTCACCCTGTCTTTTTCTTCAGGGCCATTATCCATTGGTTCTTACTATGTTTCTAAAAAACTGGAGCTAAATGAGCAGGCATTGGAAAAATACCTCGCCCTTTTTGAACAGAAATCCTGCATCCAGGCAAAATACGACACCATTTACAAGGAGAACCGTGAAAAGATGGATACCATCAATTGTGATGTGGGATGCGGTGAAGGAAGTGTCATTAAGAAGAGTTATGAATATACCACTGAGGATGGTGAAGTAAGAAAAGATGATCTTTCAGACGCAGAGTACCAGCGCCTGAAAGAACAGCAATCGAATCTGTGCGGATCAGGCACCAATATGTGCGCCGGAAATTACGATGTGCTTCTCGGGGATGTAAGCCCCGGTGGACAATATGCACTCTTCTATGATTCCATAAATGATGAAACCAATCCCGATAAATTTCCGCTTTCGGTTTTGAATGATAACTCCAATCATCTGCCGAAAAAGAATGCCCATTGGCGTAATCCTGCTTCACCATACCGCGATCGTGAAGGAAATATTCATTATATTAACATAAACCGCATTGACGGGGTGAATGGTGTTTTGGACACCAGCAAAATAACGATTCGGGGTCAGGACAGCCTAATCAAACCCCAGAATATCCTGAAAGTTTCTGATTTTATAGGGCAGTGGCGCAACTCCTGGGCACAATCGCTACTGCCATATCACCCTGAATATGGGTATTATCAGTATTGCAGCCAATACACTGCAAGTAATCAGTATGATGGTTATCTCATGGGTACGGGTAAGTACGAAATGGCTATCGACAGCGGATACATTTCTTCCAGTGGAGCGACAAATCTTTTACAAAATGATCCCTTTTTCTCTTCGAACTCTCAGCTCAAAACAAAAATGCAGGATACCCTCAACAATTTTGTTTCACGCCAGGGGCAGACTTTTTCGCTCGCCGAAATAGTCATCGCCATGCATAACGGGTGTGCTCCGGTTAAATGCGCAACGGGAAACATCAACCTCAGCAAGATGAAGACCTGCATCAACAATAACAAGCCTTTATTCAAAAACAAAGACCAAACAACACGGCACAAGGAATGGAATGCGTATAAATCTATTTACCTGGCGTTGAAGCGAAAATTACGCTCTCCGGAGCGCCATCAGTACGCCATCAATCGGGGATATTACAATGGTTGCATTGGGGTTGAATCTGATTACCGCGCCAGCAGAGGAAGCGATATCTTTAAAGATGATCCTTATCAAAATTCATCAAACTTTAAGAAAGGGCGTAGCTGCTTTTCTAACACTTCCCATTATGCCGATAAGGATATTCGTTTTGCTGATGGGGATGACATTTACAAGTATGTGGATGGTTTCGAAAAAATGGAGAATATTGATGATCAATTAGAGGAGGCAGAGAATTATGTGGATAACCGGATGAAAAATAATTGTGATAAATGCCCGGTGGAGACTGATCTCGAAACGTTGTTGAATGGCTTAACCATTGATAATTCTATTACTTCAAATCAGGATGCCACTTCGGCGGTGACCTCCTGCGATATCAAAAACCAGATGAATGCCGGTAATAACAGTTATTTTAACTGGCAGGTAACGATCTCAGGCCGTGAGCTTACCGGGAAACTTGTGGGTAAAAGCAATGGCGTTACCTATCAGACAATCAAACTATATGATTCTTCTAAAAGACAATTAGACTGGAATAACATCGTATTATTTACTTGTCTGCAGCATACATCTTCCTCAAATCATTACAACGCCACGCAGAAGAGAAACTTTAAGGTCAGGGCGGTTACAAATAATAATGAACCTTTCTGGCTTGAGGGATTGGTCTCAAGCTTTGATTTGACGGATTGCGATGTAGAGAAGTTTTGCACGAAGAATGAGGTGGCTGAAGAGGTGAAGTCAATTTTCAATCTGATGTATGGCATGGGGCCGGTTCTGCGACAATTCTACATCGATAATGGGTATCAATACATAGCTGATTCAATGATGCCATCCTACAGCAATACCAATTACCTCAGTGATGTGGCCCTGAATACACTTTCTGACAGGATGAAGGCCCAACATAAATATCCAAATAGTTTCAATTACTATTGGATTGTTGATACCATTACCGATGGCGGAAGTAAAATGCAGGCAGGAATTTATGAAGCAAAGAAGAATACAAGCTGTTCCTTTGACTTTGAGATGCTGGACGCAGCACGGCAATTTGGACAACCTTTCATCGTCACAAAAATTCATCTGAATCACCCGGCAATTCTTCAAAATAATTGTGATGCTAACGAGTTTGTCCTCGAAGTGCGACCTGTGGTTTTCAACCAGGATAACAACTGGATTGCCTCCGGCGACCAGAACTTACTTAACCGGATGGATTATGGAAAACCTTATTTTATAAAGGTTTCCAGTGAGTGTTATTCCGTTGGAGAATGTTGTCCGGAAAGTAAATGCCCGGATATAGCCATCAATGGTGATTTTGAGAAAGGGAATACCCAATTCTCTTCCGACCTGTCATACAGTGCCGAAGAACAAGGTGCCAACTTCTATAAGATTTATCCCAAAGCAGGATCGGGTTTCTCCGGAATTAATATTGATGATATCATGGGGGGCAATCTTCAGGGAATAGATAATCCGAATATCTCTCCAGGGTTGATGAATACGGGTGATGACGCTCAGGAAGGGAATGAAGGAGGAGAGCTTCCTGTAAATACCGGAGGCTTTAATACGTGGGAATTAGAGGGATTGAATAATTTACCTGATAGTACATTAATCAATTCTGGAATTGGGAGTCAAATGATGGAGATAAATCGTTTGATGAATAGATCGGACGACATGTTGGAGCTCATGAATCAAATGATGGAATCACAAAACCAGACCCAGCAAAGTATTTTAAACAATATGGGTGGCGAGCCGTCTTCGGGCGAGTTGCAGACGGATAACTTCTTTATCCCACAGCCAGATACTCTCACGGGGGAGAATTTACTGGACCAGGAAGGTTTTTCAGGGGCCACCTTTACACCCGAACAACTGGAAAACTTCAATAATAGGCTGCTGCAACAAGGTTTGAATTTCATGAGAAATAAGTATCTAGTCTTTAAAGTAGCCGATATGAACCAACATCAGGTTTGGAAGCAGAATCTGAATCTGAAGAATGATCGTACTTATGGTTTTAGTTTAAGATTAAAGCCTATGCTCAATAATCAACCGATAAGTGTTGATCAGTTTAAGCTGGTAGCAGGCAATCAGGAGAAAAGTCTTGAATTTAAAGAAGCGGCTGATGGCTGGAAGGTTTATAAAACTTATTTTACAACCAATCAGTCGGGAAGTACACAGATAGCCCTTCAATTCAAGGCTTCCAGTCATAACCCAAACCTTGGCTATCAAAAGTGGGCTATTGATAACATTGTTATCAAGCCCCAGAGTTGCCGCCAGGTAGCTTGCTGCCCGCCATTAACACCGTCCGTTCCGGATGATGCGATTGAAGATCCATGTAAGACGAAAAAAGAGATGATAGCTAAAGCAAATACTGAAAGGGAGTTTGAACAGTTCTTGAATGATACGCTTTCAAGCATTGAGGCGGGTTATCGCAAAGTGATTCTTACGCCGGATGAAAGTCTTACCATGAATTACGCTAAAACGCTCTATGATCATACCTTATTCTATTACGATCAGTCAGGAAATCTTGTGAAAACTGTGCCACCAAAGGGGTTTACTCCTTTAGCGAATAATCAAATCGACCAGGTGCAGCAAAACCGTGCCCAGGGTGGGGGCAACCCGGTATACCCGGCTCACAAGCGACAAACCACTTACAAGTTTAACTCATACGATGAAATTATCTACATGAAATCTCCGGATGAGGGTGTTACAAAATATTGGTATGATGAACTGGGACGCATGGTGGCTGAGCAAACTGCTGCACAGGCAAAGGATGGGAATGTTTATACCTATTATCTTTACGATGAACTGAACCGTAAAATACAATCGGGACAGTTGAAAGCGGCCTCATCCCTGAAAAGGTCTACAGCCAGAGATTATAATAAATTTGAGAATTGGGTAAGAACGAATTCCAGAACCGAGGTAGTTCATAAATATTTTGACAAGGCAATATCGGGTAATGTGAATTCTTATTTCCCTGATGGTCAGCAGAATCTTAGAAAGCGACCGGCATCCATTATTTACGAGGAAGATTGGGATAGGAATAAATCCACGTATGATTTTGCCACTCACTTTAGTTATGATCCCCATGGCAAGGTGAGCTATCTGGTAAAAGAAAACAATCATTTCCCAACAGCTCAGCAAGTGAAGAAAGTCGACTA
Organism: uncultured Bacteroidales bacterium; assembly: GCA_964345255.1. Lineage (GTDB taxonomy): Bacteria > Bacteroidota > Bacteroidia > Bacteroidales > JAIPAH01 > JAIPAH01. Next base: position 33,939 of record CAYFQK010000002.1, on the reverse strand, counting down.
TGATTTTGATGTTATCAATGGGAATATTACTAAAATTGTTTACCAGCCCGGTCAAAAGGACCAATTCATACATAAATACAAGTATGATGAAGATAACCGGCTCGCAAAGGTACTCACTAGTCGATATGGTATAAGATGGGAAGAAGAGGCAAAGTATTACTACTATCCTCATGGAAAGACTGCGCGCGTGGAACTTGGAGAGGAGAAAGTTCAGGGCGTGGATTATGCTTATACCATCCAGGGATGGCTTAAAGGAATTAATGGATCAGAGCTTAAGCCTCAGAAGGATGCAGGAAAAGATGGCGTAGCACAGGGGATTTTTAGTAATGTGGCAAAAGACGCTGTGAGTGTGGTGCTGGATTATCACAGCGGGGATTATAAATCGGTCGGAGGAACCAACTTATTTACCTCGCACCTTAATGGCCCGCTGAATAACTCCTCCAGTGATCTGTACAGTGAAGATGTCAGGCAGATGGTTGTAAATAATGCGGCATTTGACAATCAGGAAGGAGTGGCGACGGCATATACCTACGACCATGACTCAAGACTTGCAGGCTCAAAAGTGTTCCTAAGCAATGCCGGTAACTGGCAAGCAACTTCTGACTATGAAACGTCATTCGGTTATGACGCCAACGGAAACCTGACAAGCCTTTCACGTAAAGGAGATAATGGTGCTATGGATAACCTCACCTACAATTATGGGCAAGGAAATAACAGGTTGAAATATGTATCAGATCAGGTGGCCCAGGGGGCTTACCCCAATGACATTGACGACCAGAAACCGGATAATTATACCTATGATGCGCAGGGCAGGATGATTCGTGACCTATCTGAAGGATTGAACAATATTGAATGGAGCCGCCATGATAAAGTAAAACACGCGGTTAAGGTAGGTTTTGGAGACGTTTACAATCATTATGATGGCTCTGGCTTCCGTGTGATGAAAGAATATTACAGGGCAGAGAACAGCAAGGACAAGGCAGTGAGTTACGTGCGGGGGTTGAATAATGAAATCCTGGCCAAGTATAAATACGTTCCTGTGGAGGATAGTACTTACCTCACTGAACATTACATCCATGGACGTAAGCGAATTGGAACTTATGATTTTGATTCGACCATGAAATCTGTGGAAACAGACCGGATAGCTCAATATCGCGGCAAAAAGCAGTATGAGATAAGCAACCACCTGGGAAATGTATTGGTTACTCTGTCTGACAGGAAACTGGTTGATACGACGTCAGCAGGCCCCGCCAAATCTTACAGACCGGATATTGCCTCAGCCACAGGGTATTATCCTTACGGCTCTCAATTGCCCGGCCGCAAAAAGCAAACCGACAAGTATGAGTTTGGTTTTCAGGGCAAAGAAAAGGATGGTGAGCTAAAAGGAGAGGGCAATGCCTATTATTTTAAAGAACGGATGTATGATCCGAGATTGGGTAAGTGGTTAAGTGTGGATCCTAAAGCCACCAAGTACCCGGGAAAATCGCCTTACATGGCCATGTCGGGGAACCCGGTTAGTAGAGCGGATAACACAGGTGGTGAAGATCACCCGTCATGCTCCGTTGAGTGGTCAAGAGCGATGGCACATGATCAGGAAATGATGCACGCCACAAAGAATAGCGATGCAAATGCTGCAACTTATGGCGATGCGTATGCAGTAAATACCGGCAACACCATCTACACTTACAAATCGATCGATCAATCAGACTTAGATAATTTAGCTCAGATTAATCCTCTGTTTGATGAGTCAGTCAATAATGAGCTGTATAAAAGTCTGCCATCAAAAAAGATTCGAATGAAAACACAGATATCTAAAGGAAAAGATGGCAAGCATAAGATATCCTTCAGCGTTAGTGTCTACAACCCTTCTCCTGATGGACAGGGAGGTATATGGCAGCCAGTCAGTGCAACACCTAAAGGTTTTGAACTTTCCGAACGGATAAGGCAGGGTAATCTAAATAAAGATCATGCTTATATAGACCGGTATGGAACTGCACGAATCGAAACAGGAAGAATGAAACGTTCAAGAATGTTAATACAAGCATTCGAAATTGGTAGTGATAAGTTGACTAACCTAGGTGGATCTTTTGGTGCTTTGTATGCAGCATATAGAGGAGATGACATGGAAGGAATGATACAAGATATGAAGACCGGGGCTGCTCTTTGGGATATGGTAGGAGCCGGTGTTGGTACATATCATCGTGCTCCAAAAATTAACTCTGGGCCCGATGCCTCTGAGAGGCCTGCGGAGTGGAAATCTACAAGAGGAGCTGGTGTAAAGTAGTCCTGAATAACTATTTGATGTAACGCTTGCTGATGAAATAGGGGTATCTATAAATAAAAAAGCCACCCGGAAAAGGTAGCTTTCGTATTGATTATGGGTTGTGCCGGATTCGAATCGCAGACCCTCGATGTTAATCGGGGCCAGCGACCTCATGCTTGTCGTCCGCCTGAGGCGGACTAAACCAGTCCCGAAAAATGAAATTTTTCGAGGACCCTCGATTTGCGATGCAAATCGGGGCTGA
>CAYFQK010000002.1:0-31314 GCA_964345255.1 uncultured Bacteroidales bacterium | reverse complement strand
CCCGAAAAATGAAATTTTTCGAGGACCCTCGATTTGCGATGCAAATCGGGGCTGAGCTATTTCAGGGTATCGCCGGGGTTGATTATTTGAGGGCATTTAAATTTTTCATACATCAAGTGGTATTCAGAAATGAAAAAAGCCACCCGTAAAAGGTAGCTTTCGTATTGATTGTGGGTTGTGCCGGATTCGAATCGCAGACCCTCGATGTTAATCGGGGCCGGCGACCTCATGCCTGTCATCCGCCTGAGGCGGACTAAACCAGCTGAGCTATTCTGTAATATATTAAGCGTTACATTTTTGAGAGTATTTAAATTTTTAATGCATCAAGTGTTAAGCAGAAATGAAAAAAGCCACCCGGAAAAGGTAGCTTTCGTATTGATTGTGGGTTGTGCCGGATTCGAACCAGCGACCTCATGCCTGTCAAGCATGCGCTCTAAACCAGCTGAGCTAACAACCCAGGCTTAATTTTTATTTTTTAGGGCTACTTTTCCTGCGTGTCGTCCCGCATCCTGCGGGAATAACCAATCCCGAAAAATGAAATTTTTCGAGGACCCTCGATTTGCGATGCAAATCGGGGCTGAGCTAACAACCCTTTTCAACGGCAAAAATAGCAATCTTTTCATAGTTTTAAAAACTTTAGTAAAAATTCATCCGGAATCTTAAAATCAGTCTGTTAGGCATATGGGGTTTGAGGTTTGTGATTAAGATGTCGTACATACCTCCCAAATCTTTTTATTTTTATGCAAATTTTAATAAAACCAACAAATGATGAATATGCGAAAATCTAACACAACAGCTCTTATTATTCTTGCTCTGATTTTGGGGAGCTTTTTTACTCAGGGGCAGGACAGTGCTAAAATAACACTGGCCGATTTATGGAAAAAAGGAACTTTTCGTTCTCAGGGAGTCAGAGGTCTTCGTTCTATGAAGGACGGAACGCATTATACGACTCTCGAAAAGCGCTCAATGATTATCAAGCACAGTTATCAAACAGGGGAAGCTGTCGATACGCTAGTTAATTCGAAGGAACTCGATGCCGGTTTTAAAAGCATTCAGGGTTATTCATTCAATACCGATGAGTCCAAAGTTATGGTTTATACCAAAAGAAAGAGTATATACCGCCGTTCATTCACCGCTGAATTTTATGTCATTGACCTGGCAGATAATTCTGTAATGCCGGTATCGGGAAACGGGCGGCAACAGCTGGCGACTTTTTCCCCGGAAGGAGACAAAGTTGCTTTTGTTAGGAATAACAACATTTTTATCCGGAATCTTGCCACTAAAGAAGAAAAGCAGATCACGCAGGATGGGGAGAAAAATAAGATTATTAATGGCGCCCCCGATTGGGTTTATGAAGAGGAGTTTGAATTTAAGAAAGCGTTTGAATGGTCACCCGACGGGAAGAAAATAGCCTTTATGAAATTTGACGAAAGTCGCGTCAAAGAGTACAGCATGAAGATATATGCCGGAGCAGCCCCACATTATGAAAAGAATGACCCGTATCCTGAAATCAGAAAATGGAAATACCCGAAGGCCGGGGAGAAGAATTCCATATTAACAGTCCACGTCTACGACCTGGAAACGGAAAGCACCACTGAAATGGAGGTAGGAGAGGAGACCGACCAATACATTCCGCGAATTCGCTGGACGACGAGTCCGGATAAACTCTCTATTTTCCGGCTGAACCGTCTGCAAAATCATTTTGAAATTCTGCTTGCTAATCCTGAGACAGGAGCATCACAAATTATGTATTCCGAAAAAAATAAATATTTTATCGACGAAACGAATTTTGACTACATTACCTACCTGAAAGACGGAGAGCATTTCACCCTGGTAAGTGAAATGGACGGTTGGAATCATTTGTATCTCGTTGATATGGAAGGTGAAATACAGCACAAACTAACCAAAGGCGACTATGATATTACCGATTATTATGGTTTCGATAAAGAAGAGAAACGTTTTTATTTCCAGGCAGCTAAAAAATCTCCCTTAAAAAGAGAAGTGTATTCCGTGAATGGGGAAGGAGAGGATTTGAAAAAAATCTCTGACAAATCCGGCACGAATTCAGCCTCTTTCAGTAAGGGTTTCAAATACTATATCAATACCTTTTCTGATGCAACTACACCGCCCTACATTACGTTACATAACGAAAGCGGTAAAAAAATCAGGGTGCTTGAGGATAATCAGACATTGCAAAACAAACTTGATACCCTCGACCATTCGCTGAAAGAATTTTCTTCTTTTAAAACATCGGAGGATGTGGAGCTGAATTATTCGATGACTAAACCTTTAGATTTTGATCCTCAAAAGCAGTACCCGGTTTTGATTACCCAGTATAGCGGCCCTAATTCGCAATCGGTAAGAGATTCATGGGGTTTCGGATGGAACAACTTCCTGGCCCAGGAAGGTTATGTAGTGGTATCTGTGGACCCACGCGGAACAGGTGCCCGCGGCGAAGAATTCAGGAAAATGACTTACAAACAGTTGGGCCATTATGAAACTATTGACCTTATTGAAACGGCCAAATATTTGGGCAACACCGACTTTATTGACAAGGAAAAAATCGGTATCTGGGGATGGAGTTACGGCGGTTTTATGACCTGCCTGACCATGACCAAAGGCAAAGGAGTGATTGATGCCGGAATTGCTGTAGCCCCCGTTACAAACTGGCGATTTTATGACAATATTTACACCGAGCGTTTTATGCAGAAACCGCAGCAAAACGAGGAAGGCTATGAGCAGAATTCTCCCCTGAATTTCGCCGACCAATTGCAAGGTGATTTGCTACTGGTGCATGGTTCGGCGGATGATAATGTTCATGTGCAAAATACCATGGAATTTGCTGAGAAGTTGGTGCAAGCCAATAAGCAGTTTAACATGAAAATTTATACTAATCGAAACCATGGGATTTATGGAGGGAATACCCGCTATCACCTATATAACTTTATGACCAAATTTTTGGAAGAACACCTTAAGAACTAAGTCAAAGCCTATCAAACAAAAACGGCCATTGCATGTGCAGTGGCCGTTTTTGTTTGATTACCCTAATGGCGATTTATCATATTAGAATTGGTCCAGCTCTTTGAGTTTGTCAACACGCTTACCGTTTTTAAAGGCTGTTACAAAAGCATCCGGAACTCCGTGCTGATTTATTAATTGATCTCTTTTGATGCGGGCTTGCTGGTATGTTGAGAAGTTTCCAACAGTATAAATGTAATAACCCTGGTGGTAATCCTCATAAATATCTTCATTTATATTGTATTTGGCGGCCAGGGCATCCCTTGACATCTTCTTCTGATATTTTGCTCTAATCTGTACTCTAAAGACCACGCCCTGCTTCATTTTATCCATCTCTTTCTTTTCTTCTTTTACCTCTTTTTCAGGTGCAGCGACTTTTAGCGAGTTTTCGAGGTTGATTAATTTGGAATTGTTATTCTGCGTGTAGGTAAATATACCCGATATCGGATAAGTGCCGCCTTTCATGTCTTCCGTTTGTACCCGATACATTACTTTAAGTGTGGGTTGTTCAGGCATGCTTTGCCAGTTTACGGTAAACACCTGATTCATAAAATTATACTCACCACCTGCCAGACTTAATGGTTGAAGTTTGGCATTTTCAGGGAAAACCTGTCTCAGGGTAGCAGGTCCATTAAGCGTAGCTTTATTTATTCTGATTGCTACCCCAAATGATTGACCAGCTTCAACCTCTGAAGGCATATCGCTGCTTACAGTAACTTTTACCGGTTCAGGTTCTTTTTCGATGGGTTCCTCTTTAACTTCGGCAATGGTATCCGGCTCAGGTTCTGGTTGGGTTTCTCTTGCGGGAGCTCTGCGCTTAACCGTGCTCTTTCCGAATTTATATGAGACTCCAAGGCTGGTATAGGAATAGCTGTCAAGAGCTAGCCCTTTTTCGGTTCTATCCAGCTTGTCTGAGTTAGCTACGTTCACTAATCCTTCAAGATTGAGGTCAAAATTATCACTCAGTCTCAGTGACACCCCCAGCCCTGCCGGGACAAATCCTTCCGTTGTTCTTTGTTCAATTTCTAGAGGATTATGATTTATGGGGCCTGAGATGTTTAGTTCCGTATCCCAATTGGAAAGGCCTACCCCCAGTAAGGAATAGATGTTGGCTGTCCGGTAAGGGTTGTGATTCCCAAAAATTTCGCTGAAATTTAACTTCAGCATTAAACTTGCGTCCTGGACAGTGCCTTGAAAGTAGTTTCCTAAGCCAGGCTCTGCTCCTCCTATTTCCATGTATTTAAGTTGCCCCCTGAGCCCTAACGACCTGGAGAGATTATAACCTAAGTTTAGTGCGCCTCCGAATTTCCAGGCATTCCCATTATCTAGCGAAGGATAAACCAAACTATGCTTTTGAATATCTCCATATGAAACTACCGGGCCTCCTGAAAGTTGGATATCCCATTTCTTTTCATTTTGACTCATTGAAATCAATGGCAAAATCATTACAATGATAGGAAATAGTATTTTTTTCATAATCAACCTGCTATTAAATTAACTAATAATGCTCTTATTCAATTCTGTATTACGTATAATTGTTAGAATTGTTTCATATAAAAGAAATATTGTTGTCCGGGAAAACGAGAATCAGCATGGAGATTTCTCGCTTTATACCGATGATAATCGGTATAAAGCGAGAAATGACAACCAGTTATGAGGCTTGGTGAAGGGGGTTGGGGTGTGCGGCGCCAAGCGCCGCACACCCCAACCCCCTTCACTCTCTTTTCCTCTAAATCCCTTGTCTTTCCGAGCGAAGCGAGGAATCTCCCAGATGTCTACCGGACACCAAGTATAAAAGAATTTAAAATTATAATATTTTTTTGAATTGGCGTAATTAAATCGTTATTTTTGCACCGCATTTTAATAAAGTTAAATTTAATAGAAAGGTAGAGTATTTACAATGATTGTTGTACCTGTAAAAGAAGGCGAAAGTATAGACCGGGCTTTGAAAAAGCTTAAGCGTAAATTTGAAAAAACGGGCGTTGTTAAAGAAGTGCGTGAGCGCCAAAAATATACAAAGCCCTCTATGGATCGCCGTGAGAAAAAGCTGAAAGCTATTTATGTTCAGCAGCTCAGGGATAAGCAGGAAAAATAATTATTAAGACTTTTTTAAGTTTTTTTCACTAGAAGAAATTTTGTTTCAATTACATTTTGGGTTATCTTTACTCAAAGAAACAAAATTTCTTCTTTTTAATGAAAAACAGGTTTTTTAGTTATATAGAATACCAGAAAAGGTATTCAGCACATACGCTCACATCGTATAAAAATGACCTTGATCAGCTTGAGAAGTACCTCGATGAGAATTACGAGGAAACATTAGATGAGGTCACCTATCCCATGATCCGCTCATGGGTTGTTAGTTTGATAGAACAAGACTATTCAACCACGTCCATTCACAGAAAGATCTCGTGCATCAAAGCTTTTTACAATTACTTGCAAAAAAGCGAATATATCTCTCGAAATCCGGCCAGGAATGTCCAGCTACCCAAAAACCCCAAAAAATTGCCGGTATTTTTAACTGAAAGCCAAACACATCATTTGCTTGATGAGATATCTTTTCCCGATAATTTCGAAGGGATAAGAGACCAGGCTATCCTTGAGCTACTTTATTCTACTGGTGTCCGTGTATCAGAATTAGTTAATCTTGATGAAGATGATGTCGACTTTTCGTCCGGAACAATTAAAGTAACCGGCAAAAGGAAAAAACAACGAATTATTCCTGTTTCGGAGAGGCTTTTAAGAATTATTAAGAAGTATCAGCAGGAAAAAAGCATACAATTCGAAAATACTTTAACCTACTTATTCGTTAATAATAATGGAAAAAGAGTTTATGCAAAGTTAGTTTATCGTATTGTGAATAAATACCTGAAGCAAGTCTCAACTGCAGAAAAAAAGAGCCCGCATGTGTTAAGACACACTTTTGCAACCCACATGCTCAACAACGGGGCAGATATTAATGCAATCAAAGAGCTGCTGGGTCATGCCAGTTTATCGGCAACCCAGGTATATACCCACAATACAATAGATAGAATCAAATCGATTTACAAACATGCTCATCCCAGAGCTTAAAAAAGGAGGTGTTTTATGAACGTTCAGATTAATTCAGTGAATTTCAAAGCTGATCCTAAGCTTGAAGATTTTATCGAACAGAAAGTTAACAAGCTTGAGCAGTTTTATGACGGTGTGCTTGGAAGCGAAGTCATTCTTCGTGTAGATGCCAGTGAGAAACCGCAGAATAAAATATCTGAAATCAAGCTCAAGATAAAAGGTCCGGACCTGTTTGCAAAAAAACAAAGCGACTCGTTTGAACAATCTACGGATAATGCAGTGGAAGCTCTCCGCAAGCAACTTAAAAAACACAAGGAAAAAGTGCGGGGCAAATAATTTTTTAGATTTTTATAACCATACTTTGTTTATTAAAATCATATTCATATTTTTGCAGTCCTTTTTGAGTAAAGGGCTGCATTTTTTTGATGTTCTAAGAAAAATTGCCGATGTAGCTCAGTTGGCCAGAGCAGCTGATTTGTAATCAGCCGGTCGGCGGTTCGAATCCGTCCATCGGCTCGCGTTCATTGAAATATAGAATTAAATGCGTATGAAGCTGGCATAGCAGCTTTTTCGGTAACAGAAAAAGCATTCCGGCTCTCATAAAATTATACAAAGGTTCTCATATAGCACAAATAATCAATTTATCGGAAAGTGTTAAGCAAGATCCCTTATTAGTTTGATGTATGAAAGGGCTTGGCTGTAGAATGGAAAAGATACTGGATATAAGTAAGACAGGATTTATTTCTTGACACTTGATAAAAAGTCGGGGGGATACCAAAGCGGTCAAATGGGGTAGACTGTAAATCTATTGGCAGACGCCTTCGGAGGTTCGAATCCTCCTCCCCCCACAATTTTTTGTGGTTTTGTTGATTGGGATAGAATTTATTGTATATTTGCACGCTGAAATTTAAGCGGGAGTAGCTCATCCGGTAGAGCGACAGCCTTCCAAGCTGTAGGTGGCGGGTTCGAGTCCCGTCTCCCGCTCTAAAGGTGTAGAAAAACGGTGAAGTATCCTTTTTCTCATCTTTTTTATGTGGATAAAAACCACAAGACATTGACGCCATTGTAGCTCAGAGGTAGAGCACTTCCTTGGTAAGGAAGAGGTCACGAGTTCAATTCTCGTCAATGGCTCTGAATAAAAAATAAATGTAAACACCTTATTTAAATAAGAACGGATATGGCTAAAGAAAAATTTGAACGAACCAAGGAGCACGTTAATATAGGTACCATTGGCCACATTGACCATGGTAAAACTACATTAACCGCTGCAATCACTTTGAACTTGAATACTAAAGGTCTTTCAGAAATAAAAGACTTTGATTCAATTGACAACGCGCCTGAAGAAAAAGAGCGTGGTATAACTATTAATACGGCTCACGTTGAGTACACAACTGAAAAGAGACACTATGCACACGTAGACTGTCCCGGACACGCTGACTATGTTAAGAACATGGTAACAGGTGCTGCGCAGATGGACGGTGCAATACTCGTTGTGGCTGCTAATGACGGTCCAATGCCTCAAACGCGCGAGCACATCCTGCTGGCACGTCAGGTGGGTGTTCCCAGTGTCGTAGTTTTTATGAACAAAGTGGATATGGTTGACGACGAAGAGCTTCTTGAGCTCGTTGAAATGGAAATCCGCGATCTGCTTTCTTTCTACGAATTTGATGGTGAAAACTCACCAATCATCCAGGGATCAGCGCTTGGCGCCCTCAACAACGAAGAAAAGTGGGTGAATAAGATTTACGAACTGATGGATGCCTGCGACGACTGGATCCCGCTACCACAGCGTGACAAGGATAAAGATTTCCTTATGCCGGTTGAAGACGTATTCTCTATTACCGGTCGTGGTACTGTGGCTACAGGAAGAGTAGAAACAGGTACTATCAAAACAGGTGACCCTGTTGATATCATCGGTATGGGAGCTGAAAAGCTGAAATCCACAGTTACTGGTGTTGAAATGTTCCGTAAAATTCTTGACTACGGGGAAGCTGGTGACAATACCGGACTTCTGCTGCGCGGTATCAACAAAGATCAGATAAGCCGTGGTATGGTTATCGCTAAGCCAGGTTCTGTAACACCACATCGTAAATTCAAAGGCGAGGTTTATATCTTGAAAAAAGAAGAAGGTGGGCGTCACACTCCATTCCACCAAAATTACAGACCTCAATTCTATTTTAGAACAACTGACGTAACAGGTGAGATCCACCTGCCGGAAGGTGTTGAAATGGTTATGCCTGGTGACAACCTTAGCATTGAAGTGGAACTGATTAACGACATTGCTATGACCCAGGGATTGCGTTTTGCAATTCGTGAAGGGGGGCGCACAGTAGGTGCCGGTCAGGTAACAGAAATTATAGAATAATTATTTATAAGGGAATTAAGATTATAATTCCCTTACACACGGGTGTAGCTCAATTGGTAGAGCAGCGGTCTCCAAAACCGCAGGCTGTGAGTTCGAGTCTTACCACCCGTGCTAAACTATTAATCTAGTATGGCAAAAAATAAAGTTTTTACATACGCACAGGAATCCTACGATGAGCTGTTACATAAAGTTTCCTGGCCTACATGGAGTGAGTTGCAAAATAGTGCCATTGTAGTGTCCGTCGCTGCACTAATTATTGCATTGATGGTCTATGCAATGGATATGTCTTTTAAATCTATTTTGGAACAATTTTACAATTTGTTTTAGCACAGGATAAAACCGGTGTTAAACGTTAAGGTTTAGTCCTTTTTCAACGAGGTATTTATGACAGAGCAGCAAGCAGAAAAAAAGTGGTACGTACTCAGGGCAGTAAGCGGAAAAGAGAAGAAGGCGAAAGAGTACATTGAGAGTGAAATCAATCGCCTGGAATGGCATGATTACGTATCACAGGTACTGATTCCTACTGAAAAAGTATATCAAATCCGGAAAGGAAAAAAAGTGAGCAAAGAGCGCAATTATTTCCCCGGATATATTTTGATCGAAGCCCTACTCAAAGGCGAAATTCAGCACCACCTTTCAGATGTTCCTAACGTAATAGGCTTCCTGGGAGCAGAGCAAGGGGGTACGCCAACACCTTTGAAAGAGAATGAGGTCAAACGAATACTTGGTAAAGTGGATGAGCTCTCCGAGCAGGGAGAGGAAGTGAGCGTCCCCTTTATAGTAGGAGAAACTGTTAAAGTTGTTGATGGACCTTTCAATAACTTTTCCGGAGTTGTTGAAGAGATCAACGAGGAAAAGAAAAAGCTGAAAGTCATGGTGAAAATCTTTGGAAGAAAAACACCACTTGAGCTTGGCTTTATGCAAGTTGAAAAGGAATAAACCGAATCAATTAATTTATCATTAAAATTGAACTATTACAATGGCAAAAGAAGTTGATGGAATCATAAAGTTGCAAATCAAAGGAGGCGCAGCCAATCCATCGCCACCCGTCGGACCGGCGCTTGGTGCGAAGGGGCTTAACATAATGGAGTTTTGTAAGCAGTTTAATGCCAGAACACAGGATCAGGCCGGTAAGGTCATCCCTGTCATTATCACTGTTTTCAAAGATAAGTCCTTTAAGTTTGTCACAAAACTTCCCCCTGTACCTGTTCAGATTATGGAAGCAGCTAAGATTAAAGGCGGTTCAGGTGAACCCAACCGAAAACGTGCTGCTGCTCTTTCATGGGATCAGGTGAAAGAAATTGCGGAGGGAAAAATGCCAGACTTAAATGCCTTTACCGTAGAATCGGCCATGAGAATGGTTGCCGGTACTGCACGCAGCATGGGAGTGCGCATTAAAGGCAAAGCCCCGTGGAATAAATAAAGCTGAAATCACACCTTATAACGTTGTGATTATCTTTTGTTAATGCAAAAAACCAATAGAATGACAAAGCTAACAAAAAACCGAAAAACGGCTTTAGAAAAAATAGACCGAAAAGCGGCATATCCTCTCGATGAAGCAATAGATTTGGTTCAAGAAGTGACCAATACAAAATTTGATGCTTCTGTTGATTTGGATGTACGACTCGGTGTCGATCCCCGTAAAGCCAATCAGATGGTTCGAGGCTCTGTGATTTTGCCCCACGGCACTGGTAAAACCAAAAAGGTGCTGGTGCTGTGTAATGCCGATAAAGAAGATGAGGCAAAAGAAGCAGGAGCCGATTACGCGGGATTGGATGAGTACATCGATAAAATCAAAAAAGGATGGGTAGATGTGGACGTGATAATTACCCAGCCCAGTGTTATGCCAAAAGTAGGTCCGTTAGGTAAAATCCTCGGGCCGCGTGGCTTGATGCCTAACCCGAAAACGGGTACTGTGACCAATGACATTGCTCAGGCAGTTCAAGAAGCCAAAGCGGGGAAAGTGGATTTTAAAGTGGATAAATTCGGCATAATTCATACCCCGGTAGGCAAGGTCTCTTTTGATAAAAGCAAACTGGCTGATAATATTAAAGAGATGGTGAACACCATCATTCAGCTTAAGCCGGCGGCTGCCAAGGGTACTTACATGGTTAGTATTTACTTATCAAGTACAATGAGTCCCGGTATTAAGATTGACCCAAAATCTGTAAGAAAATAAAAATTTTCTTGACAGGATTCTAACATTTGTAATTATGACTAGAGAAGAAAAAACACAACAAATAGAAGCCTTAAAGCAGCGCCTGAACGATAACGACTATTTTTATCTGACCGATGTGTCAGAATTGAATGCCGATGCGACTTCTAAACTTAGAAGATCATGCTTCAAGAAGAACGTTCAGTTGACTGTTGTTAAGAATAAACTTCTGAAAATTGCAATGGAGCGGTCAGATAAGGAATTGGAAGAACTCACAGAAGCCCTTACAGGCCATACAGCGGTGATGTTTGCCGATACAGGAAATGTGCCTGCTAAGGTCATCAAGGAGTTTAGGAAAGATTTTTCCAAGCCGATTCTGAAAGGAGCCTACGTGGAAGAAATGACTTACCTGGGCGATGAGAACCTGGAAATGCTCACAGCTATTAAATCCAGAGAGGAACTCATTGCGGATGTTATTTCATTGCTGCAGTCTCCTGCCAACAATGTTATCTCTGCATTGCAATCCGGTGGTCAAAAGCTGTCGGGTATAGTGAAAACATTATCTGAGAAAGAAGAATAATTTTTATAAGAATTTTTATACCAAACTAAGTAAAACATTAAAATAATTAATAAAATGGCTGATTTAAAAGAATTTGCAGAACAGTTAGTTAACTTAAGTGTTAAAGAAGTCAATGAGTTAGCAGAAATACTGAAAGAAGAATATGGCATTGAGCCAGCAGCCGCTCCCGTAGCTGCTGCAGTGGGTGGTGCTGAAGAAGGTGCTGCTCAGGAAGAAGAACAAGTTGAATTTGATGTTATCCTTAAGTCAGCGGGTGCTTCCAAATTGAAAGTGGTTAAACTTGTTAAAGAACTGACAAGCCTTGGACTAAAAGAAGCTAAATCGCTCGTAGACTCTGCGCCTGCTCCATTGAAAGAAGCAGTTACTAAAGACGAAGCAGACGGATTCAAGAGCCAGCTCGAAGAAGTTGGTGCTGAAGTAGAAATAAAGTAATATTATTTCTCAAACTCATAAAGAAATAGCCTCTTGTTGGTGGAACCACCAGCAACGAGGTTTATTTCTATTTGTATGTTTTTATATCTCGTTTGGCTTTAAACTTAAAATTACAAGGACCTTGGCTTTGAAAAAATCGAATAGACAATCATTTGCAGCAGCGCAAATACACATTGATTACCCGGACTTTCTGGATATACAATTAAAATCCTTTCAGGATTTTTTCCAGCTTGAGACCAATCCGGAAGATAGACAAAATGAAGGCCTCTACAGGGTGTTTTCTGAAAATTTCCCCATAACGGATGCCCGCAATAATTTTGTTCTCGAATTTCTGGATTACTACATTGACCCCCCCAGATATACCATTGGGGAATGTCTGGACAGAGGATTGACTTACAGTGTCCCACTGAAAGCCAAATTAAAACTCTATTGTACTGACCCTGAACATGAAGATTTTGAAACAATAATTCAGGACGTTTATCTTGGGATGATCCCCTACATGGCTCCTAAAGGTACTTTTGTGATTAATGGTGCCGAAAGAGTTATTGTCTCGCAGCTCCACCGTTCCCCGGGCGTATTTTTCGGAACCAGCTATCACGCCAACGGAACACAGCTTTTCTCGGCTCGTATCATTCCCTTTAAGGGTTCCTGGATGGAGTTCACTACCGACATCAACAATGTGATGTATGCTTACATTGACAGAAAGAAAAAATTACCTATAACTACTTTGCTTAGGGCTGTGGGCTATGAATCGGATCAGGATATTCTTGAAATATTCGGACTGGCCCAGGAAGTTAAAGTCACTAAAGCGAACCTGAAAAAAATCGTAGGCCGTAAGCTGGCTGCCCGTGTCGTTCGCTCATGGGTGGAAGACTTCGTTGACGAAGACACAGGAGAAGTGGTTTCTATTGAGCGTACTGAAGTATTGATCGATAGGGAAACGGAGCTGGAAGACAAACATGTGGATATGATTGTGGATGCAGGTATCAAATCGATACTTGTTCATAAAGAAGGTGGACGTAGCTCAGATTATGAGATTATATTCAACACGTTGCAAAAAGATACTGCAAACTCTGAAAAAGAAGCTGTCGAATTTATCTACAGGCAACTGAGAAATGCTGAACCGCCAGACGAAGAAACGGCAAGAGGGATTATCGATAAATTATTCTTCTCTGAGAAACGCTACGACCTCGGAGAAGTAGGTCGCTACCGAATCAATAAGAAACTTGACCTGGATATCGACCCGGATACCCGCATTCTTACAAACGAAGACATAATAAATATCATTAAATACCTTGTTGGACTTATCAACAACAAGACTGAAAGAGATGATATCGACCACTTGAGCAACCGCAGAGTCAGGACGGTGGGAGAGCAATTGTATAATCAGTTTGGCGTGGGGTTGGCACGGATGGCCAGAACGATTCGTGAACGAATGAATGTTAGGGATAACGAAGTGTTTACCCCAACCGATTTGATCAACGCCAAAACATTATCCTCGGTTATTAATTCCTTCTTCGGTACTAACCAACTCTCACAATTTATGGACCAAACCAACCCTCTGGCTGAAGTGACCCACAAAAGAAGGGTTTCAGCCTTAGGACCGGGAGGTTTGTCGCGTGAGCGAGCCGGCTTTGAGGTGCGGGATGTGCACTACACTCACTACGGGCGTTTGTGTACCATTGAAACACCGGAAGGTCCGAATATTGGATTGATATCCTCTTTATGTGTTTACGCTAAAATCAATAAGCTGGGCTTCATAGAAACACCTTACCTGCAGATTGAAGAAGGCAAGGTTCGCAAGGATAAAGAACCGGTTTACCTCAGCGCTGAAGAGGAGGAAAAGAAAATTATTGCCCAGGCAAATACAGTACTTGATGATCAGGGCAACTTCACTAATGATAAGGTGAAGGCACGTTTTCTGGCCGATTACCCAATTATTGAGAAAAATAAAGTCGACCTTATTGACTCGGCGCCAAATCAGATTGCGTCCATTGCCGCCTCGCTGATCCCCTTCCTGGAGCATGATGACGCCAACAGGGCGCTGATGGGTTCAAACATGATGCGCCAGGCTGTTCCTCTGGTCAATCCCGAAGCACCTATTGTGGGTACCGGAATCGAAGACCAGGTTGCACATGATTCAAGAGTCCTTATTAATGCTGAAGGCGATGGCGTTGTGGAATATGTGGATGCCAATGAAATCGTCATTCGATATCACAGAGACGAACGCGAAAGAATGGTTAGTTTTGAGGATGATGTGAAAACTTATTCACTGACGAAAAACAGAAGAACCAACCAAAATACAAGCATTAATCTTCGACCGATTGTCCAAAAAGGCGACACGGTCCGTAAAGGACAGGTGCTGTGCGAAGGATATGCCACTAAAGATGGCGATCTCGCCCTCGGGCGTAACCTCAAGGTGGCTTTTATGCCCTGGAAAGGTTATAACTTTGAGGATGCCATCGTTGTTTCTGAAAAAATTGTGAAAGAGGATATCTTCACTTCTATACATATCGAAGAATTTTCTTTGGATGTTCGTGATACCAAACGGGGTATTGAGGAACTTACTAATGATATTCCGAATGTGAGCGCTGAAGCTACTAAAGACCTGGATGAGAATGGACTTATCCGAATTGGTGCTGAAGTACGTGAAGGCGATATCCTTATTGGTAAGATTACCCCCAAAGGGGAAAGCGATCCGACACCAGAAGAGAAACTGCTTAGAGCAATATTTGGTGATAAAGCGGGTGACGTGAAAGATGCTTCATTAAAAGCCCCCCCATCAATGGAAGGGGTCATTATCAAAAAGCAGCTTTTCTCCAGATCGATGCGTGATAGAAGAGCGAAATCACGCGAAAAAGAAATCGTCGATAAACTGGAGGAAGAACATAATAAAGAAGTCGAAGAGCTCAAGGCTAAACTGGTGGATAAACTGACGGTAATAGTTAGTGGAAAAACATCGCAGGGAGTGACTAACAACTTCAACGAGGTTCTCATTGCGAAGAAAGCTAAGTTTACGCAAAAAGCTCTGGCTGCTATTGACTACACAAATGTTAATCCCTCTGGCTGGACTACCGATAAGGAAAAGAACCAGATGATTAAAGAGGTGGTCAATAATTTCAACATCAAGTATAAAGAGTTACTCGGAGACTTTAATCGTAAGAAATTTGTTGCAACCGTTGGTGACGAACTTCCAAGCGGAATTGTTCAAATGGCTAAGGTTTACCTGGCCAAGAAGCGAAAGTTGAAAGTGGGAGATAAGATGGCAGGTCGTCATGGAAACAAAGGTATTGTAGCAAAAATCGTGCGCGAAGAAGATATGCCATTCCTCAAAGATGGTACTCCTGTGGATATAGTATTGAACCCATTGGGTGTACCTTCAAGGATGAACCTCGGACAGATTTACGAAACTGTTCTTGGATGGGCTGGTAAAGAACTCGGTATGAAATTCGCCTCTCCCATTTTTGATGGCGCTGAAAATGAAGAAATCAACAAATATCTGGAAAAAGCCGGATTGCCACAGAATGGGCGTACTTATCTTTACGACGGAGGTACAGGTGAACGTTTCGACCAGCCGGCAACTGTTGGCTATATCTATATGCTGAAGTTGCACCACATGGTAGAAGACAAGATGCACGCCCGCTCCATCGGACCTTATTCACTCATTACGCAGCAGCCTTTAGGAGGTAAAGCGCAATTTGGTGGACAGCGTTTCGGTGAAATGGAGGTATGGGCCCTTGAAGCATTTGGTGCAGCCAACGTCCTCCAGGAAATCCTGACCGTTAAATCGGACGATGTCCAGGGACGTGCCAAAGCATATGAGTCTATTGTTAAAGGTGAAAATATGCCGCGACCGGGTGTTCCGGAATCATTTAACGTGTTGATACACGAATTAAGAGGATTAGGATTAAATGTATCCTTTGAGTAATTATTTTGCTGCTTTTGGCAGCAGTCATCAAATCAGTTCATAAACATATGGCATTTAGGAAGGATAACAAAATAAGCAGTGATTTCAAAAGCATGACCGTGAGTCTTGCATCGCCGGAGGATATTCTGGAACGTTCCAGCGGCGAAGTCCTGAAACCCGAAACAATTAACTACAGAACCTATAAACCCGAGAGGGACGGATTGTTCTGTGAACGTATTTTCGGTCCGGTGAAAGACTATGAATGTCACTGTGGTAAATATAAACGCATACGCTACAAAGGGATCGTTTGCGACCGTTGTGGTGTAGAAGTTACCGAAAAGAAAGTAAGACGTGAGCGCATGGGGCACATACAATTGGTAGTGCCCGTGGCTCACATTTGGTTTTTCAGGAGCCTCCCGAATAAAATCGGCAACCTCCTCGGACTCCCTACCAAGAAGCTGGATATGATCATTTATTATGAAAGGTATGTGGTCATCAATCCGGGAGTAAAAGCCAAGGACGGAGTTAAATATCTCGATTTTCTTACTGAAGAGGAATATTTCGAGATGCTCGAGACGTTGCCAAAAGATAATCAATACCTTGATGACACCGACCCGGATAAGTTTATTGCCAAAATGGGCGCTGAGGCATTGCACGATATCCTGGCACGTCTGAATCTGGATGAAATGTCCTTCAATTTGCGCCATAAAGCCAATACCGAAACCTCACAGCAGCGTAAACAGGATGCGCTGAAGAGACTACAGGTTTATGAGGCTTTCAGAGATGCGCAGAAGCGTATGGAAAATCATCCTGAATGGATGATTGTCAAGGTGGTTCCGGTCACCCCACCAGAGTTGAGACCTCTTGTGCCTCTTGATGGCGGGAGATTTGCTACCTCTGACCTTAATGACCTGTATAGGCGTGTTATCATCCGAAACAACAGGTTAAAGCGTTTAATTGAGATTAAAGCACCT
Organism: uncultured Bacteroidales bacterium; assembly: GCA_964345255.1. GTDB lineage: Bacteria > Bacteroidota > Bacteroidia > Bacteroidales > JAIPAH01 > JAIPAH01. The sequence goes on along the minus strand of CAYFQK010000002.1, from coordinate 14,835 downwards.
GATGTGATTATGCGGAATGAGAAACGTATGCTTCAGGAAGCTGTCGACTCACTTTTCGATAATTCCAGAAAATCTAACGCAGTTAAAACGGATTCAAACAGGGCACTAAAGTCGCTATCTGATAGCCTGAAAGGCAAGCAGGGGCGTTTCCGTCAGAACCTGTTGGGTAAACGTGTGGACTATTCAGGTCGTTCGGTCATTGTGGTCGGCCCGGAGCTCAAGATGAACGAAGTAGGCTTGCCCAAAGACATGGCCTCGGAGCTGTTTAAGCCATTTGTTATTCGTAAGTTGCTGGAGCGCGGTATTGTGAAAACAGTTAAGTCTGCCAAGAAGATTGTGGATCGGAAGGATCCGGTAGTCTGGGACATCCTTGAAAATATTTTGAAAGGTCACCCCGTCTTACTTAACCGGGCGCCGACATTGCACAGGCTTGGTATTCAGGCTTTCCAGCCCAAGCTGGTAGAGGGTAAAGCCATGCAGCTACACCCATTAGTATGTACCGCATTTAATGCTGACTTCGACGGCGACCAAATGGCCGTGCACTTACCCCTGGGTAATGAAGCCATTCTCGAAGCTCAGCTTTTGATGCTTGCTTCACACAATATCCTTAACCCTGCTAACGGGGCGCCGATTACAGTCCCTTCACAGGATATGGTACTGGGGCTTTATTATATTACAAAAGGGCGTAAGAGCAATAAAGAATTGCCCATGAAAGGAGAAGGAAAAACATTCTATTCTCCTGAAGAAGTTATCATCGCATATAATGAAGGGGCTGTTAGTCTTCATAGTGTCATAAATGTCCGAATTGTCGATCCGGACGGAAAAGGCGATCCTGAAGATAAACAGATTATAGAGACAACAACGGGTAGGATATTATTTAACGAACTCGTGCCCAAAGGCTACGGCTTCGTAAATCAATTGCTGACCAAGAAAGCCCTTCGGGATATCATTGGTAATGTTTATAAGAAAGTAGGTACCGAAGCAGCTGCGCAATTTCTTGATGACATAAAAGATATGGGATTCCGCAAAGCTTTTGAAGGGGGTCTTTCTTTCAATCTCGACGATGTTATCATTCCTGAGAATAAGGAAGATCTTATCCAGGAAGCAAATGAAGAAGTAGAAGAGGTGATGAATAATTATAATATGGGATTCATCACAAATAACGAACGATATAACCAGATTATTGATATCTGGACACATACCAACTCATACCTTACAAATACGCTGATGAATCAGCTTTCTTCCGATAACCAGGGCTTCAACTCAGTGTTTATGATGCTGGATTCAGGAGCAAGGGGTTCAAAAGAGCAGATACGTCAGCTTTCAGGGATGAGGGGGTTGATGGCAAAACCACAAAAATCCGGTGCCAGTGGTGGCGAAATTATTGAGAACCCGATTTTATCCAATTTTAAGGAAGGGTTGTCGGTTCTTGAGTACTTTATTTCTACCCACGGCGCCCGAAAAGGTCTTGCCGACACCGCTCTTAAAACTGCCGATGCAGGTTACCTGACCAGACGTTTGGTGGACGTAGCCCAGGATGTAGTTATTATGGACGAAGATTGCGGTACCCTGCGGGGGCTGCCGGTAGCTGCCCTTAAGAAAAATGAGGAAGAGGTGGAGAGCCTTTTCGATCGTATCCTGGGCCGTGTATCGCTGCATGATGTGTTTCACCCGCAGTCGGGAGAGTTGCTTGTAAAAGCTGGTGAGGAAATTAATGAAGATATTGCATCAACAATAGAACAATCACCAATAGAAACTGTAGAGGTAAGGTCAGTACTTACCTGTGAGTCGAAAAAAGGGGTATGCGCTAAATGCTACGGAAGGAACCTGGCTACAGGTAAACTCGTCCAGAAAGGAGAATCTGTTGGTGTAATAGCTGCACAATCCATTGGTGAACCTGGAACGCAGCTAACACTGCGTACTTTCCACGTAGGAGGAACAGCTTCCAATATTGCTGTAAGTGCGCGGATTGAGGCAAAATTTGATGGAGTAATAGAAATTGATGACCTCAGGTACGTGGAGTATGAGAATAATGACAAAAAGAAATTTGATGTTGTCCTTGGGCGTTCTGCTGAGATGCGTATCGTTGACAAGAAAACAGGCGTTACATTGTCATCCAGTGATCTTCCATACGGGGCGAATCTTTACTACAAACCCGGTGATGAAGTGAAAAAAGGCGCACTCATCAGTGATTGGGATCCCTATAACGCACTTATCCTGTCAGAAATTTCAGGCAAGATTGCCTTTGAAAATGTTATTGAAGGACAGACATACCGCGTTGAGTCAGATGAGCAAACCGGCTATGTAGAAAAAGTGGTGGTAGAAACCCGCAAGAAATCAAAGAACCCAATCATCCGGATTGTTAATGATGAAGGGGAAGAATTGAAACGCTACGATATTCCGGTAGGATCGCATATTATTGTTGATGAAGGCGATAGCGTAAAAGCCGGTGATACACTCGTCAAGATACCCAGAGCGGTTGGTAAAACCGGTGACATTACCGGTGGTCTGCCGCGTGTTACAGAACTCTTCGAGGCCCGTAACCCCTCTGATCCGGCTGTTGTCTCTGAGATCGACGGGATGGTATCGTTCGGTAAGAAACTTAAACGGGGTAACCGCGAGGTTATCATTACTTCCAAGACGGGTGAGCAGAAGAAGTACCTTATTCCAACTTCAAAGCAGATTCTGGCACAGGAGAATGACTACGTTCGTGCCGGGACTTCTTTATCAGAGGGAGCGATGACACCTTCGGATATACTGGCGATTAAAGGACCGATGAAGGTTCAGGAATATATTGTAAATGAAGTTCAGGAAGTATACCGACTGCAGGGGGTGAAAATTAATGATAAGCACTTTGAGGTTATCGTGCGCCAGATGATGCGTAAAATTGAAATCGCTGATCCCGGCGATACCAAATTCCTTGAAGGAGAGTTGGTGGATAAGATTGACTTTACCGAAGAAAACGACTGGATATTCGATAAGAAAATTGTTGAAGATGCCGGAGATTCTAATAATCTTCGTGAGGGTCAGATTACCAGTGCCCGTAAGCTTCGGGATGAAAACTCTTCTCTTAAGCGCCGCGACATGAAAATAGTTCAGGCCCGCGATGCTAAACCCGCAACAGGAAGACAGGTACTGCAGGGGATTACAAAAGCTTCGCTGCAAACCAAGAGCTTTATTTCAGCCGCATCGTTCCAGGAAACAACGAAAGTTCTCACAAATGCAGCCGTTCAGGCTAAGCAGGACGAACTGGAAGGGCTCAAAGAAAATGTCATTGTTGGGCATAAGATTCCCGCAGGTACCGGATTGCGTGAATACGAAGACGTGATAGTGGGATCGAGGGAGGATTATGAACAGCTGACACATGCTGAAAACAGAGAAGAATAGTTAAACAATTCATACATAAGGGACGGGTTTTGCGACCCGTCTTTTTTTTACCTTTACGTAAACGAAAAAAATTAGGCTATGGAAGATCCAAAAGAAAAGAAGAAACTGAATATTGAGTTATCAGAAGAAGTTGCCGAGGGAACTTATGTTAACCTTGCAGCCATCACTCACTCAAATGCTGAATTTGTTGTTGATTTTATAAATATGATGCCAGGCAATAAAAAGGCAAAGGTAAAGTCGCGTATCATCCTCAGTCCGCAACATGCCAAACGACTGATGAATGCGCTGGCCGAAAACATCAAAAAATACGAATCGACGCACGGGCAAATCAAAGAAACCCCCCGCAACCAGGTGCCATTCAGCTTGGGCGGACCGAAAGGGGAAGCGTAAAAAAAAAGCCGGTTTTAACCGGCTTTTTTTATCTAATCTTCTTCTCCACTCTTATCCGGCCCCTCCGGAATTGGAGGCATAGGTTTGTATTCATCGAGCTTTTGCAGGATGACTTCAATGGCTTTGTTAAGCTGCTGGTCGATGCCCTGGTATTCTTTAGCCGGGTCATTTCGCACTTCGATATCCGGCTCAACTCCATAACCTTCAATAATCCACTTACTTTCTTCTGCTGAATAGGAAGCGAATTCCGGTTTGCGCATATCTGCTCCGTCTATGAAAGGCAACGAGCCACGTATTCCAACAACGCCGCCCCAGCTCCTGAGGCCAATAACGGTGCCCATATCATGCTTTTTGAAAGAGTAGGGGAACAGGTCGCCGTCAGAAGCGGAATACTGATCGATAAGAAGCACTTTGGGGCCCAGCATCATCTTTGTAGGCACATACCCCGGCACTTCTTTGTTGCGGGCCATCTTGGCGCGGGTAACTTCTCTCTTGAGCCGCTCGATGATCATAGGGCTTACATTGCCGCCGCCGTTGCCCCTGTCATCAATGATAAGGGCTTTCTTGGTAAGCTGTGGGTAGAAATACTTTACAAACTTGTTAAGACCATGGCGCCCCATGTCGGGCACGTGTATATATCCCACCTTTCCGTCTGTAGCCTGGTTGACTTTTTTAATGTTTTGCTGCACCCAGTTGTAGTAATGAAGTTCCGACTCATCGGCGATTGGCTTGATGATTTCAGTATGCCCTCCCTCCATGGCAGGTTTGGGGTTAAATGTCATTTTTACCGGATTGCCGGCCTCCCCCACAAGGGGCTTGAAAATGTTATTCAAATCAGCTGTTGATGTTCCGTTGATAGCTACGATATAATCTCCTTCCGAGACATCTGCCCCAATCTCCGTAAGCGGGCTGCGTAGCTTATCTCTGAAATTCTCACCTTTAAGGATGCTGTCTATACGGTAAAACCCTGACTTATGACGGGAAAGCTGAGCGCCCAGCAGACCGGTTTTGATTCTTTCAGGCTCAGGCAGGTCTCCGCCATTTACGTAAGCATGGCCTACACTCAGCTCAGCAATCATCTCACCGATAAGGTAATTTAAATCATGACGGTTATTTACATAGGGAAGCATCTGGCCATATTTGTCGTGCATGGCTTTCCAGTCGACCCCATGCATGTTGGGTACGTAAAAGAAATCTCTCATTTGCCGCCAGCTTTCGTCAAATATCTGTTTCCACTCAGCCATCTTGTCCACCCATACTTTCATATTTGATAAGTCGAGTTTATCTTTCATCTGAATCTTTGAAGAGGGAAGGGGAACAATCGCATACGATTTGCCTTTGCCAACGAGCATCTTTTTACCATCGTGCGATATTTCATATCCTCCCCTGAACTCAAGGTCTTTTTCTTCTTTCTTATCGAGATCGAAATACTTAAGCGAAGATTTGCTATCTACCCTTGAAAGATAGTAAAGCTTTTCGCCGGTACTCTGTAAGCTATAATAAACGCCCGCCTTCACAGGCAGGTTGATGATACGGTCGCTTATTCCTTCTGTATCGATTTTAAACGGCTTATCTTCATTGCTTTCCCCTTCTGCGCCGGCCATTACTTCATCATTTTCAGGTGCAAAAGGAGATGGCATATCCCGCGTCAGGGTCACCAGGTAAATTTTACCCATGTCTTTGTAGGCATGATTCCATTCAGTGCGGCTGTATACAGGGTTAAAATCACGGTCGGAACTGAAGAAAAGATATTTCCCATCTGCGCCGAACTCAGGCCTTGATGAGCTATACCAACCTTTGGTTACATCAGTGGTTTCCTGGGTTGCTGTATTGAATAGCCTTATTTTGGTCATATCGTTTTCCCTGGGATCGGCATAAGCTATCCATTTGCTCTCGGGAGACCAGTCAAAGCTTCGGATTTCCCATATACCGGATTCGGTTACCTCCGTCACTTCCTCACTTTCAATATCAACATAGCGCAGTCGCATTTTTTTATCGCTCCATAAGATCTTTTTGCTATCAGGCGACCATTGGAGACTATACTTGTAAGTATCTGCATTTTTTGTTAATTGCTGCGGAGGTTTCGACCCATCTGCTTTTTGGATATAGATCTCATATTCTCCGCTTTTGTCGGAAAGAAAAGCTATATGTTTTCCGTCAGGCGACCATTTTGGATTTCTGTCATGGGCTCCCGGACTTTCTGTTAAATTATAGGTAACCCCTGCTTTGGCAGGAATAGTAAAGATATCTCCTCTGGCGCTGAACAAGGCTCGCTTGCCATCAGGCGCTATTTCATAAGATGCGATATTCTCTTTCGCTTCAATATATTTTTTTCGGCTTGCAAGCTTATCATCAGCTATTTGTATAGGAACCTGTTTTACTTCATGGTTATCTAGATTCAGCTTAAAAATGTATCCGCCTTTTTCGAATACAATATAATTTTCTCCAATAGAAGGGAATTTGATATCATACTTTTCATAATGGGTAACTTTTTCAATTTCCTCCGTATTGGTGTGATATACGAAAAGGTTCATAGTACGGTCGCGGTCAGATAAAAAGTAAATCTTATCCTGGTGCCACATCGGGATAATATCCTGTGAATCATGATCGGTTATATTCACTGTTTCACGCGTATCAAAATCATGTATCCAGATGTCGTCAGCCATGCCGCCCTTGTAATATTTCCATGTACGGAACTCCCGGAATACACGGTTGTAAGCCAATTTCTTTCCATCGGGTGCATAAGAGCAGAAACCTCCCCGAGGTAGAGGTAATTGCTCACTCAGTCCACCCTGTGTGGGGACTTTATAAAGTTTCCCGATAAAGGAGTTGAAAGATTCTTTCCGGGAACGGTACACCACATGCTTGCCATCAGGTGTCCAGCTCATCACTACATTATTAGGCCCCATGCGGTCGGATACCCTGTCGCGGCTTAGCGTCGCAGTATATGTTAAGCGTATTGGTTCTCCCCCTTCATTGGGCATAATAAATACTTCCGTATTCCCATCATATTGCCCGGTAAAGGCAATGTGGTTTCCGTCGGGTGAGAATTTCGGAAACATTTCATACCCTTCATGGGTCGTTATTTTCCGGGCCATTCCGCCCTCAGCAGAAACGCTGTATAAGTCGCCTCCATAGCTGAAAACAAGCTGGTCGTTGTGAATGGCGGGAAATCTTAATAAACGGGCTTGCTCTTGCGCAACAACTCCTGTGGCAATGAGCATGCCTAAAATCAATAGTGCACTTCTTAGTTTTTTCATAATCTTTATTATTTGTTATCTTATATTATTTTTGTGTGTTGAATGATAAATCTCCGGTGAATGATAGAAGTATTCAATATAAACAAAAGTATAAAAAGAATATGACAAAAGTATACATCTTAAGCAAAACGATAGGGTTAGCAATAATTCTTTTCCTGCCATTACTTGGAATATCACAAGTTGAGTTTGGTGAAATTAATAACTTATCAGAAAATGAGGGCGCCCCATCTGATGAGCAAAACCTGGCGCAGGATGGTTCAGATTATTACATGGTATGGAATGAGTGGGGAGATTTAAAGTACCGGCAAAGTGATAATGCCGGTGAGACCTGGGGTGAGAAACAGACGCTTTATTCCGCTTTTGATTATGGAGCGTCCTACCCGGTGGTGGCAGCTTCGGGCAGTAACGTTTATGTATTTTACTTCAGGAATACGAACGGCGATTCGCAGATTTTTATGATAAAATCAGAGGACGGGGGAGATACCTTCGGTAGTGAGGTGCAGGTATCTGATTCCGAAAATGGCGCCCAGATTCCGCAGGCAGTGGCGGTGGATGAAAAAGTCTTTTTAGCTTATGAGTCAAGAGATGAGGGTTACAACTATCAGATTGTTTTTAAAAAATCGGAAAACAGTGGCGAGAGTTGGTCGGAATCACAGTATTTGACCGATACCGAAAATTCGTCAGGGTGGTGCAATATTGCCTATGAGCAGGAGAAAATATTCGTATCGTATAATGAACAAACCGGGGAGGAATATGATCATCTTGATATATTCTTCACAAAGTCAACAGATGAGGGGACTACCTGGACGGAAAACATCAATGTTAGCCAAAACCAGGATTATAATGCCAGATTGTCGACTACGGTCCTGGACAACAGTGTTTACATTGTATCAAGTTCTAATGTGGATGGGATTCAAAGCGATATCAGGCTTTACCGTTCTTTTGATCTGGGCGAAACCTGGGAAGCTCCTCAGCTGATTACTGATAACAGCGGAGGCAACAGCCGTCCGGATATTTGGGTAACGGCCAACGATACGGATGATCACCGCATTTATATTACCTATAGCGATGGAAGCTATACCGGATATGAAAACGCTTATCTTAAATATTCCATAAACAACGGACAAGATTGGTCAGATCATCTTCAGGTTTCACAGGATACAGAAGACGGAGCGTGGCCGCAGGTTATAGGCCTCGGCGGAGAGACGCAGGACGAGCTATACTTTGGGTGGAACCGTCCGAATGAGGGGAGTTTTCAATTTGAAGTTTATGGCCGGCCTGCGGTCAACCCTTTTAACCAGGTTGCGACGATTAACGGGACGGTAGAAAATGAAGCGGGGGAACCATTAGCCGGAGCCGTTGTCAATGTGGGGACTTATTCTACCACAACCGGAATCAATGGTGCTTTTAACCTTGAAGTGCCGGGAGGCGCCTATTCAATGTCCGTTGAGGCTGACGGGTATGAAACCTATTTTGAAGAGATAGAGGTAGAAAGTGGAAACACTTATAACTACCAAATAACCCTTGCCCCATACCAACCGCTTTTATTTCCGCCCTTGAATCCACAATATGCTATTGAAGGCTCCGACCTGACCCTTAGCTGGGACCCGCCGGCATCTGAGGGAAGTGAAATGCGTTATGATGATGGTCAAAATGCTGATGAAGTCGGCGGGGAAGTAGAACATTTCGAAGCGGCATTGCGCTTCCCTGTCGAAGACCTGGCAGCATACGAAGGTAAGTATCTGACGGAGATAAACTTTTATATCGCCGATACAAATTGCCAGATTTTTGCCAGGGTTTGGATAGGCGGTAGTCAAAACTATGAAGGAGAGCTGGTTTTTGAGCAGGAAGTAGAAGACCTGGAGAATGGATGGAATCATGTAGAACTGTCTCAACCAATTTATATTTCGGGTGAGGAAGAAATATGGATGGGGTACCGGGTACTTAATCCTGAATTTGTTTACCCTGCAGGAACAGATAATGGTCCTGCGATACCTTACAAAGGCGATATGATTCTTTATTATTCTGATTGGGTGAGCATGTATGAATATTTTGGTTGGGATATAAACTGGAATATTTATGGATTGGCCGTTAGTACCGAAACGCCCCTAAAGAAGCAGGAGCCTGTTGTGATGTCGGGAAATAATATGGATAATGACCGGATTGCGGATTTTGAAAGCTATAATATTTACAAAAACAACGACCTCCTCAGCACGGTTCCTGCCAGCCAGACCTCTTATACAGACGAGGGATTAAGCACAGGTAGTTTTACCTATGAAATCACATCTGTATTGGAGGATCAGGAATCTAACCCCTCAGAGCCTTTGCAGGTGGTGGTTACTTCAGCAACGCGGCAATTTGCTGAAGACATAGAAATATACCCGAATCCGGCAAAAAACTTTATTAATATAAGTTTAGATCAATTAGAGCGCACCGCTCAACTCCGGATTAAGCTCACTGATTTACAAGGCCGCCGTGTTTTTGTGGAAGAAAAATTGGTGCTTAACACCGGGAATCACATAAAGCTCAGATTACCTGAAAAATTACAAGGGATGTATATACTCCATTTAAACCTTGGAGAGACAAAAAAGGTTAAAAAAATATTTGTACGATAAAATATTCTATATCAGATTTTTATATAAAGCGGAAAAAATTTTTCCGCTTTTTTTTGATTAAGTTGTTGTGTTATGAACTAATGTTCATTATTTTTGTAGTGAACAAAAGTTCAAAATATGCCAAGACCAAAAAGACACAGAAGAATGGGGCGCCCACCCATGATAGAGGGTTTCCGGCCATATGGCGGAAAGGGCCGCAGGGGGAACGTGGAAATGTTTTTTGAAGAGTATGAGGCCCTTAAACTGGCTGATTACGACATGCATCCCCAGGCTCAGGCGGCACGTGAGATGGGAGTCTCCAGGCCCACTTTTACACGCATCTATGACAGTGCCCTGAAAAAAATTGCAAGAGCTTTTGTGGAGAATAAGGAGATCATCATCGAAGGAGGAAATGTATCGTTTGATGAGGAGTGGTTCAGGTGTAAAAAATGTAACAACACCTTTAAAATGCCCTCGCTTGGGAAAAAAGTAACACACTGCCCGGTTTGCGCATCAACAGATATTGAGCATGTTAACGAGCAGATAAGGAATAAGCAAGGCAAAAAGGATTTATGTGAATGCGTGGATTGCGGACACAGGGTTTCTCATACTCCCGGCATCCCGTGTAGGGATATGACCTGTCCGGAGTGTGGTGGACTGATGAGAAGGCCCCGAAAAGCAGACTTATAAGCATACTATAATAAACAGCATTATGAAAATTGCAATAACATCAACAAACGACAGCCTGGAATCAAAAATGGATCCCCGCTTTGGAAGAGCAGAGTGGTTGGCTGTTTACGACACGGAGGAAAAGAAAACATCTTTTCACAAGAATGGGGCTAAGGAACAGCAAAGCGGCTCAGGCCCCGCAACAGCTCAAAAATTAGCTGATTTTGGAGTAAAAAAAGTATTTAGCGGAGATTTCGGGCCAAAGGCAAAAAACGCGCTCGAGTCTCTGAAGATTGAAATGGTTGTTCTGAAAGATGAGCAGCCGGTAGAAAAAATAATAGAAAATTTAAAATAAGGAGGTAATTATGCCTGGATTTGATAGAAAAGGACCAGAAGGAAAAGGACCCATGACCGGCAGGAAGCTGGGAAAATGCACAGGCCGGGATGTTGACGACGAACGCTATAACGATGAAGAACGTGGCTTAGGCCGGGCTTACCGCCGGGGACGTCGCGGTGATGGACGAGGCCCCGCAGAAGGCAGATCTCGCGGTCGTGGCCGCGGAAGAGGCTTTGGCAGAGACCGGGGAGATGGTTATGGTTTTCGCTTCAGAGGTGGTGACCAATAACCAAAAGCCGGGCTATACGGTAAATGGAAAGTTTATTATAGTCCGGCTTATAGCTTTAGCCAGCTTAAATAATTTATAAAACATTACAAGCAATAATTTAAATCGGAAAATTAATGAAAAGAATAGCAATACCTATGTCGGGTGGTAAACTCTCCGCTCATTTCGGACACTGCGAGTATTTTAGAGTGGTGGAAATAGAAAATAGCAACGTTATATCAGAAAGTAATCATACGCCCCCAACTCATGCACCAGGGGTATATCCCAGGTGGCTGGCCGGAAAAGAAGTTCATGAAATCATTGCCGGTGGAATGGGCCAGCGCGCCGTAGCGCTTTTTGAGCAAAATAACATTAAAGTCCATCTTGGGGTGCCCGATGCAACTTATGAAGAATTAATCAGAAACTATCTGAATGAAAATCTCGTGACTGGCGATAATCGTTGCGACCACTGATGATGTTCAATTACTATGACATATAAGATAGCCATTGCAAGTGGTAAAGGGGGGACCGGGAAAACAACGGTAGCTGTGAATCTTTACAGAATACTGCAGCATATGGGCAGGGAGGTTACGCTTTTGGATAGTGATGTGGAAGAACCGAATGCGAACCTTTTTCTGAAAGGTACGGAAGAATCCAGCATGCCGGTCAATATGATGATTCCTGAAATTGATCCGGAGGTGTGTACGTTTTGTGGCAAATGCACAGAAGTATGTGCCTTCAATGCTATTATGATGGTCAAGTCCATCAATCACATCCAGGTGCTGCCCGACTTATGCCATTCCTGCGGAGCGTGTTCGCACTTTTGTCCTGTGGAAGATGCCATTACGGAAAAACCAAAAAAACTGGGTGAGGTAATTCGTTACCACCACAAGGATAGCGGAAGTTACACTTACGAAGGCAGACTCAGTGTGGGCGAAGCCCTGGCAGTGCCTGTTATAAAAGAAACCAGGAAAAAAATCAGTAATCGAATGATAAATTTGGTCGATGCGCCACCAGGAACTTCCTGTCCGGCTATGGAGGTGTTACACGATGCGGATTATACAGTACTTGTTGCAGAACCCACACCTTTCGGAATAAACGATTTAAAAATTATGTTGCAAACCATAAAGAAAATGAACTTAAAAGCCAGTGTGGTTATCAATAAGGCGGATGCAGGTGATAAGAAATTAAGAGCGCTTCTTGAGCAAGAACATATTGATATTCTGGCTTCTTTGCCTTTCAGACGTGACATTGCTTCAAAATATGCTGAAGGCCATTTGCTGGTGGATGTTTTTGACGATATGAGGCACAGGTTCGCCGAATTATGGGAGAACATAGAACTAAAACTGAAAAACAATCATGCAACAGATAACAATAATCAGCGGTAAAGGCGGTACCGGAAAGACCACATTTACCTCAGCATTTGCCTCCCTTGCGCAGAATACCGTTTTTGCAGATTGCGATGTGGACGCAGCTAATCTTTACCTGGTGCTTCGCCCCGATAATTACCGGCAGGAAGTTTTTCCGGGGGCTAAAACAGCCGTAATCGATCGGGCAAAATGCACAGATTGCGCTATCTGTAAAGATGTATGCCGGTTTGATGCCATCAATTGGGTTGGGGGAAGAATCGAAATCTCTGAATTCGCCTGCGACGGCTGCGAATTATGTATGCATGTATGTCCATTCGGGGCCATCAGTATGGAACAAAGTAAGGATAGTCAATGGTTTTTAGGTGATACACGTTTCGGACCAATGGTGCATGCAAGGTTGGGGGTCGCTGAAGACTTATCAGGGAAACTGGTGACGGTTGTTAGAGAAGAGGCTAAAAAGCTGGCTAAAAATCAGAAACGGGATGCTATACTCATTGACGGCCCTCCCGGAATAGGATGTCCGGTAATTGCTTCTGTAACAGGTGCCGATAAGGTGGTGGCTGTCACCGAACCCTCTCAAAGCGGGCTGCATGATTTGAAAAGAGTTGCTGAAATGGCAGCTAATTTCGACCTTCGTCCCCTTGTGATAATCAATAAATACGATGTAAATAAAACCATGGCCCGGGAGATTGAGAAGTATTGCGAACATCAAGGACTTCCAGTTATCGGAAAGGTGCCTTTTGATAAAATTATGGTGGAAGCCATGGTAGATCAAAAATCAGTGATTGAATATGATCCCTCCTCAAAAATTAGTAAATTGCTTACTGATATTTGGGGGCAAATAATTGAAACTCGTTAGGTATGTTGAACCATGTTGCTTTGCAAATAAACCACGAAGATGATATACAGGCCTTCTATGAGGAGATTATGGGTTTTAAGCGCATAAAAAGTTTTGAGTTGAACTCAGAAATGTCAGCTTCCATTTTTGGTTTAAACAAAAAAGTAAAAGTGGTTTTGATAGAAAGGGATAGTCTTGTGATGGAGCTTTTTGTCACCGGGGTGATCCTGCCTTTCGAAGGATATCAGCATGTGTGCCTTAATGTCGAAAACCGGCAGCTAATCATAGATAGCTGCCGGAAGGAGAACTATGAGGTAACAGAAATTCCACGGGAAAAACATAACCTGTGTTTTGTAAGAGATAAATCGGGTAATCTTTTTGAACTAAAAGAGTGGTAACCATGTGTAAATGCCTGAAATGCCATTTCCCATAAATTGATTTGATTAACTGCCGGATAATTTCTTTTCAATGAATAATCAAACTATTGTGTAAAACAAAACAGGTTAAGTATGCTTTCTTTAAAAAATGAATTTATTTTTGCTCCCGTAAAAACGGGGTATAGCGACGATTCAGGACAGGTTAATCAAAAACATCTCGATTTTTACAGTGAAAGAAGTCAGGAAGTAGCTGTAGTAACACCCGAACCTTTCTATCTTGAAAAAGGGTTAAGAGAAATCCCCACGCAAATGGGTATTGACTCGGATGACAAGCTGGAAGGACTGAAAAAGCTGACAGATATTATTCACAACGGCGGGGCCAAAGCAATGGCCCATCTCAGTCACCCCGGGCGAATGGCAAATCCGAATATCTCCGGGAATTATCACGTCTCAGCAACTGATAAACCGTGTGAAAATGGGGGAGCCACCCCTAAAAAGATGGAAGAGAAAGATTTTGCCCAGGCAAAACAACTCTTCCGCGATGCCGCCTTTCGGGCGAAAGCTGCCGGCTTCGATATCATAGAGCTGCAGTTTGGGCACGGGTACTTGCTGGCTCAGTTTTTATCACCTTTTGTAAATGACCGCGATGATAATTACGGGCATACATTTGACAACAGGATGCGCTTTCCGCTGGAAGTGCTCGATGAGGTTAAGAAAACCAGACTACCGATCATTGCACGGATAAGTGGCGATGAGATGGTTCCGGGAGGGATCACTCTTGAAGAAATGAAAAAGTTTTCAGGAATTCTTGAAGAGAAAGGCGCAGAAGCCGTTCATGTATCTGCAGGTACGGTTTGCACCACTCCACCATGGTATTTTCAGCACATGTTTACCGCCAAAGGGAAGACGTGGGAATTTGCTACAGCCATAAAAAAGGTTGTGGATATCCCGGTTATTGGGGTTGGCAGGATCAATTCCCGTCACGATGTAGATAAACTCAAAACAGATTATAATCTCGATTACCTGGCGCTGGGCAGAGCTTTAGTGGCTGATCCGCATTTCGTAGGGAAATATAAGGACCCAGGCCTGGGAAATATCCGCCCATGCCTGGCATGCTCTGAGGGATGCCTTGGCGGGGTGAAATCAGGCAATGGCATTCATTGCGTGGTCAACCCTGAAGTGGGAAACGTGAAAAATCCTGTTCAAAAAATAGCTGACCCTAAGCATTACGCTGTGGTAGGTGGTGGTCTGGCAGGAATGCAGGCGGCCATTACATTAAAAGAGCGTGGACACGAAGTAACCTTATACGAGAAAGACCGGCTTGGCGGACAATTTAATCTCGCCTCAC
>CAYFQK010000001.1:0-48595 GCA_964345255.1 uncultured Bacteroidales bacterium | reverse complement strand
AACTTAACACGTAAATTTTCCGATTGACCGGATGTTACCTCTATATCTTCCAGTAAACTTTTGTTATACGATATATACGAGACGATAATGTCGTAATTTCCGGGCTCCATATTTTGAAAGGAAAAATTCCCATCAAAATCGGTATAGGTCCTTTTCGTCGATCCTTTTATTTTAACTTCGGCGCCTGCAATACTTTCACCGGATGTTAAATCCATTACCTGTCCCTGAACCAGGGTAGTTGAATTTTTACTGGCATTCCTGGCTGAAGATTCTTCTGAATCATTTTCATTTCCGGCGAAAGCAGCTATTCCTATCAGGAATGCAACGGCTAATATTGATAATTTTGTTTTCATAGTATGATGATTTTCGTTTTCATGATTTAATACCACAAAAATAGCTTAGCCCTGCATGGAAGATGTTTAAAGAAAATGATCTTTATGTTAAGGAATTATTAAATCATTTTGTTCGGATATGCACATCCCTTTGCGGGAAGGGGATATAGGAACTCATCCGGTCTCCTCTAACTAAACCTTTAGTTTCGCGATCCGAAAATAAGACTGCCTATGCGCACGATGGTGCTTCCTTCTTCAATGGCGATGCGATAATCCCCGGACATCCCCATAGAAATTTCTTTAAAATACTCGTTGGTAAAATATTCCTTTTTCAGATGATCGAAAATCTTTTTCAGCCCTTTGAATTCCCGCCGCACTTGTCCGGTGTCATCAGTAAACGTAGCCATGCCCATTACGCCGGTAATGCGTACATTTTCATAGCTTTTAAAGGCTTCTGATTCAATTATCTCACGAGCTTCTTCCAAAGAAAGACCGAATTTTGTTTCTTCTTCAGCAATGTGAAATTGCAGGAGGCAATCAATTACCCGGTTATTTTTTTTGGCTTCTTTGTTGATCTCTTTAAGGATCTTTTTTCGGTCAACCGAATGAATCATACTCACAAAAGGCGCCAGGTATTTCACCTTGTTGGACTGCAGATGACCTATAAAATGCCATTCAAGATCATCGGGAAGCTCAGGCTGTTTGTTAATCATTTCCTGGGCCTTATTTTCACCGAAAATTTTATGGCCGGCATCGTAAGCTTCTTTTATAGCTTCAATGGGTTTGGTTTTGGATACGGCTACTAGTTTAACGTCTGAGGGCAATGTTGACTTGAGTTTTTCAAGGTTATGTTTTATATCCATAAATTGATTTTTAAGACAAAATTAAGATTTAAATATGTTAATGCCCAATTGCCGGTTAAATAATCCCTTTTGTCCTATAATTTATATTATGTTAAATAGGAAATGTTTTCTGGTAAAAAGCTATATATCAAAAAAAATAGCCGCTCTCCTATGAAAGCGACTATTTTTCTGAAATTATTTTTTTTATTCCTGCTCTTGTTTTTCCTGAGCTCCACCCGTTAGCTTTTGAATTTTAGTATTTACTTCCTTCAGCTTTTCGTTTTTGTTGAGGCGTGCATAAATTTCTTTCAGCGACTGTAGCGTATTTAAATCGTTTGGTTTGATATCCTGGGCTTTCTCCAGGTATGGCAATGCTTTTTTCAGCGTACTGTCAGCCTCTTTCTTCATTGCGTTGTACTTCTCTGTTTGGTCAAGTGGAAGCTGATTCGCTTTATTCTGTAAAGTAGCTGCCCTGTTTACATAAATCGCTCCAAGGTTAAATGCAGGTTTGTAGTAATCAGGTTTCAATTCGAGGGCCTGTTCGTACGAATGAACTGCCTCATCCATGAAAGCCTTCTTTAGTGAATCGGTTTCCTGGTTTTTCATCATTTGCTCATAATTCACACCTGCTGCAAACCACAACGAGGGATTCGTTGTATCTTGTTTAACAGCCAGTTTCAGATTTTCAAGCGCTTTTTCGGTATCCCCCTGCGCAAGAAAGATGTTTGTTTCGGTAATTATCAAATCGTATGTTCCGGGATATTTATCCAGTCCTTTATTCACCACTTCAAGTGCCTTCGCCGTATCGCCTTTTGCCGAGTATAGTCTTGACAGAGAGGAATATAGCCTGTGATTGTCATAATTATACTCCTGTGCCTTTTTATAGTATTCAAACGCTTTTTCTTTTTCTCCTGCCAAATCGGCGCTGTTACCGGCATAGTAATAGGCAGCCGTGTCTATGGTATTCCTGTATTCTTTGTTGACTTTAGCAGCCTTTGTAAATCCATCCATAGCCTCTTCATAATCCTTTGACTTGTAATTAGTCACGCCTTTGTTAAAATATTGCTCACTGATAAACTTCATGCGATCTTTCAAATCACTGGTATACTTGCCTTTTTCATCCAGCTTAAAAGCTTTTGTGTAAGAGAAGTAAGCCGTGTCCAGTGGATTTTCAGCCAGGTCTTTGAACTCTTCTTCTTCACTCATGTGGATACCAAGATAAATATTCCCGCGATAGTACCAGGTTTTTGCTTCATCATTGGTCCTCTTGTGCTGGGTTGCCGGCTCTATAGCCTCCATTGCTTTCTCAAGTTTATTTTTGCGCAGGTAATTGTATGCACTTACTACTTTGTGGTTTTGCCCTTGAGCAAAAGCAATTCCCGCGATTACAAATACTAGTAAAACTGCAATTTTTTTCATCTCAACTATTGTTTTAGTTTGGTTTTAATATGTTTCATTCTCCATTGTAAGCAAATATAATAAATCATAAAAACCGGAAACAAAATCTTTGCCAAAAACAACCCGGACATTATTCATCCGTGTTGGTCTCTGTCATATCATTTTCTCCCTCTTCATTCCCGTTATCAGCTGAGTTGTCATTTTCCACGGCCAGTTTTGCTTCATTTTCCTGCTCATTAATTTCTACTTTGGCAATAGCCGCGATTTCATCATTTTTTTTCATTTTGATTAGCCTCACACCCTGCGTTGCCCTGCCAACTACTCTGAGATTTTCTACGGCCATTCTTATCATAACACCACTTTTGTTAATAATTATTAAATCATCGTGGTTGGTCACGCTATCAATGGATACAAGCTCACCGGTTTTTTCGGTGATGTTGAGCGTTTTAACGCCTTTTCCTCCCCTGTTGGTCTCCCGGTAATCGGCCAGCGCGGAACGCTTACCAAATCCTTTTTCCGACACTACCAGTATATCAGAGTCGTCCGACTCCAGGCAAATCATACCTATCGCCAGGTCTTTTTTGGAAGCGAGCATTATTCCGCGAACGCCTGCCGCATTGCGGCCCATAGAGCGTACTTTGCTTTCGTGGAATCGAATAGCTTTTCCTGATCGCGCTGCCATTAATATGGTACTTTTGCCACTTGTCAGCTGGGCCTTCAGTAGCTCATCCGAGTCTTTGATAGTAATGGCATTAATACCATTCTGCCGTGGTCTTGAGAAAGCCTCAAGCGGTGTTTTCTTTATCATTCCTTTTTTGGTGGAGAATACGATGTAATGATTGTTGATGTAATCATCATTATCCAGATTCTCTACATTGATGAATGCTTTGATGGTATCAGACTTATCTATATTTATCAGGTTTTGTATTGCCCGGCCTTTGGTTGTTCTGGTTCCTTCAGGTATTTCGAATACCCGCATCCAGAAACATTTGCCTTTTTCAGTGAAAAAGAGCATGTAATTATGATTTGTGGCAACAAAAAGATATTCCACAAAGTCGTCATCGCGGGTGGAAGAGCCTTTTAATCCTTTGCCTCCCCTGTTTTGCCGACGGTATTCCGTTAGCGGGGTACGTTTAATATATCCCAAATGAGAGATAGTGATTACTACTTCTTCATTGGGAATGGTATCTTCTATACGGAAATCCTCGGCTGAATATTCTATCTCACTGCGCGTATCGTCACCGTACTTATCTTTTATTTCCTGAAGCTCTTCTTTTATGATTCTCATTCGAAGACCTTCATCAGAAAGGATTTCCTTGTAATATTTTATTTTTTCCTGAAGTTCGTTGTACTCCTGTCTTACTTTATCCCGCTCAAGACCGGTAAGTTTCTGGAGTCGCATTTCAAGGATAGCCTTAGCCTGGGGCTCCGAGAATTCATATTTTTCCATCAGCCCATGCAAAGCATCATCCGGTGTTTTAGAATTGCGGATCAACGTGATGATATCATCCAGATTATCCAATGCTATCAGGAGCCCTTCAAGAATATGTGCCCGCTTTTCAGCTTCTCGTAGTTCATATTTTGTTCTGCGGATGACAATTTCATGGCGATGCTCAACAAAATAATAGATTAAATCCTTAAGGTTCAGCAACTCCGGGCGCCCATCAACCAATGCGATGGTATTTACGCTGAAAGAAGACTGCAGCGGCGTAAGCTGGTAAAGCTTGTTAAGTACAACACTGCTATTGGCATCTTTTTTCAGATCGTAAACCACGCGAATTCCGTTTCGGTCAGACTCATCGCGCAGGTCGGATATCCCTTCAATTTTCTTTTCATTAACAAGGTCGGCCGTCTTTTTTATCATTTCGGCCTTGTTAACCATATATGGCACGTGGGTAACGATAATTTTTTCTTTTCCGCTGCTGGTTTCTTCTACCTTGGCAACGCCCCGCATCATTACGCGGCCTTTCCCGGTTTCATAAGCGCTTTTCACCCCTTCGTATCCATATATCGTACAACCGGTCGGAAAGTCAGGCCCTTTGATATATTTCATCAATTCGGGAATAGTTATTTCCCGGTTATCTACGTAGGCGTTTATTCCGTCAATAATTTCTTTTAGGTTATGCGGCGGGATGTTAGTCGCCATCCCCACGGCAATACCTGCTGCACCGTTTACCAGGAGGTTGGGGATGCGCGTGGGCATAACGGTAGGCTCCTGCAGGGTATCATCAAAATTATTCTGAAAATCCACCGTATCCTTCTTGATATCGGCTGTCATTTCTTCTGAAATCTTTTGGAGACGGGCTTCTGTATAACGCATGGCCGCCGGACTGTCGCCGTCGATCGACCCAAAGTTCCCCTGGCCATCCACTAATGGGTAACGTAACGCCCATGGCTGGGCCATTCGAACCATCGTGTCATAAACCGAGGTATCTCCGTGGGGGTGGTACTTACCTAACACCTCTCCCACTATTCGGGCAGATTTTTTGTAAGGCTTGTTAGAGAAAACCCCTAATTCCGTCATACCATATAATACTCTCCGGTGAACCGGCTTAAATCCATCTCGTACATCAGGAAGAGCACGCGAAACAATGACAGACATCGAATAATCGATGTAAGCTGATTTCATTTGTTTTTCGATGTCTACCGTGTAAATCTTTTGACCCTCGTTCATAGTACTTCACTTATCTTAGTTCCTTCAAAATTAGCACCTTAGATTTTTGTGCCACAATCGACAAAGATAAGTAAAATGCGATAAATTGCAGAGGATACCTATTTTTAATTTACTAACAATTTCTAACAGGCTCATGTGCATAATTTTTATTAAAATTTCTCATATCCGATTATTAGGCATTATCTTTGTTACGTGATGAACGTAAAAGCATAACAATGATGGCTCCCTGCATTATTGAACATATCAAAAATACCTTTGTTATTGTACAATAACCTGATAAAGGTCAAAAGGGAGTATAAAAGAGTAGAATGTTAAACCACAATTTTTGTGAGGTAATAGATGGAAGCAAAATTTTCACAGAGTGCCAGGGATGTTTTAAGTTTTAGTCGTGAAGAAGCTTTGCGATTAGGAAACAACTACATCGGACTTGAGCATTTACTTTTGGGTATCATCAGGCAGGAAAACAGCACGGCTGTTAGAATTCTGAATTACCTGGAAGTAGAGTTAGGACAGGTTAAGACAAGGATAGAAGAAGCTATCCGGCAACCTGAAGAATCGGAGTACACTAAGGGAGAACAAATACCACTTATAAAACAAGCCGAGAAGGCATTAAAAATCACATTTTTAGAAGCAAAACTTTTTAAAAGTGAGCTCATAGGAACGGAGCATTTGTTGCTGGCCATCCTTAAAGATAAGGACAATCTGGCAACCCAAACGCTGGGTAAATCTGGTATTAACTATTCGGATGTTAAGGATAAATTGCAAACTATTACATCCAGTCATGAAGAGGCTGACGAAATTTCAGAATCGGATACGCCGCGTTCTGAAATGGGAGATGCTGCAGATGACCCGGAAGAGGGAAAAAGTTTTGGTGGTAGCATGAGAAAAATGGGTGACCCCAAATCAAAAACTCCTGTTCTCGACAATTTTGGTCGCGATTTAACCAAGGCAGCGGAAGAGAAGCGCCTTGATCCAATTGTCGGCCGAAGTGAAGAACTGGAACGTATTGCCCAGATTCTCAGTAGAAGAAAAAAGAATAACCCGATTCTTATCGGAGAGCCGGGAGTTGGTAAATCGGCACTGGCAGAAGGACTTGCTACCCGTATCGTTGAGAGAAAAGTATCAAGAGCCCTTTTTAGTAAACGTATTTTCACCCTCGATTTAGCTAGCCTGGTGGCTGGCACAAAATACAGGGGGCAGTTTGAAGAGCGCATGAAAGCAGTTCTTAACGAGCTGGAAAAAAACCCACACATCATCCTGTTTATCGATGAGATACACACCATTGTTGGTGCAGGTAATGCGGCAGGGTCGCTTGATGCCTCCAATATGTTTAAACCTGCGTTGGCTCGGGGCGAAATTCAATGTATAGGTGCAACCACACTGGATGAATACCGGCAATACATAGAAAAAGACGGTGCGCTGGAGCGACGTTTCCAGAAAGTGATAGTTGACGCAACAACACCTGATGAGACTAAAGAAATTCTCAATAACATTAAAGAGAAATATGAAGATCATCACCTGGTTAAATTTAGCCAGGAAGCCATTGATGCCTGTGTCAAACTGACAGAAAGATATATGTCTGATCGTTTTCTCCCGGATAAGGCCATTGATGCTATGGATGAAGCAGGTGCCAGGGTTCATATCAATAATATTCATGTTCCCAAAGAAATCATTGATATAGAAACCCAGATAGAAGATACGAAAAAGAAAAAGACGGAAGCTATAAGCGGTCAGAAGTTTGAGTTGGCAGCAAACTACCGGGACCAGGAACGTACGCTGCATGAACAACTTGAGTCAGCGAAGAGAAAATGGGAAGAAGAATCGAAGATTCATCGTGAACCCGTTACGGAAGACAATATTGCTGAAGTCATTGCTATGATGACAGGGGTTCCTGTACAGCGAATCGCTAAAAACGAAAGCGAACGCTTGTTGCACATGGAGGATGACCTTAAAAAATCAGTTATAGGTCAGGATAGCGCTATTCAAAACATCGTTAAAGCCATCCGCCGTAACCGCGCCGGACTTAAAGACCCGATGAAACCTATCGGAAGTTTCATCTTTCTTGGTCCGACGGGTGTTGGTAAAACCCACCTGGCAAAAGTTCTGGCGAAGTACTTGTTTGATACCGAAGAAGCCATGATTCGTGTGGATATGAGTGAATATATGGAAAAATTCGCTGTATCGCGCCTTGTTGGAGCTCCTCCGGGATACGTCGGATATGAAGAGGGAGGTCAGCTTACTGAAAAAGTAAGACGTAAACCCTACTCCATTATCCTGCTCGATGAAATCGAAAAAGCGCACCCGGATGTTTATCACTTGTTGCTGCAAATAATGGATGATGGCGTGCTGACTGATAGCTTTGGCCGGCGGGTCGATTTCAAGAATACCATTGTAATCATGACATCAAACATCGGCTCCCGACAGTTGAAAGATTTCGGGCAGGGTGTTGGATTTAGCACAACAGCCCGACAGCAAAACAAGTCTGAACATGAGAAAGGTGTTCTTGAAAATGCCATGAAGAAAACCTTTGCTCCTGAATTCATCAACCGTATCGATGATGTGATTATCTTTAACTCTCTTGAGCGTGAAGCTCTGCACCAAATTATCGATATCGAACTTACTGATGTTTATAACAGGATTGATGATCTTGGCTATAAACTGGAGGTTTCCGACAAAGCAAAAGACTTCCTGCTGGAGAAAGGTTATGATGAACGTTATGGGGCAAGGCCTCTGAAGCGGGCTATCCAGAAATACATCGAAGACAAACTCGCAGATTATATCATCCAATCCGAACTCGAGGAAGGTGAAATCTTTAAAGTGGATATCGGAAAAGACAAAAACGATCTGTCGATTACCAGGAAAAAGCCTAAAGCCATTGCGAAAAAAGACCAGGAGTTACCTGAGAAACAGCAGGCTCCTGAAGATAAGCAATAGGTGCGATTGAATAAATCAGATAAAAAAAGCGGCTCGACAGGCCGCTTTTTTTTATCTGTTATAACGTCTTACGCTAAAACTTAAATGTACTTATATCCTGCTGAGTAAAGTTGTTGATAAATCCCACTTTACTGATATTTTCCGCTCTGCCCATCTTGATGAATATATCTGCCGAGCGCTTATATGCGCTGTCCTTGTTAGCATCAAGCACCAATAAGTGCCCTGTAATAATGTTGGCAGCTATTTCAACGAGCCTTCTGGCATGAAACTCCAGGAACTCATTATCTTCCTCATCCAGGGTTCTGGCAACAACCTTTTCAAACTGCTGGGTCATTTTGGCCAATAATTTTCGCAGATACTCCAGCTCGGGGTTCACTTCTATTTGTTCATATTCTTTTATGAGTTTTAAGTAAGACTTATTGCTAATACCCCTGGAAGCGGCTACTACCTGCAGCTGGGATGTTCCCTCATAGATGTTGGTGATCCTGGCATCGCGATAAATGCGTTCGATGGGAAAATCTTTCATATACCCACTGCCGCCATGCACTTGCAATGAATCATATGCAATTTGGTTGCAATATTCACTATTCATCAACTTCTGCAAAGGGGTAAGTATGTCGGCCTTACGCTGGTTTATTTTCTGCTCCTGCTTCTCCTCTTTAGTCAAAGCTCTTTTTTCAGCAAGCTGTCCGTAGCTTTTATACAGATCCACGGCACGTGCCGTTTCATAGAGTAAGGTTCTCATAGCATCAATCCTTACCTTCATGGATGTCAGCATCTCATACACCGCTGGGTAGTTATTGATTGTTTTGCCAAACTGTTCCCGTTCTTTAGCGTATTTTTCAGCTTCCCGGTAAGCGGCTTCAGCAATACCTACCGACTGTGCCCCTACTCCCAGGCGGGCCGAATTCATCAAAGACATCACATATTTTATCAGCCCCATTCTTTCTGTTCCAATTAAGGTCGCCGGCGCATCTTTAAATACCAATTCGCAGGTAGGAGACCCTTTAATCCCCAGCTTATTCTCCAGGCGACGCACCTGGCGGGCCTGTTGCTTTTTATCGTACAAAAAGAGGGATAACCCTCTTGCATCCGTAGTGCCTTCTTCAGATCGAGCTAACACCAACGATACGTCAGCATCGCCATTGGTGATAAAACGCTTTACCCCATTTAGGTACCAGGTGTCGCTCTCTTCGTCATAAGTAGCCTTGAGCTGTACTTTTTGCAGGTCCGATCCCGCATCAGGTTCAGTAAGATCCATAGCTGCCGTATAACCTTTGTTGATCATGGGCAGGTATTTCTCTTTCATATCTTCTGAAGCAAACTCACTAATGGTCTCAGCGCAGTCCTGCAGCCCCCAGATATTGGCAAAACTGGCATCACCGCGAGCAACTATCTCCGCAGCAATAACGTATGGAACGATCGAAAAATTCAGGCCACCGAACTTTCGCGGCAGGGTGACCCCATATAAACCGGCTTTGGTTAATGCCTCATGATTTTTCTGTGTTCCTGTGGCATAGTGCACTTCATTGTCAACAAGTTTTGCCCCCTCCTGGTCTACCGATTCGGCATTCTCTGTAAGAATTTCACCACTGAGCTGTCCCATGACTTCAAGGATTTTATTGTAGGAATCAATAGCATCCTCGAAATCCATGGGCGCAAAATCGTAATGATCCCTGTCCTCGAAATCGTTTTCCCTGATAGCAACAATTCGTCTCATGTCGGGATGCATGAGATGAAACTTGAGGTTTTTATTGTCTGTGTAGTAATTAGCCATAATTTTCAAATTTAAGACTGCTACTTAATATTCTTCTTATAATACTTAATCATTTTAGGGATGACTTCGCCCACATCACCGTTTATAGTGTAATCTGCAATTTTATTGATAGGAGCATGAGGGTCTGTATTGATGGAGATAATTTTTGCAGACTGCTCCATCCCTGCCCGGTGCTGCACCGCCCCGGAGATGCCACATGCGATATATAGTTTCGGTCGCACGGTGACTCCGGTTTGCCCAACCTGTCGTTCATGCTCTGCAAAGCCCGCATCAACCGCAGCTCGTGAGGCTCCGACCTTACCCCCCAGCACTTCAGCCAATTCATGCAGCAATGTAAAATTTTCTTTTGATCCCACTCCATAACCGCCTGATACGAGGATCTGCGAATTTTTAATGTTGATTTTTTGCTCTTCGATATGGCGCTCTATGATCTGCACCGCCTCCTGCTCGTCAGCCAGGAAGTCAGCAGCATTCAGTTTGACTATCTCCATATCCGGCGCATTCTTCACCTTTTCCCGTTTCATAACCCCTTCGCGGACCGTAGCCATCTGGGGTCGCGTTTCGGGATTGATGATGGTAGCTACAATATTTCCTCCGAAAGCCGGCCGAATCTGATAAAGAAGATTTTTATACTCCTTATCATTCTTTTTATCATAGTGATCTCCGATTTCAAGGCTGGTACAATCGGCAGTGAGCCCGCACAAAAGTTTTGAAGCTACGCGGGGGGCCAGGTCACGTCCAACGGGAGACGCACCCATAAGCACGATCTCGGGCTTTTGTTCTTCAAAGAGTTTTGTCAGAACGGCTGCATGAGGCAGTGTGCGAAAAGGTGAAAGCTTTTCATGGTCGGCGATATAAAGCTTATTTACGCCATACCCCCGTATCTCCTCAGGAAGTTTTTGTATGCCGTGGCCAAGAATAACAGCTTCGAGGTCCGTTCTGAGTTCATCAGCCAATTTTCTGCCTTTTGTGAGTAATTCCAGGCTCACATCAGCAACATTTCCTTCTTCGGCAATTTCGCAATATACAAATATACTATTGGTTTCCATTCTCATTTGTTTACGTTAACCTATTACATGACTGTCAATGAGTTCCTTCATGAGTTGATCAATATTGTCATCCTCATTTTGCAGGACTTTTGATTCCTTTTGAGTAAATACAATATTTTCGACCGCCTTGACCTTTGTAGGCGAACCGCTGAGTCCCAGCCGCTGATCCTCTGCGTTTATATCACTTACCCCCCACTCTTCAATGGTAAGGTAAGGCCGCTGCTCAAACAAGTCGGTATAATCTTTTACTTCGTTCTGTAATTCTGTAACAGTTCTGGCATGCTTAAACTTCATGATTCTTTTTGCTTCCCGCGGCCGGCATCCCGGGGCTGAGCTGTGCACCGTAATTGCAACCGGCAGGGTGGATTTCACCGTTTCAACACCACGCTCCAGTCTGCGCTGTATTTCAATGGATTTGCCGGTGATTTTTTTAATCGTTTCAGCGTAGGTAATTTGCGGAATATTGAGTTTTTCAGCTACCTGTGGACCAACCTGGGCAGTATCGCCGTCGATAGCCTGCCGGCCGGCAAAAACCAAATGGTAAGGTTCAAGTTGTTTTATAGCCAGCATCAGCACGTAAGAAGTAGCCAGGGTATCCGATCCGGCGAATTTTCGGTCGGTAATAAGATAGCCTTTATCTGCACCGCGGTATAACGCTTCACGAATGACTCCTGCTGCTCTGGAGGGCCCCATGGATAAGACAATGACTTCGGCATCTTTTATCTTGTCTTTGGCCTTTAATGCCATTTCCAGTGCATTTAGATCTTCGGGATTAAAAATAGCAGGGAGGGCGCCTCTGTTTACCGTCCCATCTGCTTTCATAGCATCTTTGCCTACATTCCGGGTATCGGGAACTTGCTTAGCTAATACTAATATTCTGAAGCTCATATTTTTATGTTTTATTCTCGACGTATGCTAAAGTGTGTATACGATGTGTTAAAAACTGTACAAAAATAACGATATCCCGGTATTTTCAAAATTTAATGCATTATCCTGTCATGCCCACTCCTGGGTAAAAATGATAAAATACAGTTAATCAGTTTCTTAAAGTTTTACTAAGTATAGAGTACAGATTATTTTTAAGAATAGGTTTCTCTAAATGAGCATCGCATCCTGATTCATAATATCGCTTAATGTCTTTTTCTGCCAGGTAAACTGTTTGGGCTATGACTATAATACCAGGATATTTCTTTTTTATTTTTTCTGTGGCTTTAGCCCCATCCATCAGAGGCATTTCAATATCCATTAAAATCAAATCCACCTTCCCTTGTCTTTTTATGACTTCGTCATATACCAATCTGCCATCATGAGCAGTTACGATAGTAGCTCGAGTTTTTTTGAGAAGTTTAACCAGGTACATCCGGTTAGACTCTGTATCTTCAGCAACTATAATAACTTTTCCCGACAGGTTCGGAACTTGAACAGGCTCCTTTTCTTTGCGGGAGGCTTTTTCATTTCCCGCGCTCTCCATCAAAGGGAGACTGAAAAAGAACCGGGAACCTTTTCCATATTCAGAATGCAATTGTATTTTGCTTCCGATTTTGGCTACCAGCATTTTTACTAATGCCAACCCCAGGCCGGTGCCTCCGAATTTTCTGGTATGGCTGTCGTCTAGTTGCCTGAACCGGTGAAAAACTACTTCCTGCTTATCTTTGGGAATTCCTATTCCTGTGTCTTCCACAAAGAACTCAATATGTTCGTTTTTGATCCTATAGCCAATGGTCACCGCTCCACGTTCGGTAAATTTGATAGCATTTTGAAAAAGTTTTCTCAAAACCTGTTTTAGCCTGTTTGGGTCGGTGTGAATATATGCTACCAACTCCGAATCGAATTGCTTTTTTATTTCTATATCGTGGCTCTTGTTTTTGTTTTCAAGGTATTTCGCCGCTTCGTCGCTGACCTCAATCATAAGTGAATTAATTTCGATATCTTCACTTGTGAAAACCAGTTCACCAGATTCAATTCGGGCTAAATCGACGATATCATCAATAAGTTGCAAGAGCCTGTTGGTATTTGCATGAATGAGGTTGACATTATATTCCATCTCCTCTTCAGATAAATCGGGATCGGTCAGAATATCTGAAAAACCCAGGATAGCATTCATCGGGGTGCGTATCTCATGAGACATGTTGGCCAGGAAAGCCGTTTTTAACCGGTCAGATTCTTCAGCTTTGTCCTTAGCTTTTTGTAAATCAGAGGTGCGCTGTCTTACCAATTCTTCCAAATTATTACGATGTTGCTCCAGCTCCCTGTTTTTCTCAGTTAATTCTAGCGTACGATCATGAACAACTTTTTCGAGCTTAAACTTTTCTTTGTTTAACCTGCGCTCACGTATTTTGATAATAAAAAATATCAACAATATAATAATGAAGATTAAAGCTATAGTAAATGACAGGGTTTTATAAAACGGCGGTGAAATCTCTATTTTAAGGTTTGCGGTATTGTTACTCCACACCCCGTCGGCATTGGTTCCCTGAACCCTGAAGGTGTAGTTTCCCGGAGGCAGATTCGTATAAGTAACAGGCTTGTTCTTTTCAATAGCTATCCAGCTGTTGTCAAAACCCTCCATCATGTATTTATAGTGAATATCCTCAGGAGAGGCCATATCCATGGATGCAAATTCAAAAGTAAGCACCTGGTCTTTATAACTTAAATTAATCTTGTCGGTTAAGTAAACCGGTTTTTCGAGAAGGGTATGGCTTTTGCCCTCTCCTACTTCCACATCTTTATTAAAGAGCTGAAAATTGGTGATATTCACCTGCGGATTATAATCTGAAATTGAGATACTGTCAGGGTAAAACCGGTTGTAACCCTTTATCCCTCCAAAAAACATTTCATTATCAGCTGACTTATAGGCAGCTCCCGAATTAAATTCCCGGGATTGTAAGCCATCATTCACTGAGAACTGACGTACGAACTCGTTTTTAATATCATACTTATAAAGTCCGTAATTGGTTGATATCCACAATACCCCCTGATGATGAAGTATTTTATAAATAATACCCTCCGGGAGGCCGAACTTGTCCTTATAAGGTATGACTACGTCTCGCTCTCGGTCGAGTCTGCAAATCCCTGCATCGGTTCCCAACCAAAGGCGGTTTTTATGATCCTCGGCAAAGCAGTTTACCGATTCGCTGGGTAATGTCAGAGAGTCGTTTTTCTGTCGCTGGAAAACTCTGTCAATTTTTTTATCCGGTGAGAGGCGGGCGATTCCTTTCATTGTACCAATCCAGGTATCCCCTTTGCTATCCTCGTATATATCCCAAACCTTATTATTTGGGATCGACTTCAAAGAATCTGTTGCATATAGATGTACGCCTTTTTCCGGGATTGATTCGTAATAATACACCCCACTCATTGTGGCAAACCAGTATGTTGAGTCACTGCTTTGAAGAATATGGGTGATGGTTTTATCATTGAGTTCGCCAAGCGGCTCATCCTCTGAAAATCGTATGAAATCATCGCGACCTTCTCTGTATACGTTAACGCCCCATCCATACGTTCCCACCCAAATCCGATCTGAATAATCGCGGGCTAACGATAATACATAATTACTATTCAGGCTATGGGGATCTCCGCTCTGATATTTATATGTTTTGTAGACATTTTCTGCCGGTATTCTTTTTTGCAATCCTCCCCCATCAGTAGCCACCCATACTGTTCCATTGTTTTGTTTCAGCAGGCCCCTCACAATATTTGAGGGAATACTGCTATCATCTTTAACCTTTTTTTGTTCAAGATGGAATTGGTTCTTTGAAGGGGCATACATACTCACTCCTCCTCCATTGCTGCCTATCCATGCGTTTCCGGCTTCATCAAAATAAATATCTGATACGTCGCCTCTTCCTATGCTTTGAGGCTGATACGATTTGTGTTTAAACTGTTTAACGCTGGAATCCGCGGGATTAATGATCTGCAAACCACTGTAAGAGCCCGCCCATATTTTTCCATTAGGTGAAATGGTAACCGTGGTGATTAAATCCTCCTTCAGCACCGGTTTCCTGGTAGAATCACTCGACCATATCTGTGCTTTTTTTGTGCCGGGGTCATAGGATACAATTCCATCTCCTGTTGCGGCCATCCATATTACACCTTTATCGTCTTTAAAGAGATCGGTAATATAGGTTAGTTCCTTGTCTTTCAGTAGTCCCCTGGCCTCCATTCTCAGAGGAGAAAATTCCTGGGTTTTCGTATCGAAAACAAAAGGCCCCTTTGTTGTGGCAAGCAATAGCTTGTGAGGGGTTAAACCAGTTATTTTATAAATGCTATTATTGACGGATAAAGAGTCCAAAAAGGGAAAGTGCTCCACTTTCTCGCCCGTTTTATAATGAAATAATCCTTTGTCACCTCCGAACCAGGTATCTGATGAATCGCTCACAAAAATATCCTCAATGGCGGATTTTTGCAGCAGGTCAAATCCTTTTCCCCGGGAAAAATCATTTTTGAAATGGTCTTTTTCATACACATAAATTGAGGCGCCCTGTAGGGTTCCGATCCATAAATTGCCATGAGTGCAGGGAGTGATTACATTTATATAATTATTTGTAATGGAAGTGGAATCATCGTTATTGTGATTATACACTTTAAAACGCAATCCATCAAACCTGTTAAGCCCATTTTGGGTTGCAATCCACACAAAGCCCAAAGAATCCTGGTGGATATCATAGACGGTATTTTGGGATAATCCATTCTCAATAGTGTAGCTCTCAAATCGTATTTGCTGCCCGTTAGCAAAGGCTAAAGGAAACAAAACGATTAAAAATAACAAGGTAAACTGAATCCTCATTAACTTTAGTTTATTAGCAAAACGTAAAAGTAAATACTCCATGTCACTTTGCAAAATATTCAGGACGTACTTTTCAAAAAAATACATTACTGGCAATCAGAACATTTTACAGTCAGTAAAAATTTGGGAAAGAAAATATTTGGAAATCCAAAAAGATGGTCTAATTTTGCCACCGCTTTAAAAGGAAACGTTCTCATACAGGAAAAATGCCGATGTAGCTCAGTTGGCCAGAGCAGCTGATTTGTAATCAGCTGGCCGGCGGTTCGAATCCGTCCATCGGCTCTCTTAAGGGGGGATACCAAAGCGGTCAAATGGGGTAGACTGTAAATCTATTGGCAGACGCCTTCGGAGGTTCGAATCCTCCTCCCCCCACCAAGCATTCCGGGAGAAGTGAAAATTTTGAAAAGGCAGTCTCAAACTGAGGTTGTCTTTTTTTATTTAAAAAGCTATTCCACTCTTTCCGTAATTTCTTCTCCGGTTTGCAGGCGAATCAGCCGGGCGTATTCTCCGCTTCCGGAAGTTAAAAGCTGATTATGTGTACCGTTCTCAACAATTTTCCCTTCCTGGATAACAAAAATTTTATCGGCATTGCGGATAGTAGAGAGGCGGTGCGCAATAACCAGAGAAGTGCGGTTCTGCATTAATCTTTGAAGAGCTTTTTGAACAAGCCCCTCAGATTCAGAATCCAGCGAACTGGTTGCTTCGTCGAGTATGAGGATGGCAGGATTTTTCAGAATTGCACGGGCTATAGCGATACGCTGTCGCTGTCCCCCGGATAGCTGCAAGCCGCGGTCGCCCACGATAGTGTCGAGCTTTTCCGGGAATCGCTCGATAAATTCCCATGCATAAGATTTTTGGGCGGCATCAATGAGCTCATCTTCCGGGGCACCGGGATTTCCATACGCAATATTTTCCCTGATGGTTCCCCCGAACAAAAAGACATCCTGCGGAACAACAGCAAACTGGCTGCGGTACTCATGCAAATCCCAGCTTTTTGCATCGTTGCCATCCACCAGTATTTGACCGCTAACGGGATTATAAAACCGAAGCAAAAGCTTGGTGATGGTAGATTTTCCTGAACCGGAAGGGCCTACCAGCGCCACTTGTTTTCCCTGGGGGATATCGATATTGATTTTGTCCAGAACAGTCACATCAGGCCTCGAAGGATAGGCAAAATCCACTTCCTTGAGTTCTACCCTTCCTGAAATAATGCTATCTTCAGAAATCTCTTTAGCCTGAATATTTTCCGGTTTTTCATCAAGAATTTCCAAAAGGTTTTCGGTGGCACCGATAGCCTTCTGGATTTTCGTGAAAAGCTCTGCCATACCTCCTATAGAAGCTGCGATAAATACTGAATAAAGGATAAACTTGAATAAGTCGCCGGTAGTAAGAATTTCTCCCTGCTGCATAAGGTTTACACCATACCATATAACAGCTACAATCGACCCGAACATTGAGATAATGATAAACGAGGTGAAAGCTCCCCGCCACCGGGCCCCCTTCAGGGCAATATCAATAACTTCATTGGTTTTTCCCTTGTAACGGTGGTTTTCATGATACTCGTTGGAAAAGGATTTTACAGTATCTATTCCGTTAAGGGTTTCCTCAACAATGACGTTGGATTCGGCAATTTTCTTTTGAACCTTTTTACTGAATGTGCGAATATACCGTCCGAAAAATACGGCCAGCAAAGACACAACCGGGATGATAAGCAACATAAAGCCGGTTAAATGGGGTGAGATATATGTCAATAACCCAATGCCACCAACGATAGTGATTACCTGCCTGAGGAACTGGGCGAGGGTTGTGGTGAATGTCTCCTGTAAAAGTGCGATATCAGCGGAGATGCGACTATTCAACTCCCCTACCCTTCGATTCATGAAAAAGCTCATGGGCAGTTTAATAAGATGATTGTAGGTGGTTTGCCGCAGGCGGGCCAGCGTGTTTTGAGTTACATGGGCAAAGGTGTAAATCCGTAAGTAGGAAAAGATGGCTGTAGCTGCAAAAATCCCGAAAAGAATGTAGGCAATCCGGTCGATTTTTTCAGTAGCCTCTCCCCCTGCGGCATCCAGCATATCACCCAGAAACATGGGGAAGGCCAGATTGGTAAGACTTGATAAAACCAAAAATACCAATCCCAGGATGAAAAGCCATTTTTGAGGGAGTACGAAGGTGTAAAGCCTCATTAACTTTTTAAGGTTCTCCTTCGTTAATTTTCGCCTTGGAGCCTCGCTCTGGCTGCTTTCTTTTGCCATGTGATGTCTTTTTTATGCCAACATCACTGGTGGTGTAATGTTCAGATGGACGTCCTTTAGTTTTTATAAGGATATCAGCACGAGAATGACAGTAAAAGTGCGTTGTTTATAAACCATTCAAAAACATTATCTTCGCAATGGATAAAAATACATTAATTGGCATCATAATATATTAACTATGAGAAATCTTTGGGTGTTAGCCATGGCGTTGTTTCTGGCATTTCCGGCTAAGTCGCAGGACTCCGCACGGATTGGTGATAGCATTGTAATAAAAGATACAACCATGTTTCGCCTGAAAAAGTCAGGTGAAAAAGTCTTGTCGCGTCAGGCAGATAGCGTAAGATTGCCAGCGCATCAGCTTTTCAGAACAGGGCTTGATTCGTTAATGAAAACTCATTCCGACTCCCTCTTGCAGCTTGATTCCATCAGGAATTTATCGGTTTTGACTGCACCAGACTCCTCCTTTCGCCTCATAACATGGCTCTTCCCTTTTGATAACGGAGCGTATAAGTTTTATGGATATTTACAATATTTCAATCCGTCGGACACCTCATGGCATGTAAAAGCATTGAATGACAAGCACAAGGAAATTGATACTCCTGAAATGACTCAATTGAGAGCCGATAACTGGTACGGAGCATTGTATTATGACATGATTATAAAGGAAAATTTCATTACCCTGCTGGGATGGAATGGATATCACAACCAGCTGAATCAAAAGGTGATAGATATTCTTCATTTTGATACCCTCGGGAAGCCTTTGTTTGGCAAACAAGTTTTTGCTAATTACCACGATTCGGTTCGGCGGGTGATTCTGGAATATTCAAATGATGTTTCTATTACCCTTGAACATGATCCAATATTGCACGAGATAGAAGTTCCTTCGCAAAATGCATTTATGACAAGTAAACGGACCAAGCAGGTAAAAGAAAATATGATTTATTTCAATAAGCTTGATCCAATCCAGCCTATGTTTGAGGGTGACCACCGGTATTATGTTCCCCTCTCGGAAAAAATGCAAGGATTTTACTTTGACCACGGCAAATGGGTTTTTAGAGAGCACCTTATCATCCTTTCCAAAGATGTTGAAGAAACGCAAGAGGAAACCCTAAATTTAAAGCTTTTTAGTGATTAATTTTTCAGGAAGTGAGATGAATCCGGCGATTTGAGCAGCCCGGGCCAGGGTTGGATTCATATTTAAAATAATATATACGTATTTATAATGCTTAAATCTTTCAAGACAAGTACATCTTTCTCTGAAGCGTGAATAGACACACAGCCCGTGAATATTTACATATTTTACTATTTATAAATAAAGATTCCGGTCAAAATTATTATTGTTAACCCTGAAAAATTTCTTTAATTATCCTACCTTTGCTCTGTGACATAACTAATAAGATACAAACAAAAAAGGTGTAATATGAAAAAACATAATTTTTACGCAGGACCCTCTATCCTGCCTCAGAAAGCGTTGGAAAAAACAGCAGAAGCAATCAAAGATTTTGATGGAACCGGTATATCTCTAGCCTCCATCTCACATCGTAGCAAAGAATTTGACGCAGTCATGAAAGACGCTCAGCAGATGATGAAAGATTTGCTGGGAACCCCGGATGGGTATCATGTATTATTTCTGGGTGGCGGCGCCAGTTTGCAGTTTGCTATGGTCCCATTCAACCTGATGATTAAAAAAGCAGCCTACCTTAATACAGGAAGCTGGTCTAAAAAAGCCATCAAAGAAGCTAAGCTCTTTGGTGAGGTAGTAGACATCAAAAACGATGATTTTTACTCCATTCCTAAGAATTGGGAAAAAGATGTCCCCTCCGATGTGGATTATGTTCATGTAACCACCAATAACACAATTTTTGGTACGGAACTACTTAAAGATTATGACTTCGATGTGCCTGTGGTTGCTGACATGTCTTCAGATATCCTCAGTCGACCGGTAGACGTTTCAAAATATGGCATCATCTATGGTGGTGCACAAAAAAATCTTGCTCCGGCCGGTGTTACTTTTGTTATCGTTAAAGAAGACATATTAGGTAAAGTGGAGCGTGATATTCCCACGTTACTCAATTACAAGACACACATCGACAAAGACTCTCTTTTCCACACTCCGCCCGTTGTACCCATTTATACCCTTCTTCAAACCCTTAAGTGGGTTAAAGAAAATGGCGGTGTAGAGGGTATGAGCATGCGCGCCGGTGAAAAGTCGGAGATGCTCTACAGTGAAATTGAAAGAAACAAGTTGTTTAAAGGCACTGTAGCAAAAGAAGATCGTTCAAGAATGAATATCTGTTTCGTTATGAACGAAGCCTATCAAGACCTCGAAAAAGAATTCTTTGAATTTGCCACCTCCAAAGGTATGATAGGTATAAAAGGACACCGCTCGGTAGGCGGATTCCGTGCTTCCAATTACAATGCGTTGCCAAAAGAAAGTGTGGAGGCACTTATCGATGTAATGAAAGAATTTGAAAATCAAAAGGCTTAAAAGACATTAATTATGAAAAAATTACTTGTAGCAACAAAAAAACCTTTCGATCCTGCAGCAATACCTCAGATAAAAGAAATTGCCGGTAATGCAGGATACTCGGTCGAGATTTTCGAAAAATACGAAGAGCAGGCTGAGCTGGTGGAAGCTGTAAAAGAAGCTGACGCTCTCATTGTACGAAGTGACAAGGTGACCCGTGAAGTGGTTGAAGCAGCCCCTAACCTGAAAATTGTGGTTAGAGCCGGAGCAGGCTACGATAATGTAGACCTTGAGGCATGCACCGAAAAAGACATTACGGTAATGAATACTCCGGGGCAGAACTCAAATGCGGTGGCAGAGCTAGCCTTAGGTATGATGGTTTTCAATGCTCGCGGAGAGTTCAACGGCAAACCGGGAACCGAGCTTCGCAGTAAGACGTTAGGAATCCATGCTTATGGTCATGTGGGTAAACTCGTGGCTAATATCGCTAAGGGTTTTGGTATGAAGGTAAGTGCTTATGATCCGTTTATCGACAAAGAAGAGATTACCAGTGATGGCCTGAAAGTATACAACAGCGCTGAAGAACTCTATTCCAATAACCAGTATGTTTCACTGCATATTCCGGCCAACGATAAGACAAAAAAATCGATTGGTCATGATTTGTTGAGTAAAATGCCTGAAAATGGAGTATTGGTAAATACCGCCCGTAAAGAAGTTATCAATGAAGACGAGCTCCTTAAGGTAATGGAGTCACGGAATGATTTTACTTATATTTCGGATATTGCCCCGGATTGCAAAGATGAGATAGCTGAAAAGTATGAGGGTCGCTATTTCTTTACGCCGAAGAAAATGGGCGCTCAAACGCGTGAAGCGAATATCAATGCCGGGCTGGCAGCAGCTAATCAGATTGTAAACTTCTTTGAAAAAGGCGATACAACATTTAAAGTGAATTAAAAAACAGAATTTATGGCAATTATAAAACCGTTTAAAGGCCTTCGGCCACCTAAGGATTATGCCGAGCAGGTAGCATGTCTGCCCTATGACGTAATGAATACGGAAGAAGCCCGGAATATGGCAGAAGGTAATGAAAAATCATTGCTCCATGTAACACGCTCAGAAATCGATCTGCCAGAGGGAACGGATATTCATTCCCAGCAAGTTTATGATAAAGCCGTGGAGAATTTTAAAAAATTCCAGGAAAAAGGATGGCTGCAATTCGATGAGAAGCCAAAATATTATATTTATGCGCAGACCATGAATGGCAAAACACAGTATGGCCTTGTAGGCGCTGCTGCTGTGGATGATTATCTTAACGGGGTTATCAAAAAACACGAACTAACCCGTCCCGACAAAGAGCGGGATCGCATGGTTCACGTTAAAGTTAATGATGCCAACATGGAACCTGTATTCTTTACTTATCCTTCTGTTGATGAAATCGACAGTATAATTCATAACGTAGTGGAAAGTAAAGCCCCTGAATACGATTTCCTCGCTGATGACGGCTTTGGGCATCACTTCTGGGTTATTGAAGACGACCAGACTATTGAGCGCCTGGAAGAGTTATTTAAAACCAGGGTGCCCTATACCTATGTAGCCGACGGACATCACCGTACGGCTGCAGCGGCTCTTGTCGGTAAAGAAAAGCGAGAGAATAATCCAAACCATACAGGTGACGAGTCATATAATTATTTTCTGGCAGTCCATTTCCCTGACAACCAATTACAAATTCTTGACTATAATCGGGTTATCAAGGACCTAAACGGGATGTCGCGCGAAGGGCTTCTGGAGAAATTACAGAAGGACTTTAACGTGAAAGAAGAGGGAGAAAATATCTATAAACCTTCTCATCTTCATGAATTCAGCATGTATATAGATGGAAAATGGTACTCTCTTAAGGCCAGGGATCATACCTATGATGATAATGATCCGATAGGTGTTCTGGATGTGACCATTCTGTCAAAATACGTTCTGGAAAAATTGTTTGACATAAGCGACCTGCGCCGCTCGAAGCGCATAGAATTCGTAGGGGGT
Organism: uncultured Bacteroidales bacterium; assembly: GCA_964345255.1. Lineage (GTDB taxonomy): Bacteria > Bacteroidota > Bacteroidia > Bacteroidales > JAIPAH01 > JAIPAH01. The sequence goes on along the minus strand of CAYFQK010000001.1, from coordinate 26,050 downwards.
ATCCGCGGGCTGGGTGAGCTCAAGCGCCGTGTTGATAGCGGAAATATGGCAGTGGCATTTGCGCTTTACCCTGTGCAGATGCAGCAATTGATTGATATTGCCGATTCCGGCGAAATTATGCCTCCCAAGACCACGTGGTTTGAGCCCAAGCTAAGAAGCGGGTTAGTCATCCATACGTTAGATTAGAATTTATTCGTTATATTAAAATTAAGCTTCCGGCTCAGCCGGGAGCTTTTTTGATGGAGGGGTATAAGGAATGGTTATAAAGAATGTGCTGCCTTTATTCTCCTCTGACTCGTACCAAATGTCTCCACCTATATGCTCAATGATGTATTGGCTGATATAAAGTCCGCAACCCGTGCCTGTGTATTTCTTATTCATCGTGTTAGTGAGCTGAGTGAAATAATCAAAGACTTTGTCTTCCGAGCCCTTGGGTATGCCAATCCCTGTATCGCTCACACTGATTTTCATGTAATCCGTCGCCTTATGGCAAATGACCTTAATTTCACCTTTCTTAGTGAACTTAAACGCATTATCGAAAATATTTTCCAGGGCAATACTGAACCAATATTCATCAGTTATGAAAGTTGAAGGACAATCTTCTAAATTTACTTTGATTTCTACATTCAACTTTTCATTGACGAACCGCTCTTTTGTTGCTGATGCAATTTCATTGAGAAGTTTTTTCAAAGAGATTTCTTGTTTCTTAAAAGAAATTTCACCCACCTGGATTCTGGAGAGGTTAAGGATGCTTTCAATGACCTTTAATATGCGGTCTGACGCCCTCGAAATTTGACCGACCGAGGAGCTGAGTTCTTCCATTGACAGCTCTTCATCTCTGATGAGTGATGAAAATCCCGAGATCGCATTAAGAGGTGTTCTTATTTCATGAGAGAGATTTTCAAGAAAAGCTGTTTTTATTTTGTTGGATTCATCAGCTTTCTCAAGCGCTTTTTGCAGATCAACGCGACCCATCTCTTTTTGAGTGATGTCTCTTGCAATAGCTATAATCCCAAGAGTATTACCTTCGTGATCATAATAAAATGTTTTATAAATATCGTAAAGGTAGTTATGCCCATTGGGCAGGGTAATCCATTCTTCTTTTCTTACCGGCTGATGGGTTTCCATAAGCTTTTTATCCAGGTTCCCAAATTTTTTAGCCTGGTTATCCGGGTAAATATCATCAGCCTTTTTTCCGGTCATATTTTTTGCGTAGACTTCAAAGGCTTTTTCAAAAGCCTTGTTGCATCCCAGGTACGTGCCATCCATTTTTTTGTATACAATCAAATCCGGAATAGAATCGATAATATAGCGGAATAGCAGCCTTTCTTTGTCCATTTGACTGGACATCCGTTCCCTGTCATCGATCATGTTGTTTACTGAATCTGCAAGCTTTTGAAACTCAATAAATTTTAATTTAGACTTATCTATCCGGATAAACTCCTTGCCTGCGGTATTAAAAAAGCTGGTAAAATGATTGATATTAGTTTTTGCCAGGATAAGGTAATTCCTGATTACAAAATAAGCGATAATGATTAAGATGAGCATGGATATTAAAATAAACACCACATCTTTCAGCAGTTCCACCTCGAGTTGTTGCTGTTCTTGTTCAATGCGGTCTCCTATAATATCGATATAGCTTCCTGCCCCAATCATCCATTCAAAGCTGTCGATCCCTCTGATAAAGGAAACTTTTGGAGCCACTTTATCATTAGTTAATTTCCGCCATGAATAAAAAATATAGTCGCCGCCCGGAATTTGAGCAGCTTTATATTCCTCTTGTATAACCTTTACTCCGTTAGGGTCTGTCAAATTCCAGATATTGGTCTTCTCCTCTAATAAGTTGCCATCTTTAATGAGGGCAACCCCATCATAGCTGTTAACGAACACGTATCCCTCACTCCCAAAGCGGATTTCCGTGAGGAGGGTCAAAATACTTTTTTTGACAGATTCCAGGTGGTTCGAAGGTTTGAGAATTTTACCCACAACAAGTCCGAGAGGAGCAAACTTTTTTGCATAAATAACTTTCCCTCCGAATAATGTATCTTTCTGTTGTTCCGAATTTTTATAGCGTATCAAGGCGTCTTCACCGTTACGAAGATTTGAGATTATATCTTTGAAGAGCGGCTGACCTGCATAATCCTCAAACTCCATTATGTTGCGTCCCTCCCACTCAGGATATTCTTTATTTATTATGCAACTTCCATTGAGCATTAAAAGAAAGAAATGCTCATAATTATCCGCTTTCTTATAGTAGTTTTTTAGTTCACTGATGATCAACCCGGGTTTTTTGTCGCCCTTGTTGGCTGTGAAGTTATGTTTAACAAAATTATATTGCGCTCTAACATCTGCTTTTAGTTGCTGAATCAGCTGCTCTTTATGACTCTTTCTGGAATATTGAATATACCTGTAGGCCGCGTTGGTTTCTTTTTTGATATCCTCCATGTTTTTTTTCAGAATATTCAGCCGTATTTCCTCTTTTCTGTCCTGAAAAGTTTGGTAACGACGATAAATAAAGATGCCGATAATAATGAGGATTGTTATAAATGTGAATAAGGAGATATTTCTCAATATTCGTCTGACGAGGCTTTGCTGTGCGATTTTTCGCCTTTTGAAACTAAGAGGCATTTGCGGATATTTTCAACTTTTAAAAAAAGGGTCCCTTTTGGGAATTCCCCTACTTTTTATCTTTTAAATGACTCCATAAATTTATGAAAAGTTTTAGAATTTGTGAAAAGGATTAAAATAAAATCCCGGAGCGTAAGGGGGGTACTCTCCGGGATTTTGTATGTGAGCTGGATGCAACCTATGTTAATTTTTTACAAACAAATAATTGCCTCCACCGGCGCTGGAGTGACAGGAAGCACAATTGGCAAGCTGACCTCTCTGGCCGGTAGCTGATTCGGGAGGCAAGGTGCCATTGGGATGCTCCTCGTAATTGGTACTACCGTCGTTGGGCATCACTACATATTCCCAATCCCCGCCTTCAGGATAATAATCTGCTTCGCGCTTTATCATAGCAAACGTTACAGCAAGCTTCCCTTTGGAACCATCCGGGTTTTTCATATAGGTGTGCTTAGTCACTACCGTTCCTTTCTCAATTTTGTTTGAGATATCATCCATCGTGGTGAACATGTCTCTGATAGTTGAATCAGGACTAATAGGCTTACCATTGTGAGCTACCGAGACATCCTGACCATACGGAGTGCCACTCACCCCAAGGTCAACAGGCGTTGTTGAAGCGTCCAGGTCGGCCTGGGTAGCTTCAAACGGCTCGTCAACATTAACATCTTCATCTTCGTCATTCTCGCATCCTGCTATTGAAAAAAACAGGATAAATCCAAGTAAGTAAACATTTAATTTTCTCATAAGCTATATAAATTTATGATTTTGACCAAATATAATTACAATTTAAGCTATTAATATAGAGAACTTTATATTTATGCTTTTATTAACAGAATTATCTGTTTTTTAATTAAATATTTGTTAAATAACCAGGAAATTAACATTTATAAATTATTCCTGTATATTTTTCTACAGGTTAAGTCTTATTTTAACCGATAGAAAAGGTTTTCGGAATCTTAACATAACATCTATAAACAAAACACAAAAGGCAGTGTTAATTCCGGTAATAAATAAAGCAGCTATTTTGAAACACAAAGTGATACCCATATTTCCATTGAGCGTAACTGTTTTACCGGGCGAGAAGCAAAAGCTTCATATTTTTGAGCCCAGGTATCAACAGCTTATGCGGGATATCAAAGATTCTGACTGGACATTTGGAATTCCTTTTGCCAAAGATGATTCGCTATACAAATATGGATGCTTTGTAAAGGTGATAAAAACAACCTCATTTAACCCTTAGACCGGGGAAATGGATGTAATTATTGAAGGGCTGAAAACATTCAAACTAAGTAAGTATTTGCAAAATCATAACAGGCGCCTGTATGACTCGGCTTTGATTGAATGGCTCGACGATGGTTACTCGAAAAGTTGTGAGGACTTACTCAAAGAATTCAAAGCCTACTTTGGTGAGTTAAAGGAAAGTTTCCGGCCTTTTAAGGATACCGGGAAGATGACTAACATCTGGAATATTGTACGTTTTCTGCCATTGACTGAAGATGAGAAAATACGGTTTGTAAGTTTGAAAGAGCCCGAAAAAAGAAGAATCTTTTTAAAAAATAAAATTAAAATCCTTCGCGAAATCAATCGTAAGACTAACGAACTTAATGAGAACATCTACTATAATTAAGGATTGTTGGACTAACAAATGCGCTACTCAATCCATGGCGCTTCATCACTTCTGCTGTTGATTTCTTTGTAAAACTTTTGCAGGAAATCGCTGATTCTCGCCTTTTCACTCTCATTTAACAACACGTTATCATTAGCCAGGTGAAGCAATTCTTGCTTTTTTTCATTGAATAGGTCGTAAACATTTTGAACGGTCTTTTTATCAAAAGCAGGTCCCCGGTATCTTCTTTTCAAAAACGCAGCGCTATCTAAATGCATGGCTTCAGCACCGTAAGGCGGATTCACAATAGACGACAAATCAAAGTCGTAGGGCACCGGTAAATGTTTCATGGAATCAACCCGAATAATCTCCAGATTTTGCATAGGGTCTACCGACCAGTCTGTATTGCCGATCATATATTCAAACAGAGCGAGTGTTGCAAGCTGTGTAGTGTCGACGGGGTAATAATCGTCGTCATTGTCAAGTTCTATTCCGTCTAATCTTTTAGCCAGCATTTTATTATCTTCTATTAAAAATGCCGGTTTTATATTGCTGTTTATCCAGAACCTGGGTTTATAATTGATATTACACAACCTTACATTAAAACTAACAGGCGTCAAAACATTATAGAACCTGTAGATCAAATATTCTCTGTATACATGCCTTTGGTAAGAGGGGATCTCTTTCTGGCAGTGAGTAACTAATTTAAGCTCCTTCTGTCCTTCAAAAATGGTATGTGTTGTTTCAGAAAATTCTTCGAACTCCAGTTTTAGTGGGGGGAAATCACAATTGGACGGATTACTGCGGAAATTTCCCCGCGTTTCAATTTCTATCTTAATTTTACGGGTTTCCCCTCCTTCATCACTGTACTTTATTTTGCCCGGGTGGTCTTTTGTGTCTTCACCCACATCTTCTAAAAGCTTATTATAGTTGGCCTTGATTTTCAAATTGAGTATGCTATGACTTTCAAAAAGCGGGCTTATGGCATGCTGCGCATCAACCGATGACAAAAAAAATAGATTGATTATCAAGAAATTAATAAAGAGAATGATATTTTTATTCATAAGGATATTTTTATTAATAAGGATTTTTTATTCGATTTTAACACATTTTCCATTCTCAGAGCATTTATAATATTCATTATCCTCGACAAGCAGCCCCTGGCCAAGATAGCCGGATCTGCCTACTGGAACATCGATGAGGTATACATGATTATCATACAGCGTTTTAATAGTATAGTTAGGCATATGGCCCACGATGAGCTTGGAAGCATTATAAAATTTTAGTGTTTTATCAACCAGTGACTTCTCCACCTCTGTGTAATTCAGGTTATTATTGGCAACATAACCTCTATACCATACCGGTCCGTCACCCGATACGACCAAGTTTTTAATGTATGGCACTTTATATTTTTTGTCTTTTAAATGCAGCTGAAAGATTTTATTGATTTCCTCAAGCGGCAGTTTTTGGTTTAACACGCGCGGCGAAAAGCCTGCATGGACGATTAGCTTATGATCCATTTTCATGGTCACGTTTTTTGTTCTAATCCACCGGCCCATATAGGTGTTTTTGTCATACCACTGGCTGTAATCCCTGAAAAAAAACTGGGATAAAAATAAATATTTGGAAGCCAAATACCTGTAATCTTTCTTAAGGGCCATTATTTCATGATTACCCAGCAAATAATGGACATCTCCCCCACTTTTTCTTGCCTGGTATTTTAACTCGTGGATAAGCCATAGTGTTTCGGTTACTCTGTCGCCGCGGTCAAAGACATCACCTGTAAAAACCAGATGCCCTTTCCCAAAGTTCCAGTTCAGGGCTGAATCGACAATGCGGTTGCTTTGCAGAAGCTTAGTGAGTTTTGTATACATACCATGAACATCGCCCAGGAAAAAGACTTTGGCGCCACCCTGAACATGACTGGGTGCCCGCTCGAAAGATAAATCCAGATGGTAAGTATTTGTATCTCCGGCAAATCCCTCAAAGCTTACTTTATCATTCTTAATATCGAAAAATTTATACTCCTTCCAGGTCTTATTTTTCAGACTGTCATGAATAAAGTATTCAACCTTGACCTGCTTTTCCTGTATTTGAACATGAGGTCCATCATGCATATCCGGGAGGGTATCGACATGATGATGAAGGATTTTCATTTTATTTATGTATTCCAGTACAGGATTTTCGTAGTAGCGATTCACATACTCAAACGGGGTCTTCCCCCGGTTATTCACTATTTTGCTGCTTGCGCCGCTCTCAAAAAGAATCTTAACCAGCGCAAGCTTTCCTTCGTTCACAGCATGGGTAAGAGCAGTATTACCGTCAGAGTCAGCAAGATTTATCTGCGCTCCATCGGCAATTAAATATTCCAAAATGTCTGGGTTATGCGCATGGGCTGCTTCTATAAGCGGATTACGGTCGTCATGGAATGCGTCGATGTCTGCTCCGGCTTCTATCAGTATTTTACTAATTTCAAACTCATCTTTCCGGATAGCATAATGAAGTAATTTTCTACCCCGGTAGAGTCCATTTACATCAAGCCCTTTTCTAATATACTTCTCCAGCTTTTCTACATTGCCTTTACGTATGGTTTTTAAAACCTCTTTATCATTTTCAGCTTCTGCATTGAAAGCGCCAAAAAATATAAAAAAGGTAAACGCCAGTAGAAAAATTATATGATTACTCTGATGCACGGCAGGTACTATTCCCAAATCTTCACCTTCTGCTGTCAATTTATTTCCTTTCTGCAACTGATTTCAAACGATTTAACAAGGTTGTTTGGCGCTAATTTTCTTTTTCAGCAATTTTGTAAAACCCATCAAAAATACCCAGGTATTTACGCTGATTATCCCCTAGCTTAATCGTATAAAACGAAAAAAGCTGATAATCCTCTACTTTTGTATTGCTGGTCAATATTTTGGCCAAAGGCCTCGAAAACAAAGATTTCAAAATCTGTTCCAAACCTGTTTGCTCTTTGTTTTCAATTTTGTGGGTTATATAATCAACAAAATCCTCCTTGGTGGGATTCGTCAGGTAAAGTCCTGCAATCAATAAAAGCACCAGAATACTTATAAACAGATTTTTCATATTAAAGCGTATAATTTTACCTCGCTGAATTCACAATCAGCAAAGTTAATAAACTTTTATGTTTTGGAATGCCATGTTCCAGCGGTGTTAATTATTGTTAAAAGGTTCACATACTCAAGAATATAATTTTCATCAGGATTTTATAATTACTTCAATTATTCTATTTTTGCCGCATGATTCGTAAATGGACAATAATTTCACTACTGCTCGGCACAGCATTTTTATTTGGATGCAGCGACTACCAAAAATTGCTGAAAAGCGACGACTACGAAAAAAAGTATGAAAAAGCCGTAGAGCTATACAATGAAGGCGATTATTACCGGGCTTTACAGCTTTTTGACCAGGTTATCCCTGTTTACAGAGGAAAAGAAGAGGCTGAAGATCTGTTCTACTATTATGCCTACAGCTACTACAACCAGGAGGATTATGTAATGGCTAGCTACTATTTCAAAAAGTATGCGTCGAATTTTCCTCAAAGCGAGCGCGCGGAGGAAACCGAATTCATGGCAGCTTATTGTAAATACCTTCAATCGCCCCGTTATAGTCTGGATCAAACCAAAACCAAAGAAGCGATAAAGCAGTTGCAGGCTTTTGCAAACAAATACCCCAACAGCGACAGAATAGACAGGGTAAATAATCTGATTGATGAACTCCGCACCAAGATGGAGAAAAAGATTTATAAAAAGGCCGAGCTATATCACAACATGGAGAATTATGAGGGCGCCGTTGTTACCTATAAAAATCTTCTTGAAAAATATCCTGACACCAAATATCGCGAGGAAGCCTTATTTAAAATTTTGGAATCACATTACATTTATGCCAAAAACAGCATCCCTTCCAAGCAGATGGAACGGTACCAAAATGCCATTGAAGCATACGACAGGCTGATGACTTATTACCCGGACAGCGAATATAAAAGCAAAGCTAAAGACATGTACCGGGAAGCAACAAGTTTTTTATCGGAGTAAAACTCAGAAAACATTATCTTTGCAAAAAAATTATAACTAAGCATGGATTATAAAAAGGTAAAAGCACCCTCAGAAGCAGTTACACGTAATGTGGAAGCATTTTCACGGGGAACCAACAATATTTACGAAACGACGGTAGTACTCTCAAAGAGGGCAAACCAGGTGGCTTTGGACATAAAAGAAGAGCTGAATCAAAAAATAGAAGATTTTGCCACACCCAGTGATAATCTCGAAGAAGTTTTTGAAAACCGCGAGCAAATAGAAATTGCCCGGTTTTATGAAAAACTCCCCAAGCCAACCTTAATTGCCGTTCAGGAATTCCTGGAAGGGGAAATATATTACCGCAACCCGGCCAAAGAGGAAGAAGACACGAACCAATAAACTTCCTGAATCATGAGACTTGAAGGGAAAAAAATACTGCTGGGTATAACCGGCAGTATCGCTGCTTACAAAGTCCCTTACCTGGTACGATTCCTGGTGAAGGAAGGTGCCGACGTGCATGTGATCATGACGGAGGTCGCCAAAGATTTTGTAACCCCTCTCACGCTCTCTACCGTATCTAATCATCCGGTGCATTCCAGACCATACAATCCTGAGACGGGTGAATGGGATAGTCATGTAGACCTTGGAACGTGGGCTGACCTCTATATCGTAGCGCCGTTATCGGCCAACACCATGGCGAAGATGGTAAATGGCATAGCCGATAACCTGGTGGTTACCACCTACCTTGCGGCAACCTGTCCGGTGATGTTTGCCCCGGCCATGGATTTGGATATGTATAAACATGCCAGCACGCAGGAAAATGTGAATAAACTTGTTGAAAGAGGAAACCGGCTTATTCAGCCTCAATCCGGAGAGCTGGCCAGCGGTTTGGCAGGAGTGGGAAGAATGGAGGAGCCCTCAGTAATTCTTGAAAAAATAGTGGATTTTTTTTTGAGAAAACAACGCTTCAAGGGTAAGAAAGTCCTCGTAACAGCAGGGCCTACCTATGAAAATATCGATCCGGTGAGGTTTATAGGAAACTACTCCTCCGGAAAGATGGGCTATGCCATTGCCGGTCAGTTTGCTGATGAAGGAGCTGAAGTACTTCTCGTATCAGGCCCTACCGCTCTTAAGACAAATCATGCCAATATCACAACCCACAATATTACGTCGGCAACAGAAATGTATGAGGAAGTAACCGGTGCTTTTAATGAGTGCGATATTGTTGTGATGGCTGCTGCTGTGGCTGACTATACCGTTAGTAAACCGGCGCAGGAAAAGATAAAGAAAAAATCTGCTCATCACGAACTTGATCTGGTCCCTACAAAAGATATTCTAAAAAAAATGGGAGAGATTAAAGACCGGCAATTTTTGGTAGGTTTTGCCCTGGAGACAGAAGACCATGAAAAAAATGCTTTAGCTAAGCTTCAAAATAAAAAGGCAGATATGCTCGTTTTAAACTCAGCTTTGGAAAAAGGAGCTGGCTTTGGCGGAGACACCAACAAGATAAAAATATTCAGCCGGGATGGTCATAGCAAAGCATTTGACATGAAAACAAAAGAAGAAGTAGCAGCCGATATCGTCGACGAAGTAGCTAAAAAAATATTCGGATAATGAGACTAAAATTTATTCTCGGACTCTTTGTCATTATATTTTCATCCAACCTGGTTTCCTCTCAGGAGTTGGATTGTAATGTGCGGGTAAATTCACAACAGGTAGAAGGTACGGATAAGCGCGTTTTTGAAGCCCTGCAGAAGTCCATCTTCGAGTTCATGAATAATAAGAGTTTTACCAATTATCAATACAAAGTGGGCGAGCGCATTGAATGCACCTTACTGTTTACCATCACAAACTGGAATCGTCCGGATGAGTTTTCCGGTAAGTTGAATATAGTGGTTGAGCGGCCGGTTTTTGGCGCTTCGTATAAGACTCCGCTCTTTAACTGGGTAGATAAAGACATTGAATTTGATTATATAGAGCAGCAATCTATTGACTTTAATGAGAATTCCTTTTCGTCGAATCTCTCATCGCTGCTGGGCTTTTACGCCTACTTCATCATTGGACTTGATTTTGATAGCTTTAAAAAATTCGGTGGAACCCCTTTCCTGGAAAAAGCCAACAACGTAATGAGCCTTGCTCAAAGCTCGAACCGCAGAGGGTGGAAATCTTTTGAGAGCAGAAAAAACCGTTACTGGCTTATAGAAAACCACCTTAACAATAGTTATGCGGGCGCGCGCGAAGCTTCCTACATATACCACCGAGAAGGGTTGGATAAGATGCAGGATAATCTTGAAATGGGGCGCTCTAAAATAACTGAAGCACTGGAACTTTTGGAGAAGGTGAATCAGCAGCGGCCGAATCTTTTTATTCTGCAGCTGTTTATTGAAACCAAATCAGACGAACTGATCAATATTTACAAGCAGGCTTCCAGTATGCAAAAAAACAAAGCTGTCAATATTCTTAAAGAAATTGATCCGGCCAATTCCAGCAGCTATGATAAGATTATGCAGGAAGATTAGCGCCTGCTGCTGTCTATGACCTTTGTTGGTAACAAACAGATTACGTTACTAAGCCAGTAAAGATATTTTTATACTTTTGTTTAGGTTAAAATATTTACGATATGCTTTTGCATCTCTCCATAGAGAATTACGCCCTTATCAGGGAACTGGACATTGACCTGAGTAAAGGATTCACTGCCATCACAGGTGAAACCGGCGCCGGCAAATCTATTCTGCTGGGGGCCTTATCGCTTATCCTGGGAAACAGGGCGGAAACGAATGTGCTGAATGATCCTTCACGAAAATGCGTTGTAGAAGGCCATTTTGATATCTCTGCCTATCAGTTGAAAGATTTTTTTGATGAGCATGACCTCGATTATGAACAAGTATTGATACTAAGACGCGAGATAAGCCGCCAGGGTAAGTCCAGAGCATTTATAAATGATACGCCTGTCAAACTCCCGCTTATGAAGGAAATCGGGGAGGCTTTGGTCGACATACATTCTCAAAACCGTACGCTAACCCTTAATAAGTCGGATGTTCAGATGGCCGTGGTGGATAATTTTGCAGGCCATCAACAGTTGCTGGCTGACTATCGGGCCTCTTACCACCGCTATAAGCAAAAGCAGGCCGAGTTAAGCGAACTGCTGCAGGAGGAAAACCAGGCCAAAGCAGACCAGGACTATTACCAGTTTCTTTTTGACGAACTGGAAAAAGCCGGGTTGAAGGAAGGGGAGCAAACAGAAATTGAAGAAGAACTCGATCTTCAGAATCATGCTGAATCCATAAAGTCAGCCCTTCTTGAAGGATATGAAGTAGTGTCTTCATCCGAGGCAAATGTTGTGGAACAACTAAGAAGCATCTATAACAAGTTGAGCGATGCTGCCTCGCACCATCAAAACCTGACTGCCATTAGTGAAAGACTTAATAGCGCGCTGATAGAACTGGAGGATTTGGCCACAGAAATGTCTGCCCTCGCCGAAGATATCACTCACGATCCCTCAAAAGCTGAAGAATTGAATGAGCGCCTCAACCTGGTTTACGAACTGGAACAAAAACACAGGGTCAACTCGATAGAAGAGTTGATTGAGAGAAAAAATGAATTACAGCAAAACCTTAGTAATATTTCTTCGCTTGATGAACAGATTGAAGCTGTTAAAAGCGAAATAGAGCGCCTTGAGAAAGAACTAACCGCTCTGGCTACAACGCTCAGTGAGCAAAGAAAAACAAGCATTCCTAAAATCGAAGAAGAAATTAAGAACACCCTGACAAAATTAGGCATGCCCGACGCGGGCTTTAAAGTGAAGCAGGAGAGTCTGGAGAAGTTTACTCCGGAGGGACTGGACCGTATCACATTTCTTTTTACAGCAAATAAAGGAATCCGGGAGCAGGAGATATCAAAAATAGCTTCAGGGGGGGAGCTGTCGCGGCTGATGCTGGCTGTGAAGTCACTTATAGCCAAAAGAACGTTATTGCCTACGATCATTTTCGACGAGATAGACAGCGGAGTTTCAGGTGATATCGCAGGAAAAGTAGGCGAAATTCTTAAAAAGATGGCAGCTGAAATGCAGGTGATAGCTATCACACACTTGCCTCAAATTGCCAGTAAAAGTAATGACCACTTATTTGTATACAAAGATGTGGGAGAAGAAAAAACTTTTTCGCATATTCGCAGGTTGTCAGGCAATGAGCAGGTTCAGGAGCTGGCGAAAATGCTTAGTGACGACACAGTAACAAGTGCTGCAATACAGACAGCAAGGGAATTGCTTAAATAAACGATACTGATAATTAAATAATAAACAGAGATATGTCTTACAACTTACTTAAAGGAAAAAAGGGTATTGTATTCGGGGCTTTGAATGAAAATTCCATGGCCTGGAAGATTGCCAGGCGTGCTTACGAGGAAGGCGCTGAGGTTATTCTTTCGAATACGGCGGTAGCTATTCGTATGGGGACTATTGAGACCCTGGCCGAAGAGCTCAATACCCAGGTAATTGCTGCCGACGCAACAAAAGTCGAGGACATAAAAAATGTCTACAATAAAGCCATAGAGCAATTTGATGGCAAGTTTGATTTTATCCTGCATTCAATAGGCATGTCTCCCAATGTCAGAAAAAAGATACCATACGACAAGCTGGATTATGAAAGATTTGTTCAAACTATTGATATTTCTGCAATTTCTTTTCATAAAATTATTCAAGCAGCCAAACAAATGGATGCGCTAAACGAATGGAGCTCGATTGTGGGGCTTTCATACATTGCTGCCCAGCGCACGCTCTTCGAATACAACGATATGGCTGAAGCTAAAGCGCTACTGGAATCTATCGCCCGTAGTTTTGGTTACATCTACGGAAGAGAAAAAAATGTGAGAATAAATACCATATCGCAGTCCCCCACCCCGACTACTGCAGGAAGTGGTGTAAAAGGGTTTCAGGGCCTGATGGATTTTACCTCGCGCATGTCGCCGCTGGGAAATGCCACCGCAGACGACCTGGCCGATTATTGTATTACGTTGTTTTCCGATCTGACCCGCAAAGTAACTATGCAGAACCTATATCACGATGGAGGATTCTCCAGCATGGGTATGAGCAAACGGGCCATGCATATGTATAACAAAAGCCTGAATTGTGATGAGTGCTAACATAAACGCCCTGAAATGAAAAAAACCGGTGCTTTTTTTTGAAAGCACCGGGTTTTTTGTTTATCTCCGCAGGGTTATAAAACTAAGAATCTCTTTAGTGATGAGTCTCCTTCTTTCAGGAAATAAACGCCCTCTTTCAATCCTTCCACAGAAATTTTTAATTCCTTTCGGTCCGTTGAGAGCGATTTGACCACAGCTCCCTGCACGCTGATGATATCAATTTTGCGCGGTTCAGATTGAATAAATTCAACTTTTATAAAATCTTTTGCCGGATTGGGATACATCCTGTTTATGGATGTGTTTTCGGTAATTCCTACGCTATTGATATCAGCTGTAAGATCAGAGGTGAAAATATTGTCTCCTGAAGTACCACCGTCGCCATTGGCTGCATTAAAAGCCGCATAAAAGGTGACTTCACTGGCCGGGTTTTCGGGAGCCGTCCAATCAGCCGACCAGCTTTTGGTTCCGCCGGAGGGGTCAATGCCATCGATAGTGTGCGTTACCGCATCATCGTTGTTTGTATACTGTGTTTCGGTGGCATCAGTGATGGTGAATGTTCCCATTTTGTTTCCCTGGTTATCTTCGGCCGTAAGCTCAAAGCCCATTCTTTCGGCCTCATCGTCCGAAAGTTCCGCAGTTATAGTGTATGTCTCTCCCGGAATAAATCCGTTGTTCGGAATATCACTCGTTATCCAGTCATCAACCTGTGAGGGGGTTCCGTTATGACATTGTGTGCAGGTAGAGCCATTGTCGCCGGGGGAACCTGACTTTCCTCCCGGAGAACCTGTGCTTCGCTCGATTCCTGAAGTTAACGCAAAGTAAGTTACTATGGAAACGGCAATTAATGATAAAGCGTAAAAGTTTTTCATACGTTAATAGTTTTTTTATAAAACAAATTATTTTGCTGTTTACCCCCAAGCATAATCGTTTTAACAAATATTTAACTATTCCTTGTTATGAACTAATTATGTGAGAACGTTGTTTGGGTTCAATATACAAATAATAAATTTTTTTTCATAGTTTTAAGCCCTGTTTTATCTAAAAATCTAATTATGTTAAAAAAAGCAATCTATTTTTTATTTTCTATAAGACTCATGGGGATTCTTATCCTCATTTTTGCTATCGCCATTGGCGTGGCTACTTTCATTGAAAACGATTACACTACAGCCACTGCAAGAGCCCTTGTTTATGATACTGCATGGTTTGAGATTCTTTTGCTGCTTCTGACAGTTAACCTGATAGGAAGTTTTGTAGTTTATAACATGCTGAGGAAATCGAAACTCACTGTTTTACTGTTCCACCTCTCATTCATCATCATCTTGCTGGGAGCTGCCATAACGCGCTATCTTGGTTTTGAAGGGTCTATGCATATCCGTGAAAACGAAAAATCCAATATTATCCGCACTTACAATTCGTATCTGAAATTTAATTTTAGTGAAGGGGAAAGTGCGAAGAAGATTACAGAGCAGGTGACTTTTGCCGACGGTTTGAGCAATGATTTTTCCGGGAGCTATACGTTCAATGATAAGTCCTATCGCTTTGAACTTTTAAAATATGTTCCCAACGCTATGGAGTCCCTCACCCAGTCACCGGACGGAGATCCCATCCTGACTTTCCAGATAATACAAAATCGTGGAAAACAGCTCACCTACGTCAGAGCCGGTGAGACTCGTGATATTGCCGGCTACCGTTTTGGGTTAAACACCAACCGGCAGGATGCCTTTAATTTCAAGGTAACCGGTGATAACCAGGTTTTACTCCAAGCGCCGGATTCATTGACAGTAATCGACATGCAGGCTGGTAAAAAGCAATATGGTCCGCGGGATCAGGTGCCCTTTACTGATGGGAAGTTAGTGAGAATTGGCACGAACATACAAATTTCCCTGGAACAGTTTTACCCTTCAGCTACAATTTCTTTTCGCCCGGCTAAGACCACACAGCAGCAATATGCCGACGTAATGCGATTTCGTGTAACTTCAGGCAAAAAGCAGAAAGAGGTAATCGTTAGAGGTTCAAAAGGCGCTAAAGGTATTCCTTCCAGCCTCCTACTGGACGGGGCTGAAATTGACCTTGCCTATGGGGCGAAAGAGAGAGTACTGCCCTTTTCAATTAAGCTCAATGATTTTATTCTGGAGCGATATCCCGGTTCTCAAAGCCCCTCATCCTTTGAGAGTAAAGTCGTATTGATAGATGAAGGGAAAAATATTCGTGAGTCACGACATATATACATGAACAACGTCTTAAAGCACCGGGGGTATAGATTTTACCAGTCGTCCTACGACCAGGACGAAAAGGGAACCATTTTGTCGGTAAATCACGATTTGCCGGGAACCATTGTGACCTACATCGGCTACTTTTTGATGTCGCTGGGGATGCTCGCCTCAATTTTTAACAAAAACAGCCGTTTTCAATCGCTGGTCAGGCGAACGAATCAACTCAGTCAAACCACAAAGTCGGTGGTGTTAATAGGGCTATTGACCATCAGTGGGCTTACCGGTGTCCAGTCGCAAAATGGGCTGAAAACAGTAGATTACGATCATGCCAGGAGCTTTGGCAGGCTACTGGTGCAGGATAAGCAGGGACGTGTAGAGCCCATGAATACGCTGGGAAATGAAATAATAAGAAAAATTACCCGAAAAACCAGCTTTCGGGGCTTGCACTCCGACCAGGTGTTCCTGGGCATCATCAGCCAGCCTGAGAAATGGAAGCGGGTTCCTATGATAAAAGTAGGGCACGATGCCCTTAAAGAGCTGCTCGGTATTGAAGGTGATTATGCTGCTTTTACTGATTTTGTTGATGAGCGGAAAGGTCAATACCTCATAAGGCAACAGGTGGAGCAGGCCCATAGCAAGAAACCAGCAGCAAGAAATCAATTTGATAAGGAATTAATTAGGGTGGATGAACGGGTAAACATCTTTTATATGGCCACGCTGGGGCAGTTTTTAAAAATATTTCCCAAGCCCGGCGATATTCACCATTCCTGGTATACGCCTAAAGCACAAAATCTCAGGATGCCCGAAGATGATTCGGTTTTTGTAAGTAATATATTCGGATTATACCTCTCGGCTGTTTTGGAGGGAAATAATTCCGGAGATTATTCTCAGGCCACGGAATATCTGGAGGGGATCAAAAACTACCAGTATAAATACGGGGAAGAGATTATTCCACCCGAATCAAAGCTTGAAGCAGAAATTTGGTATAACAATGCCAATATTTTTCTTAAACTAGGTCAGGCCTATGGTTTGCTTGGCTTTGTGTTGTTAATCATGCTTTTTATTCGCATCCTATCCCGCTACCAACTAAAATGGCCGGTGCGAATTTTCTTGGGGCTTATCAGTACACTCTTTGTTCTGCATATCATCGGCCTTGGCTGGCGCTGGTATCTCTCCGGTCACGCCCCCTGGAGCAATGGATATGAGTCGATGATTTACATCGCCTTTGCCACCATGCTGGCAGGTGTGATATTTGTTAAACGGTCTCCTATCACTATGGCGGCAACAGCGGTGCTTTCATCCATAATCCTGATGGTTGCCCATCTGTCGTGGATGGATCCGGAGATTACGAACCTGGTTCCTGTGCTAAAATCATACTGGCTAACCATTCACGTATCTATAATCACCGCCAGTTATGGCTTTTTTGCTCTGGGAGCATTGCTGGGATTTTTGTCATTACTGCTTAATTTGTTTAAAACTGAAAAGAACGTGGCGCTTATAGATACGCGTATCGGACACCTGACCAATATCAACGAGATGACACTGACGATAGGGTTATACATGCTCACTATCGGAACCTTTTTGGGAGGTGTTTGGGCTAATGAGTCATGGGGCCGTTATTGGGGCTGGGACCCGAAAGAAACATGGGCTCTGGTCTCGGTGCTGGTATATGCTTTCATAGTTCACATGCGCATGATGCCCGGGCTGAAAAGCCGTTACACGTTTAATATGGCTTCAGTCATTGGCTTCGGCTCCATTATCATGACCTATTTTGGAGTCAATTACTATTTATCCGGACTTCACTCCTATGCTAAGGGAGACCCGGTACCGGTGCCGGTATTCGTATATTATGTTGTAGCAACTATTATTGTCGTAGGATTTTTCTCCTACCTCAATGATCAGCGTTTTCGCAGCCAGCCCGAAACGCGCGATAAACCCGGGTGAGGGATAACTGAATAATACTATTTAAGGGCGCCTCGGCGCCTTTTTTTATTACAACCTCTCTGACTCCATGGCTTAATGGCCATAAGCGTAATAGGTGGAAATGTATATTTATTGGGTATTAAAAAACGGATTAAACCGCATATAACTGCTGATTCAACTCACAATTCAAAAACTTTCTTAAATTAGCATCAAAACAACTGGTTTGCTTAAATCAAATTTACCATTATGATTAGAGGTGCGATTTTCGATATGGATGGCCTGCTGGTAAACACAGAGCCTCTGTGGCAAAAAGCCGAAATAAAAATATTTAATGACCTTGGCGTACCGATGGATGTGGAAAAATGCCACAGCGTGATGGGGCTTCGTATTGATGAAGTTGTTAAATACTGGTATTCAAAATATCCCTGGAAAGAAAAATATCCCGAAGAAGTAATTCTGGACATAAAAGATGAAGTGGAAAGTCAAATCCGTAATGGTATTGCTCTGCTGCCCGGAGCAAAAGAGCTTTTGGAACACTTACAAAAAAAAGGATTCGTGCTTGGTTTAGCCTCCTCCTCGGCTCACCAGATTATTCGGGCAGTACTTGAGGTTACAGGAATTGGAGATTATTTTTCAGTAATTTGTTCGGCCGAAAACGAAATTTACGGGAAACCCCATCCGGCCATTTTTCTGAGCGCACTGAAAGAGATGAAACTTAAGCCTGATGAAGCCTTTGCTTTTGAAGACTCTTTCAATGGAGCCATAGCTGCCAAAGCGGCCCGGCTTAAAACGGTCTTGGTGCCGGCAGTCCATGAATACCAGGATGAGCGTTTTGCTTTTGTTGACATGAAGCTTAAAAGCCTGGCAGAGTGTGACGAGGAAAAGCTTTCTAAGCTTGACAGCGATTAAAAAAATCCAATCGCATTTTCAAATACAGGACGGGTTAAAAGGATATTTTCAAAGCTTATCTACATTTGCTTTAAAATATTCTGCCTGTTCAATAATAGCATTTCGGTTGGAAGCATCCCGTTTTTCCCAGTTTTTTACCAGGAAATTCATGCGACGATTTTTCGAAAACAATTCCCGGTTCTTATCCAAAAAACTCCAGAATAGTGAGTTGAATGGACAAGCATCTTCTCCGGTGGTCTTTTTCGGATTGTAGTGGCAGTGCTTGCAGTAATCGCTCATTTTGTTGATATAGTTCGCTGATGATACGTAAGGTTTGGTGGCCACCACGCCTCCGTCGGCAAACTGACTCATGCCTCGAGTATTAGGCATTTCCACCCACTCAAAAGCATCGATGTAAATGCCCAGGTACCACCGGTCGACTTCGTCGGGATGAGTCTCATTCAACAAGGCAAAATTCCCGGTGATCATCAGTCGCTGAATATGATGCGCATAGGCATGTTCCAGTGACTGACCTATGGCTTTACTGAGGCAATTCATTTTCGTGTTGCCGGTCCAGTAAAAACCGGGTAGCTTCCGCTGATGATTAAAGTAATTTCTTGAGGCGTATTCCGGCATATGAGCCCAATATACT
This sequence comes from uncultured Bacteroidales bacterium, assembly GCA_964345255.1. Lineage (GTDB taxonomy): Bacteria > Bacteroidota > Bacteroidia > Bacteroidales > JAIPAH01 > JAIPAH01. The sequence continues at coordinate 6,967 of CAYFQK010000001.1, read as the reverse complement.
CCTCTCATGAACTCCCTCCATCCTAATATTTGCCTGATAAATCCCTCGGCCTGTGCAATGTCGATATCACTATTTTGATGAAAAGCGTCTTCCACCTTTCGAACCACTTCGAGCGGATGAAGCATTTTAACATTTAAAGAAAAAGACAACCTGGAATGATAGAGACTCCACTCGTTATTGTCCATAGCATCCTGGTAAACACCAAAAAGCGGCAAGAGGTCCTTTACGAAATAATCAAGAAGCTCAAGACTTTCTTCCCGGGATACAGGCCATTGGAAATCTTTTGCTGAGGGGTTGCCGAAGAAATCCACTCCGCATTCGTCTAGCAAATTCAGAATATCCTCATGATTGTGATGAAAATGGTAAGGTGCGGGAGGCTGATGCCCTTTTGGTAATTTGTTCCTGTTGGATTTATCAAAGTTCCACTTGCCTCCCTTAGGCTTTCCGGAGGCATCCATCAAAACCTGGTGCTTTTTACGCATATGACGGTAAAAAGTCTCCATCAGATAAGTCTTCTTCCCCTCAAATAATTCCTGCACTTCTCCCCGTCCAGTGAAAAAATGTTCGGTATCATAGGCGATGGCAGGAATGGAAAGTTCCTCTGATAATTCGCGTAAATGTTGGTCCACCCGGTATTCATCCGGATGAAGGTATTCAAGCTTTGTAAATCCCTTTTCTCTGACCAGGGCATTAATATTTTCGGAAAAGGATTGCCTGTTGTTATCGTCATCCAGCTTAAAATAACTGACGTGGTGGCCGTTTTGTTCCAGGTGACGGGCAAAAGATCTCATTGCAGCGAATATGGCTATGACTTTTTGCGCATGATGTTTCACATAGGATGTTTCTGTCTTGACTTCCATCAAGACATACGTCACATGATTGTTTACTTTTTTAAACCACGAATGGTTATAATTTAGTTGGTCACCCAGAATTAATCTTAACGTTTTCATAATACCTATACGTAAATAAGCCCCTCCTCTTTTTCTCCGAAAACCAGGTGCCTTGATTCAAAGTAACGTTTTGCTATCACCAGCGTTAAAAGCGCATCGATGTGATGCCAGGTGGTGACTTTATTTTCGTCAAAGTCAATTCCAAGGTATTCGTTTAAAAGAGACGCAAGTTTGTTTATACTCTTTTTATCCTTTTTATATCCCAGCTCATGCAGCTCCAGTGAGCGCGCTATAGCGGCAGGATAGCTTTCATGTACTTTCATTCCTTTCGATTTCAGTTCATTCGCCAAACGCATCGCCCTTGCCGTCAATCCGCCCAAAAACATCGGTGACATCGCTCCTAACTCGCTATCTGCCATTCGGTAAAAATAGTCAGAATATTTGGAAGGGTTGGAATAAATACCCGGTAAAGACAAAGGAGCATCAATAAAAACATAGCCGGGTTTAATATCATTTGCTATATCCAAAATCATTTGATCGGCATTCCTGTTTTTTTTACTCTTATGAAAAGTTATGGTTTTATTATGAAGGAGCGCTACAACTGTATTCCCCGAGAGTTTAGAACCATAATCAATACCCATTATGGAATAGTCAGCCAGATGATTATCCATTGCCAAAATGGTCCTCCAAAACTTTATAACGGTGATCAAAAATGTGCTGCACGCGTTTTTTAATAATGGTCTTTTCTACAGGTAATCCCAAGATACCCATAGGAGCCGCGTAATGCACAATATCTTTCATGTTTATTCCACCATTAACTTCCTGAAAATGATGCTGGTGATGCCAGATAGAAAAAGGCCCTTTCTTTTGATTATCCACGAAAAACCAGGGCTTTTCAACGTGCATGATTTCGGTCATCCAATTAAGTGGGATATTAAAAAGGGGCCTCACTTTATAGGTGATAATCATGCCTGCATGCATTTCATTTGTGTTATAATCCGAAGTTATATCAAACCCCATATATGAAGGGGTGATTTCTTTTAAATTTCCCGGTTTCGAGAAAAATTCCCATGCCTCATCTATTCCGATCGGCAAAAATTGATTTGTTACAAGTACTTCCATATTATTAAGTTTTATTCAATAACGTCCCTCCTATCATTCTGTTTAATCAATAGCTAAATTTATTTAACAAAAATTTAATATATTTTAGGAATTCATCCCCGAGGGTTATTGAAATCGGTATAATATTTACACAATTTATTGATAAACAATCTATTATTCTTATTTTCTAAAATATTATCAGAATTGCATGCAGACCTTGTAATTACTCTTAATTAAATTCAAAACATTTAAAATCAATATTCTATATTTTGTTTAATAAAAAATAGCATCAAATTAAACAAAATCCCGATTAGATCCTTTTATTTAAAATTAATCAAAATAATAGAATTATGAAAATTTTAGGAAAATTACTTTTAACACTAACTCTTGTAACAGGAGTTTCTATTTATGCCAGCTCTCAGGAAACTGCCAGAGTTCAGGTAATTCACAATTCAGCCGATGCGGCTGCTGAAACAGTAGATATTTGGTTGAATGACGGAATGCTTTTGGATGATTTTTCATTCAGGACATCCTCACCCTTTGTAGACCTACCCGCCGAGGAAGATATCGATATCAGTATCCTTCCTCCGGACAGTGAAGATACAACCGGTGCAATCGCCCAATTTACTTACAACCTTGGTGCAGATGAGAAATATATTTTGGTTGCCAATGGTATCGTAAGTGGTTCGGGATACGACCCGGCTCAGCCATTTAATATTCACGTATACGATGCTGCCCAGGAACAAGGTCAGGGGTCTTATTTTACAGACCTGTTAATACATCACGGTGTAACTGATGCTCCTGCGATAGACATCTATGAAACAGGATTTAATCCAAATCCGGAAGAGTATGCAGACAATCTTGCTTACAGTGATTTTACAGATTATTTCTCCGTCCAAAATACTAATTTGACTTTGGAGATTACAGATGAAACAGGTTCAAATACCATTGCATCATATAATGTTCCGTTGAGTGATCTTTCATCTCCGGGCTCTGCGTTGGCAATAGTCGCCTCAGGATTCTTAAATCCCGAAGATAACAATAACGGCCCAAATTTTGGACTTTGGGTAGCATTGCCGGGCGGTGGTGAATTGATTGAGTTACCAACTGCCGGGGTTTCTTCCACAGCGAGAGTGCAAGTCATACACAATTCGGCCGATGCGGCTGCAGAAATAGTAGATATTTGGTTAAACGACGGAATGCTTTTAGATGATTTTTCATTCAGGACATCTTCACCGTTTGTAGACCTACCCGCTGGGGAAGACATTGATATCAGTATCCTTCCGCCGGACAGTGAAGATACAACCGGTGCAATCGCCCAATTTACTTACAACCTGGGTGCAGATGAGAAATATATTTTGGTTGCCAATGGTATCGTAAGTGGTTCGGGATACGACCCGGCTCAGCCGTTTAACATTCATGTATATGACATGGCCCGTGAGTCCGCCACTTCAGGAGACAACACGGATGTATTGGTAGCCCATGGCTCAACCGATGCTTCGGTGGTAGATGTGAAGGAAGTAGCAGCCGGTGCCGGAACCATTGTTGATGATATTGCTTATTCCGAGTTCCAGGGATACCTTGAACTACCCACATCGGATTATTCCCTGCAGATTCGTGATGCAGGCGGAACAAATACCGTAGCGCAATTTGGCGCCCCTCTGGAAACCCTTGGCTTAAGCGGTGAAGCCCTTACTGTTGTCGCTTCCGGATTTCTGAATCCTGACAACAACAGCGGTGGTCCTGCTTTTGGACTTTATGTCGCACTGCCTTCCGGTGGTGAATTAGTAGAACTTCCCGCAGAGGAAATCAGTACAGCCCGTGTGCAGGTGATACACAACTCGGCAGACGCAGCTGCTGAGACGGTAGACATCTGGTTAAACGATACCCCATTGCTGGATGACTTCTCATTCCGCACGGCATCCCCTTTCATTGATGCCCCGGCCGGAGAAGAGTTTACCATTGGCGTGGCTCCCGCAAACAGTACCAGTTCGGATGATGCGATTGCAACGTTTGATTATACGCTTACAGGCGGCGAAAAATACCTTCTCGTAGCCAACGGAATTGTAAGCGCAGACGGATATGATCCGGCTCAGCCATTTAACTTAAATGTATACAGTATGGCCCGTGAGTCCGCCACTTCGGGAGACAACACGGATGTATTGGTAGCCCATGGCTCAACCGATGCTCCGGTGGTAGATGTAAAGGAAGTAGCAGCCGGTGCCGGAACCATTGTTGATGATATTGCTTATTCCGAGTTCCAGGGATACCTTGAACTACCCACATCGGATTATTCCCTGCAGATTCGTGATGCAGGCGGAACAAATACCGTAGCGCAATTTGGCGCCCCTCTGGAAACCCTTGGCTTAAGCGGTGAAGCCCTTACTGTTGTCGCTTCCGGATTTCTGAATCCTGACAACAACAGCGGTGGTCCTGCTTTTGGACTTTATGTCGCACTGCCTTCCGGTGGTGAATTAGTAGAACTTCCCGCAGAGGAAATCAGTACAGCCCGTGTGCAGGTGATACACAACTCGGCAGACGCAGCTGCTGAGACGGTAGACATCTGGTTAAACGATACCCCATTGCTGGATGACTTCTCATTCCGCACGGCATCCCCTTTCATTGATGCCCCGGCCGGAGAAGAGTTTACCATTGGCGTGGCTCCCGCAAACAGTACCAGTTCGGATGATGCGATTGCAACGTTTGATTATACGCTTACAGGCGGCGAAAAATACCTTCTCGTAGCCAACGGAATTGTAAGCGCAGACGGATATGATCCGGCAGAGCCTTTCAACATTTATGTTTATGATATGGCCCGGGAAGTTGCATCGAATGAAATGAACACAGATGTATTAGTATTTCATGGTGCCACGGATGCCCCGACAGTTGACATTCAGGAAACCGGCATTGGAGCGGGTACATTAATAGATAATTTTGAGTATGGTCAATTTGCCGGATACCTTGAACTGGGTACCGAGGACTATCAGCTGACAGTGGCTGATGAAACAGGCGAGAGCGCTGTTGCTGTATTTGATGCGCCGCTCAATTCGCTTGGATTACAGGGATCAGCAATAACAGTCTTAGCCTCTGGATTTTTAAACCCATCCAACAATAGCGACGGTGCTGCTTTCGGTTTGTATGCAGCGCTTCCCGTCGGTGGAGAGCTGGTAAAGCTCACTAATACCACAGGCGTTGATGAAACTTTCGAAAGAAAGTTAAATCTTACAGTATATCCGAATCCGGCAGCGAATTACGTAAAGCTTGATATGCAAGAATCTATCGATAACGCCAATATTCAATTGGTGGATCTTACCGGCAAGGTTGTAAAAAGCATGGATGCCTCTAATCAGGTCAATTTTCAAATGGATGTTTCTGACCTTAAGGAAGGGATTTATCTTTTGAATATTATTACAGGAAGTAAAAATGCTGCCAGAAAAATACAAATAATCCGGTAAACAAAATTGCGGGTTCATTTTTGTTTAAGGCTGCCTCCTTCGTGAGGTGGCCTTTTTTTATTCCGGAAGCCTGGATTTTTCCTTATCTATTCTTTTCAATAGCTGTTTTGCAATGTTTTTGTTTTTTGCCACAGAGTTTCTAAGTCGCATGGGGGGATTCACGCTGTTAAAAATAGCTTTTGCCTTTTTCACTTTTTGCTCAGCTTTTTCAAGTTCATTGATCGCAACTTGTCTGCCACCGGGGTAATCACCCCTGTTCTGATTCAGCCGGTTTACATACCGGTTAAAGATGTCCACTCCTTCATTGAGAATATTTGCCGCTTTGTTGTGTAGATTAACCTGCTCATTAGCCAGGTGGACGTTATAATTCTGCTTCAGAAAGTTATAGTATTTCTCAACCGTTTCCTGTCCGGTCCAGACACGTTGTATGCGATCCATGGCTTCTTTAAGTTGCGTTTGCTCAGGGAGATCGTGGTGCCGGTTGAGGGCCTGCCTGTAATCATCAAACATTTTGGTATACCCTTCAAATTTTCCATCTTTAAAATCCTTATGGGTGATAACTTGATTCGAAAACTGAAAAATGGGATCATAGGGCATATGGCTTTTGATCATTTTATCAGGGGGCACCAGGAAATATTCCTCCGTAAAGCGATGAACGTACTCGTTTCCCTGGCTGTATCCCCCACCCCACGTCGGGTCGAAAAGTTTCCACTTACCATCGATTAAGAGAGCATTCCATGCATGTGCCGTGCTTCTGACTTTTCCATTCTGACGAGTATAACCTGCGACGACATAAGATTTAATTCCTGCCGCCTCGCTGAGTGCGTGAAACAACTCTGAGTAGTGCTGGCAAACTCCTACCCCTTCTGTTAAAGCATCTTCAAGAATATCCTCCCTGGAGGCGTTTATGGTGATTCGATCGCTTTTTTCAAAGTTATATTTAATAGCATCGGAGGTATAGTAATAAAAAGCATAAGCCTTCGCTTCTTCACTTGTAATGTTTTTAGTTAGATAGTCAGATAATTTATTAACATCATCTTTTATTCCCTCCGGAACAGAGCCGGCATTTTGACGAATTTCACTTTTGGAATAATTTTTCGTTTGAGCATTCAGGCCAATGGTCAGAAAAAGAAAAATACCGAACGAAACAAATATTATTTTAATCTTCATTTCACCTAATTTAAAGCTTATAAAAATAACTTACGCAAATTATAAAAATTGTATGAAAGAAACAGTTTAACAACTAAGAGAGCCTCCAATAAAAAATGGAAAAGGACTCCACAAGCCTTTCCCTTTTTTTGGAATTGATTAATATTTATTATTTTATGTTTTCTATCTATTGATAAGAATCTTTTTCGGTATCTATTTACGTGGCAGGCTTTCAGCCCTTTTATTGACGCTTTATTTCCTTTTACACAGGGTTTCATTTTATTTCACCCCCGCCCGAATGACCGAATTTATTCGTGCGGGCGGGCTGTGCTTTTACGTATCAGGGCTTCGCCCTTAAACAAGAGCTATTAA